>NZ_JASPFK010000001.1:2500-302500 GCF_036855935.1 Sphingomonas sp. LR60 | reverse complement strand
ACAGGTTGTTGGTATAGGTCGCCGAGCCGGTGACGCCGGTGGTCGGGACGATCGCGGAGCGCTGGACGCGATATTGCGCGCGCGCCTGAAGCACATTGGCCGCCGCGACGCGCAGGTCGCGATTGTTGGCGAGCGACGTCTCGATCACCTGCCGCAGCCGGGGATCGAGGAAGAAGTCGCGCCAGCCGATCTGCGTCACGTCGGGCGCGTCGGTGGCGGCGCGCGGGTACACGCCGCCTTCCGGCAGGGCGAGCGGCACCGAACCGGTCGGGCGTTCGTATTTGGGTGCCATGTTGCACCCGGCGAGCGCGCTGGTCAGGGCCAGCGCAGCGAGGAACGAGGAACTCTTCACGTCAGGCTCCCTGATGGGCGGTGTCGCCCGTGGGACGATCGTCATGGGCAGGCGCGTCGTCGTGCGGCGTCTTCTCGTCCTTGCCGTGCCCGAACAAGCGCAGCACGACGACGAAGAACATCGGCACGAAGAAGATCGCCAGCACCGTCGCGGACAACATGCCGCCGACCACCGCGCGGCCGATGGCGTTCTGGCCACCCGCACCCGCGCCGGTCGATATCGCGAGCGGCATCACGCCGAACACGAAGGCGAGGCTGGTCATCAGGATCGGGCGCAAGCGCAGCTTGGCCGCCTCCACCGCCGCGTCGAAGGCGCTCAGCCCCTCGGCGATCCGCTCTTCGGCGAATTCGACGATCAGGATCGCGTTCTTGGCGGACACGCCGATCGTGGTGATGAGCCCGACCTGCAGGTAGATGTCCTTGTTCAGCCCGGTCAGCCATGCGGCGAGCACCGCACCGATGATGCCGAGCGGGACGACCAGCAGGACCGAGATCGGCACCGACCAGCTTTCGTACAGCGCGGCAAGGCAAAGGAAGACGATCAGCAGCGACAGCCCGTACAGCGCCGGCGCCTGCCCGCCCGACAGCCGTTCCTCATAGGAAAGGCCGGTCCATTCCAGCGTCGTGCCCGGGGGCAGCTTCGCATGGATTTCCTGCAACGCTTCCATCGCGGCACCGGTGCTCTGCCCCGGCCCCGGCGAGCCTTGCAGCTGCATCGCCGGCTGCCCGTTGTAGCGGGTCAGCGAGACCGGCGCATTGGCCCATTCGAGCGTCGAGAAAGCGGTGAACGGCGCCATCTGCCCGTTCGCACCGCGAACGTAGAGTTCACCGACATCCTCGGGCGACATGCGATACGGCGCGTCGTTCTGGACATACACGCGCTTCACGCGACCGCGGTCGATGAAGTCGTTGATGTACCCGCCGCCCCATGCGGTCGCGATCGTCGTATTGACCGCCGACAGATCGAGGCCGAGCGCGCGCGCCTTGTCCTCGTCGATCTTGACCTTGAGCTGCGGCGCGTCCTCCAGGCTCAGCGGGCGGACCTGTGCCAGCCTTTTGTCCTGCGCGGCCATGCCGAGCATCATGTTGCGGGCCTGCACCAGCTTTTCGTGTCCGATGCCGCCGGTATCGACCAGCTGCACGTCGAAGCCGGTCGCGTTGCCCAGTTCCTGCACCGCGGGCGGGATCAGCGCGAAGATCAAGCCGTCCTTATATTGCGACAGCGCGCCCATCGCACGGCCGACGATCGCCTGTGCGCGATTGTCGCCGCCCGAACGGTCTTCCCACGGCTTCAGGTTGACGAAGACGAGGCCGGTGTTCTGGCCCTGTCCTGCGAAGCTGAAGCCGTTGATCGTGAAGACGCCCTGGACGTTCTTGCCTTCCTGCTTGAGGAAGTGGTCACGCGTGATCGCCAGCCCCTTGTCGGTGCGCGCGCTGCTCGCGCCCGCCGGTCCCTGCACCAGCGCGATCACGAAGCCCTGGTCCTCGTCCGGCAGGAAGCCCGAAGGCAGCCGGATGAAGATCAGCGCCATGCCCGCGACGATCAGCAGATAGACGAACAGCGAACGCTTCCAATGGCGCGCGGTGCTCTTCACCCCGCCCTCGTAGCGATGCTGCGCGCTATCGAACTTGTCGTTGAACCAGCGGAAGAAGCGAGCCAGCGGCCCCTGCCTTCCTGCTTGTTCGGGTCGTGCGGCTTGAGGATCGTCGCGCAGAGCGCCGGCGTCAGGATCAGGGCGACCAGCACCGACAGCACCATCGCCGAGACGATCGTGATCGAGAACTGGCGATAGATCACGCCGGTCGAGCCGCCGAAGAACGCCATTGGCAGGAACACCGCCGACAGCACAAGCCCGATGCCGACCAGCGCGCTGCTGATCTCGTCCATCGACTTGCGCGCCGCCTCCTTCGGGGAGAGATGCTCGGTGACGATCAGGCGCTCGACGTTCTCGACGACGACGATCGCGTCGTCGACGAGCAAGCCGATCGCCAGCACCATGCCGAACAAGGTCAGCGTGTTGATCGTGTATCCGGCCAGCGCCATCACCGCGAAGGTGCCGAGGAGCACGACCGGCACCGCGATCGTCGGAATCAACGTCGCGCGCCAGTTCTGGAGGAACAGGAACATGACGAGGAAGACGAGCACCACCGCCTCGATCAGCGTGTGGATCACCTGCTCCACCGACAGACGCACGAACGGCGTGATGTCGTAAGGATAGATGACCTTCACGTCGGGGGGCAGCGTCTTGCCGATGTCGGCGACGCGCGCCTTGAGCAGGTCGACGGTGTCGAGCGCGTTGGCACCCGCCGCCAGGCGGACGCCGAAGCCCGACGCCGGCTTGCCGTTATATTGCACGTCGAAGCCGTAATTCTCGGCACCGATCTCGATCCGCGCGACGTCGCGCAGGCGAACCACCGCGCCGTCCGTCCCCGTCTTCAGCCGGATATTACCGAACTGCTCGGGTGTCTGGAGCCGCGACTGCACCGAGACGGTCGCGTTGAGCATCTGCTCCTTGGGGGCGGGCTGCGCACCGATCTGACCGGCGGAGACCTGCGCGTTCTGCGCCTGCACCGCCGAGGTCACGTCGGCGACGGTCAGCGCGTAATTGTTGAGCTTGAGCGGATCGAGCCAGATGCGCATCGCATATTGCGAGCCGAACACCTGCAACTCGCCGACGCCGTTGATGCGGCTGATCGGATCCTGGAACTTCGACACGACCATGTCGGCCAGATCGTTGTTGCTGTGCGAGCCGTCGGTGGAGACGAGCCCGACGACCGCCAGGAAGCTGGCCGCCGACTTGGTCACCTGGATGCCCTGCCGCTGCACTTCCTGCGGCAACAGCGGCGTCGCCGCCTGCAACTTGTTCTGAACCTGCACCTGCGCGATGTCAGGATCGGTGCCCTGTTCGAAGGTCAGCGTGATCGTGACCACGCCCGCCGACGAGGAGGACGACGAGAAGTAGCGCAGATTGTCGATGCCGCGCAGCTGCTGCTCGATGATCTGCGTGGTGGTGCGCTCGAGCGTTTCGGCGTCGGCGCCCGGATAGGTGGCGGCGATCGCGACCGCCGGGGGCGCGATCTCGGGGAATTGGGCGATCGGCAGGCTGCGGATCGCGATGATCCCCGCCAGCATGAGCACCATGGCGATGACCCATGCGAAGATGGGCCGGTCGATGAAAAAGCGCGACATGCGGCGTTACTTCCCCTGGGCCTGCTGGCCCTGCGCGGCACCGCCCGGCGCACCGGGTTGGGCGGGCTTGGCATTCGGATTGTACGGGACGGCCTTCACGGGCATCCCGGGGCGCAGCATCATCGCGCCCTCCATGACCACCTTGTCGCCCGGATTGAGCCCGGCGGTGACCAGCCAGTCCTCGCCGATCGTGCGCGGTGCGGTCAGCTGGCGCGGCTGGAGCTTGCCGTCGGCACCGACGACCAGAGCAGTGGGATTGCCGCGCTCGTCACGCGTGACCGCGCGCTGCGGCACCAGGATCGCATTGTCCTTCGTCCCCTCGACCAGTTCGGCGCGGACATACATGCCCGGCAGCAACAGCCCCTTGGGGTTCGGGAACAATGCGCGGATCGTCTGCGTGCCGGTGTTCGGGTCGACGCTGACGTCGGCGAACTGCAGCTTGCCCTCGATCGGATAGACCGAGCCGTCCTCCAGCCGCAGCCGGACGCGCGCCGCGGTGCCGCCGCGCGCCAGATCGCCGGCGGCAATCTGCTGACGCAGCTTGAGCAGGTCGGCGCTCGATTGCGAGACGTCGACGTAGATCGGGTCGAGCCGCTGGATCGTGGTCAGCGGCGTGGTCTGCGCCGCGCTGACCAGCGCGCCGGTGGTCGCCACCGATCGGCCGATCCGGCCGGAGATCGGCGCACGGATCGTGGTGCGGGCGAGATCGATCTGCGCCGACCGCAGCGCCGCCTGCTGCGCGGCGACGTCCGCCTGCGCCTGCGCGGCGGTCGTGACCGCGTTCTCGTAATCCTGCCGCGCGATCGCGTTGATCTTGACCAGCTCGCCGTAGCGGCGCTGGAGCGCGGCGCTCGACGCGATCGCCGCGCGGGCGCGCGCCACGGCGGCACGCGCGCTGGCGACCTGCGCCTGGTACGGCTGCGAGTCGACGCGGTAGAGCGGCTGCCCGGCGCGAACGAGGTCGCCCTCGGTGAAAAGGCGCGCAGTGACGAGGCCGTTGACCTGCGGACGCACCTCCGACGTTTCGAAGGCGGTCGTCCGCCCCGGCAAGGTCGTGGTCAGCGTTACCGACTGCGGCTGCACGGCCAGCACGCTCACTTGCGGCGGCCCGGCCTGAGCCTGCTGTTGTTGCTGCTGTTTTTCGGCGTCGTTCCCGCCGCCGCACGCCGCAAGCGGCACCAGCATCATCGCGGCGACCGCGAACCCCGTTTTCGGCCCCATTTTCGGCATGGACATCTCTTATGAAGTGTGTGAGTGATCGCTCACTCACGAATGCTGCTACTGCGAACAGGTGGCATCGTCAAGCTGGGAAGAAGATGGTCGGCACAAATTGATGCAGCATTGTAAAGAAGGGTGTCCCGACCCTGACACCACGCTGATCCTCGACCGGAATGGAAAAGCAAACGCGCGCCGAGCGAAAATTGTTCAGGCCGCGCGGGAACTTTTTGCGGAGCACGGTTTCCATGCCACCAGCATGGCCAAACTCTCCGAGCGATCGGGTGTATTGGTCGGTCAGATCTATCGTGACTTCGCCAACAAGGAGGCGATCGTCGCCGCCTTGGTCGAACACGATCTCGACGAGTTTCTGGCTGGTGACGAACTGTGTGCGGCGCGTTGCACGGCCGATCGCACGATGGTGCGCGACTGGATCGCGCGCTTCATTGCGTGCAACGACCTGAACGACACGCGGCTGATTGCCGAAATCATGGCCGAGGCGAACCGCAACCAGCGGATCGCCGAGATCTTCGATGCGATGGACGATCGTCTGCGCGGGCAACTCGTGCGGGCGTTGAAGATCATCGTTCCCGCCGCGCACGACGAGGGGAGGCTCGCACGGCTCGGCGAGTCGATCCTCATCATGGCGGGCGGCATGTGCCAGCGGCGGCTGATGAACGCGCGGTGCACCGATCCGGAGGTGCTTAAGTTATTGATGGACTTCATCGATGGCGAGATTGCCGCGATCGAGCGCGATCAGGGTCCAGTCGCCGACCCGCGACCATGACCCGCATTGCGGCGCGGCGCCGACCGCTTATGAAGAACGGGAACGGAGCGGGGACGTAATGCAGTGCCGACAGCGATGAAGCTGGCCGATCTTGCAGTAATGGCAGGGGTTTCGACGGCGACCGTGTCTCGCGCGCTGTCCGGCCACCCCTCGGTCAGCAAGACCACGCAGGAGCGCATCCGCGCGCTGGCCCGCGAACATGGCGTGCGCCCCAACCAGCTCGCGCGCAACTTGCGGATGCGCAGCACCGGCGCGATCGCGCTCGCCATGCCGCTGGGCCATGCGCGCACCCAGCATTTGACCGATCCGTTCTTCCTGAGTCTGCTGGGCTTCCTCGCCGATCTGCTGGTGGATCGCGGCTATGACATCTTGCTGTCGCGCGTGCTGCCCGAGAACGACGAGTGGCTCGACCGGCTGGTCGACAGCGGGCGCGTCGATGGTGTGCTGCTGGTCGGGCAATCGGACCAATATGACACGATCGAGCGTGTCGCCGCACGCTATGCGCCACTGGTCGTCTGGGGGGTCAACCGGCCGGACCAGAAGCATTTGACGATCGGATCGGACAACATCCTGGGTGGCCGGATCGCGGGGACGCATCTGCTCGGGCTTGGGCGCAGCCGGCTGTTGTTCCTCGGCGATCCCGCGCCTCCCGAATTCGCGGATCGGCTGTCGGGGTTCCGGGACGCCGCCGGTACGATGCCGGTCGAGGTGCTCTCGTGCGAGATGGACCCGGATGCGGTCCATGCCGCCGTGCGCACGCGGCTGGCGAAAGGTGACGCGCCTGATGCGATCTTCGCCGCTTCGGACGTTGCTGCGATGAGCGCGTTGCGCGCGCTGACCGAGGCCGGGCTCGACGTGCCGGGTGACGTCGCGGTGATCGGCTATGACGACGTCACGCTCGCCGCGCATACGTCACCCCCGCTGACGACGATCCGTCAGGATCTGGTGACGGGGACGCGGCTGATGGTCGAAACGCTGCTCCGGCGAATCGCCGGGGAGCCCGCATCCAGCGAGATCGTCGCTCCGGAACTGATCGTCCGCACCTCTGCCTAACGAATTTCGCACTCTCTGCAATCGTTTGCAAAATGGCGTTGCAATCGATTGCAGGAGGAATATGTAGCTGTCATCAGGCCGTTCACAAAGAGCGGTCGTTCAGGAGAGGTTTTTCTGTGATGACACTGCGCTTCCGCCTGCTCGCTTCGATCCCCGCGTTGCTGATCGCCGGTGCGGCGCACGCGCAAGTCCCGCAGAGCGACACCAGCACTTCTGCCAATCCGCCCGAGGCCACTGCGGCCGAAGACATCGTCGTCACCGGCGTGGCACAGGGACGCAACCGGCTGGATACGTCGGTGTCGGTCAGCTCGCTCGATGCCGACCTGACCGCGAAGATCCCGCCGCGCAACACCGCGGAAATCCTCCGCAATCTGCCCGGCGTTCGCGTCGAAGCGTCGGGCGGCGAGGGCAATGCCAATATCTCGGTGCGCGGCCTGCCGGTCGCGTCGGGCGGCTCGAAGTTCCTGCAATTGCAGGAAGACGGCCTGCCGGTGCTCGAATTCGGCGACATCATCTTCGGCAATGCCGACATCTTCATCCGCAACGATTTGTCGCTCGCCCGCATCGAGTCGGTACGCGGCGGATCGGCGTCGACCTTCGCGAGCAACTCGCCGGGCGGCATCATCAACTTCATCTCGAAGACCGGCGAGCAGGAAGGGGGCTCGTTCCAGCTTTCCTCGGGCATCGACTATCGCGAATATCGGGCCGACTTCGCGTACGGCGGGCACATCGATGCCAAGACCCGCTACGAATTGAGCGGTTTCTACCGGCTTGGTGACGGTCCGCGCGACGTCGGCTACGACGCGATGCGCGGCGGGCAGATCAAGGCCAACATCACCCGCGAGTTCGACCGCGGCTATGTCCGCGTCTACGGCAAGTATCTCGACGATCGCAGCATCGCCTATCTGCCCAACCCGGTGCGCGTGACCGGTGGCAACGACGACCCGACCTACACCAACGTGCCCGGCTTCTCGATCAACGAGGACACGCTGCACAGCCGCTACATCGGTTCGTTACTGACGCTTGACGGCAACAACAAGCCGGTGCGTCGCAACATCGGCGACGGGATGCATCCGGTCGTCAAGTCGGTCGGGTTCGAGGGCCAGTTCGAGATCGCCGACGGTTGGAACCTTACCGAGCGGTTCCGCTATTCGGACATCTCCGGCGACTTCGTCTCGCCCTTCCCCGCCGCCGTCGGCGATGCGCAGACCACGGCCAATGGCTTCGCCGGCGCGGGCGCTCAGCTTTACTATGCCAGCGGCCCGCTTTCGGGGCAGCGGATCGCCAGCCCGGGAACGGTCGGCGGCAACGGCCTACTCGCCAGCGTGGTGCTGTTCGACGTCGACCTGAAGAGCCTGAACAACATCACCAACGATCTGCGCCTGAACGGCAAGGTCGAGCTGGGCGGTGGCGCGGTGTCGATCGCGGCGGGCATCTACAATTCGCGGCAGGACGTGAAGACCGACTGGCTGTGGACCTCGTTCTTCCAGACCGTTCAGGGTGACGGCCGATCGGTGCTGGTCGACATCCGCAACGCCGCGGGCGTGTCGCAGACCGCCGGAGGGACGCTGTATTCGGCGTCGTTCTTCGGCAATTGCTGCCGCCGCAGCTATGACATGCGCTACACCACCAATGCGCCGTTCGCGCAGCTCGGCTTCGAGGTCGGGCGGCTGAACATCGACGGCAGCGTCCGCTACGACTTCGGTTCGGCCAAGGGGAGCATCGCGGGCGACCTGCCCGGTGCGGTCACGACGCGCGCGCAGGACATGAACGGCGATGGCGTGATCTCCGCCGCCGAGCAGACGGTGGCGTTCCTGCCCAACAACCGGACCGGCATCGACTACGACTATAGCTATCTCTCCTATTCGGCGGGCGTGAACTATCGGCTGAGTGACACGCTGGCGGCGTTCGCGCGCTACAGCCGGGGCGGGCGCGTCAATGCCGACCGACTGCTGTTCGGCCCGACGATCAACCTGCAGACCGGCGGCCTCGTCCCGGGTGCCAAGCCCTACGACTTCGTGAAGCAGGCGGAGGGCGGGCTGAAATTCTCGTCCGGGCCGATCGGCCTGTATGCCACGGTGTTCAACGCGAAGACGCAGGAAACCAACTATCTGCTGTCG
Organism: Sphingomonas sp. LR60; assembly: GCF_036855935.1. Taxonomy (NCBI): domain Bacteria; kingdom Pseudomonadati; phylum Pseudomonadota; class Alphaproteobacteria; order Sphingomonadales; family Sphingomonadaceae; genus Sphingomonas; species Sphingomonas sp. LR60. Next base: position 293,784 of record NZ_JASPFK010000001.1, on the reverse strand, counting down.
CAGCAGCAGTTCACCAGCCGCAATTACGAGGCGACCGGCGTCGAGCTGGAAGGCCGCTTCCGCCACGGGCCGTTCTCGCTGACCGCCGCGGGCACCTATACCGATGCCAAGATCACGCGCGACGCGACCGACGCGACGCTGAACGGCAACCGGCCGCAGCGGCAGGCCGCGTTCGTCTATCAGGCGACCCCGCAGCTCGACTTCGGGCGCGTCAGCTTCGGCGCGAACGTGATCGGCACCACCTCCAGCTACACGCAGCCGGTCAACCAGTTGAAGATGCCCGCCTACACGCAGGTCAACGGCTTCCTGCTGGTGCGCGCGGCGGATAACGTCAGCTTCAACCTGAATGCCAACAACATCTTCAACGTAAAGGGCATCACCGAGGCCGAGGACGCCGCGATCCCGTCGAACCAGCTGGTGCGGGCGCGGTCGATCAACGGCCGGACGATCGCCGCATCGGTGCGGTTCGATTTCTGAGGCAGGACGTATTTTCGTCCTTGCGAGCGGAGCGAGGCAATCCAGTGTCTGACCAGGACGCCCTGGATTGCTTCGCTACGCTCGCAATGACGGAGTGGTTCAGTCACACGACGATCGGGTAAGATGATGACCGACATGGGGAATCGCGGATCATGACCATGCAGCAGCGCCTGGAGGCGATCGCACCGCGGCTGCGTCGCCAGCTTGCGCGGCTCTATCCCGATCACGATGGCGCCGCGCTGTGGGCGACGATCGAGGCGCTGCTCCACGCGCGTGCCGGGGAACGCCCGCCAGCGTTGCAGGCGCTCGACGACGCGCGGGTCGCCGATCCCGACTGGTTCGTGCGCGCCGACATGGTCGGCTATTCGACCTATGTCGATCGCTTCGGCGGGACGGTGAACGGGCTTGCCGCGCACGTCGACCATCTGGAGGCGCTGGGGGTGCGCTACCTCCACGTCCTCGCGCTGCTCAAGGCGCGTGAGGGCGACAGCGACGGCGGGTTCGCGGTCGCCGATTATCGGAGCATCGAGCCGTCGCTCGGTACGATGGCCGATGTCGAGCGGCTTACCGAGCGGCTGCGCGCGGCGCGGATCAGCCTGTGCGTCGACCTCGCGCTCAACCACACCGCCGACGACCATGAGTGGGCGAAGGCGGCGCGCGCGGGCGATCCTTTCTACCGCGACTTCTACATGGTGGTCGACGATGCCGAGGCGGCGGCGCGCAATGCCGAACTGCCGCAGGTTTTCCCGACCACCGCGCCGGGCAATTTCACGCACGTGCCCGAAATGGGCGGCAACGTCTGGACGACCTTCTATCCGTTCCAATGGGATTTAAACTGGCGCAACCCGCAGGTGTTCGTCGCGATGCTCGACGCTGCGCTACGCCTCGCCAACCACGGCTTCGAGGCGTTCCGGCTCGACAGCACGGCCTTCCTGTGGAAGCAGTCGGGGACGACGTGCCGCAACCTTCCGCAGGCGCATTACATCGTACGCGGGCTGCGCGCCGCGCTCGACATCGTCGCGCCCGCGACCTTGCTCAAGGCGGAGGCGATCGTGCCGACCGCGTTCGTCCCGCCCTATTTCGGGATGGACGAGGGCGACGGGTTCGAGCCCGAATGCCATCTGGTCTACAACAATTCGCTGATGGTCGCCGGCTGGGTCGGGCTCGCGGAGCGATCCGCGCAACTGCCCGCGGCGATCGTCGCGGCGAGCGGCGGACTGCCGTCGGGCGCGAATTGGCTGAGCTATGCGCGCTGCCACGACGATATCGGCTGGGGCGCGGTGCTCGGCGATCTGCGCGCGATCGACCCGGCGCCCGAGGCGCGACTGCGCGCCGCCGCCGCCTTCCTGCACGGCGCGGGCGACAGTTGGGCGCGCGGGGTGCCGTTCCAGTCGGACGGCGCGGCCTTGCACGGCACCAACGGCACGCTCGCGTCGCTCGCCGGGCTGGAGGCGGCGCAGGACGATGACGCGCGCGAGGCCGCGTTGCGGCGGATCGCGCTGCTCAACGCGCTGTCGATCGCCAGCGGCGGGGTCGCGACGACCTATATGGGTGACGAGGCCGGGCTGCTGAACGATTACGCTTATGCCGACGATCCCGAGCTGGCGCATGAGGGTCGCTGGATCCACCGACCGCCGATGGACTGGTGGGCGCTGGAGACGCCGGCGGCGCTGCGGATCAGCGGCGACCTTACCGCCTTGCGTGATGCGCGGATCGCGAGCGGAGGTGCGGGGGCGCCGACGCTGATCGCGACCGCGGACGCCGCGTTGCTGGGAGTTGCGTGCGGGCGCGACCGGGTGTTCCTCAACTTCAGCGAGCGCGAGATCGCGGTGGCGGAGACCGGGCGTGACCGGCTGACCGGCGCGCTTGTCGACGCCGTGCCGGCATGGGGGGTCGTGTGGCTGGAGGGTGAAGGCGAGCGGGCGCATCGTTCGCTGGAGGCCCGCCCCGTTCTTGCCGTTCGTGCTGAGCTTGTCGAAGCACGCGCCCCGTAACCCGCCCTTCGACAAGCTTAGGACGAACGGAGTGTGTTCGGCACCCGTCCTCTCCTACCAAGCAGGAGCCGTGAGATGACCAAGCCTCGCCTGTCGCTGGCCCGGATCGTCGAGATGAACCTCGGCTTCCTCGGGCTGCAATTCTCGTTCGGGCTGCAACAGGCCAATATGGCGCCGATCTACGGCTATCTCGGTGCCGACGAGGCCAGCCTGCCGCTGCTGTGGCTCGCTGGCCCCATGACCGGGCTGCTCGTCCAGCCGCTGATCGGCGCGATGAGCGATCGGACGAACACGCGGCTCGGGCGCCGCACGCCGTATTTCCTGATCGGCGCGGTGCTGTGCAGCCTGTGCCTGTTCGCGATGCCGTACAGCCGCGCTCTATGGATCGCGGCGAGCCTGTTGTGGATCCTCGACGCCGCGAACAACGTGACGATGGAGCCGTATCGCGCCTATGTCGGCGACCGGCTCGCGGAGGAGCAGCGCGCGACCGGGTTCCTGACGCAATCGGCGTTCACCGGGCTGGCGCAGACGCTGTCGTATCTCGCGCCGTCGTTGCTGGTGTGGATCGGTTTCAACAAGGATGCGGTCGATGCCAATGGCATTCCCGACATCACGCGGATCGCGTTCCTGATCGGTGCGGTGCTGTCGCTTTCGACGATCCTCTGGTCGGTCTGGCGCGTCCCCGAACTGCCCTTGCCGCCGGAGGAGCAGGCGCGGCTGGCGGCCGAGCCGCTGACGCTGCGTGCGACGCTGGCCGATCTGAGATCCGCCTTGGTCGAAATGCCGAAGCCGATGCGGCAGCTCGCGCTGGCGATGCTGTGCCAATGGTATGCGATGTTCGCCTATTGGCAGTTCATCACCTTCGCGCTGGCACGCTCGCTTCACGGCACCGTCGAAACCGGCAGCACCGCGTTCCGCGACACCGTGTTGACGGTCGGGCAATTGGGCGCCTTCTACAATGCGGTCGCGTTCGTCGCCGCGCTGGCGCTGATGCCGCTGGCGAAGCGCTATGGCGCGAAGGCGGTCCATGCCTGCTGCCTCGCTGCCTCGGGCGCGGCGATGCTGGCGATCCCGGCGTTGCCGTCGGAGGGCTGGTTGTTCGTCGCGATGATCGGCATCGGCATCGGCTGGGCGGGGATGATGGGCAATCCGTACATCATGCTTACGGGCATGATCCCGCCGGCGCGCAACGGCGTCTATATGGGCATCTTCAACATGTTCATCGTCATCCCGATGATGATCGAAAGCCTGTCGATCCCGCTGTTCTATCGCAACCTGCTGGGCGGCGATGCCCGCGTAGTGATCGTGCTGGGCGGGGTGCTGATGCTGGTCGGCGCGGTCGCGACGGTGATGGTCGGGCGCGGCGCGCGCGGGCGGGTGGTGGCGTAGCTATTCCGCGTCCGGCTGCCGCTCCGGGGCGGCATCGGCGAACGCGGGCAGCGCGAGGCACGCCGCCTCCACCGCGAGCAGCCGCGGCCACGCCAGCGCGACCCCGAACCGCCGCGCGTTCACCAGTTGCGGAACGAGGCAAAGGTCGGCGAGCGACACCTGCGCGCCGAAGCAATAGGGCCCCGCCTGCCCTGCGATCAGCGCGTCGCAGGCGGCGAGCCCGTCGGCGATCGTGTCGTGCGCCCACGCATTGACCGCGGCCTCGTCGAGCCCAGCGGCGCGCAGCCGTTGCAAGACGCGCAGGTTCTGCACCGGATGCGTGTCGCATGCGATCACCTGCGCGAACGCGCGCACCTGCGCACGCGCGACCGGATCGGCGGGGAGCAATGGCGGCGCAGGGATGCGCTCGTCCAGATAGTCGCAGATCGCGAGGCTCTGCGTCAGCACCGCGCCGTTCCATTCCAGCGCCGGCACCAGGCCTTGCGGGTTGAGCCGCAGGTAATCTGGCGCACGCTGCTCGCCGTGGCGCAGATGGTGGAAGGCGTCCCGCCACGCCAGCTGCTTGAGGTTGAGCGCGATCCGCACGCGATAGGCGGCGGTCGAGCGGAAATAGCCGTGGAGCACCGGCACGTCGGGCGTCGCGGTCATGAAGCCTCCCCTGATGTCGGGCCAGCTTAGGCGCGCCGGATCAGTTGCGCAGCAACGGAATGATCCCCTTGCGCCGCCCCCCGCCATCGACCGCCGCGCGCAACGCCGCCGCCTCCATCGCAAGCCGCTGCGCCTCGTCGAGCGACAGCGCCTCGCGCGCCCTGGCCTCCAGTGCAGCCGCCCGCTCCCGCGCGATCGCGCGGTGATCCGACCACCAGCCACGCCAGCGACGCCACAGGAACGACGCGAAGGCAGCTGTTCGGGATCGTACGGTCATCCTTCCATAACGCACGTCGGCGTTATCGGTGGCGTGCCGACACCTCCGAAATGGCGGAATAGACGCGGTCGAGATCGTCGTCGCCGATGCAATAGGGCGGCATGACGTAGAGCGTGTCGCCGAGCGGGCGCAGCAGCACGTCGCGCTCGCGGAACGCCGCCAGCAGGCGGGGCGCGAGGTCGGAGAGATACCCTTCCCCCGCGCCGATCTCGAACGCCGCGATCGTGCCGAGCACGCGCGGGTTGCGGATGCCGTCGAGCTCGCCAAGCCGCGTCGTCTGCGCGTCGTTCAGCCGCGCGACGCGCTCCAGCACCGGCTCCTCGCGCCAGATCGCAAGATTGGCGGCGGCGGCGGCGCAGGCGATCGGGTTGGCGGTGTAGCTCGACGAGTGGAAGAACATCTTCGCGCGATCGGTCGACCAATGCGCTTCGAAGATCGGCTCGCTCGCCATCGTCACCGCCAGCGGCAGCGCACCCCGGTCAGCCCCTTCGACAGGCACAGGATATCCGGCTCGATCCCCGCCTGTTCGCACGCCAGCAACGTGCCGGTGCGCCCCCAGCCGGTCATCACCTCGTCGGCGATGAACAGCACGCCGTGGTGCGCACAAATCTCCCGCATCCGGCGCAGCGTGTCGGGCGCGTAGAACAGCATCCCGCCCGCGCCGAGCACCAGCGGCTCGACGATGAAGGCCGCCGCGCCGGCCGCACAGGCGCGGTCGAGCACGTCGAGCGTCGCCTGCTCCGCCCCGGCCGCCGGATAGGGCATCGTCTCGACATCGAACAGCAGCGGTGCATAGGCACGGTTGAACACGCCGCGCTGGCCGACCGACATCGCGCCGATCGTGTCGCCGTGATAGCCATGCTCCATGACGAGGATGCGGTGGCGCAGCTCGCCCTTCGCCAGCCAGTAACCCAGCGCCATCTTCAGCGCGACCTCGACGCTGGTCGATCCCGAATCGGAGAAGAACACCCGCGTCAGGGACGGCGGCATGATCGCGCGCAGCCCGGCGGCGACGTCTTCGGCCGGCTCGTGGGTCCAGCCGGCAAAGATCATCTGGTCGAGCCGTTCGGCCTGCGCCCGGATCGCGGCGGCGATCTTCGGATGCGCATGGCCGTGCGTCGTCACCCACCACGACGAAATCGCATCGACGACGCGCCGCCCGTCGGCCGTGTGGAGCACCGCGCCCTCGCCGCGCACGACGCACGGGATCGGCTCCTGCAGCCCGTGCTGGGTGAAGGGATGCCAAACCGAACTCACCGGAAATCCCCGATATCGAAATGCGCGGCAAAGGCGGCGGCGAGCGTCGCGGCGTTGAGGTCGGCGAGCCGAGGCAGCCGCCCGAGCCGACGTACCTTGCCGATCTCCGCGATCACGTCCTCGCTGTCTTCGACCGCATCCCCGATGAACGCGACGCCGAGCAGCGGCACGCCGCGCGCGCGCAACGCCTCGATCGACAACAGGCTGTGGTTGATCGTCCCAAGCGCGGTGCGCGCGACCAGCACCACGGGCCGACCCCAGGCCGCCGCCTGATCGGCGAACGACCAACCCCGGGTCAGCGGCACCAGCACCCCGCCCGCACCCTCGACCACCAACGGCCCGTCACCCGTCGGCAACGCGAGCCCCGCGGGATCGATCGTCACGCCATCGATCTCGGCGGCGCGGTGCGGCGAACACGGCGTGGCGAGGCGATACGCCTCCGGCACGACCTTCGCCGCGTCGACGCCGAGCTGCACGACGCTGCCCGCATCGCTGCCGTCCGCCAAGCCGGCCTGCACCGGCTTCCAATAGCGGGCGCCGAGCGCGACGGTCAGCGCGGCGGCGAACACGGTCTTGCCGACATCGGTGTCGGTGCCGGTGACGATGATCGTCCCGCTCATGGCAGTACCTCCTTCAACACATTCGCCAGCGCGGCGATCTCCGCCTCGGTGACATGGAGCGTCAGCGCGATCCGCAGCCGCGCGGTGCCCGCCGGAACGGTCGGCGGCCGGATACCGCGCACGTCGAACCCCGCCGCCTGCACGGCGGCGGCGACGCGCATCGTCTCCCGGTCGTCGCCGATCACCAGCGGCACGATCTGCGATTCGACGCGCGCGCCGAGCGGGGCGAGATGCCGCCGCGCCGCGTCGATCAACGCGTAAAGCTTCGCGCGCCGCTCCGGCTCGTCACGGACGATGCGCAGGCTCTCACGCGCCACTGCGGCGGCGAGCGGCGACGGCGCGGTCGAGAAGATGAACGGCCGTGCGCGCGCGACCAGAAAGTCGCGGACGATCGCCGGCCCGCACAGCACCGCGCCCTCGCACCCCAGCGCCTTGCCGAAGGTGTTGAGCGTCACGAGGTTATCGCGCCCGTGCCACGCCTCCGCCGCGCCGCGTCCGTACTCGCCCCACACGCCGGTCGCGTGCGCCTCGTCGACGACCAGCAGCGCGTCGTGACGGTCGGCGACCCCCAGATAGGCGGCGACGTCGGTCAGGTCGCCGTCCATGCTGTACAGGCTTTCCACCGCGATCCACGGCGTGCCGGTGCCGCCACCCCTGCGCCACGCCGCGATCGCGTCGTCGGCGGCCTGCGGATCGCCATGCGCCGCCGCGACGCACGTCGCCCGACCGAGCCGCATCCCGTCGTGCATACTGGCGTGGACCAGCGCGTCGTGCACGATCAGGTCGCCGGGTTGCGGCACCGACGACAGCAGCGCGGTATTCGCGGCATAGCCGGAGCCGAACGACAACGCCGTCTCCGCGCCGAAGAACGCCGCCGCCTCGTCTTCCAGCGCCTCATGCTCGGCGTCGTTGCCGCGCAACAGCCGCGACCCGCCCGAGCCGAGCGCGACGCCCTGTGCCAGGGCGGTCTGTGCCGCTGCCACCAGCCGCGGTGCGGTCGACAGCGCCAGATAATCGTTCGAGGACAGATCGACGCCGCGGCGCGGGGCGAGCGTGCGCAGGCGTCCGGCGTCGGCGAGCGCGGAGAGATGGGCGCGTTGGGCGACAAGCTGCATCGGCGCGGCTATGCCGTCGCGAATGCCGCTTGGCCAGTATCCGTGCCACCGATCGCGCGGCTCGGGCGTTGGCAGCGCTCGATCGACGGATGCAGAGGGAGCTGACCGATGAACCGCAACACCAAGATCGCGCTGGGCGGCGCGGCGGTCGCCGCCGGTGCGGTCGCATGGCTGGCAGCGCGCGAACGCAATAGCGACGCGCCCGCCAGCTACCCGCCGCTCGATGTGCTCAAGCCGTTCGGCAAGGACGTGTGGATCGTCGACAGCGGGCCGATGATCGCGTCCGGTCTGTCGCTGCCGATCCGCATGACGGTGATGCGGCTGCCCGATCGCTCGCTGATGCTGCATTCGCCGACGCGCTTCACGCCGGCGCTGGCGGCGGCGCTCGCCGAACTGGGCATCGTGCGGCATCTGATCGCGCCGAACATCGCGCATTGGACGCGGTTGCCGGCGTGGCAACGCGCCTATCCCAAGGCGCTGCTATGGGCCGCGCCGGGGCTCGGCGAGCGCGGGCAGGTCCAGCGCAGCGGGCTGCGGATCGACCGCGAACTGGACGCGGTGCCGCCGCCCGAATGGGCCGAGGCGGTCGATCAAGGGTTGATCGCGGGTGCGGCGGGGTTCAACGAGGTCTGGTTCCACCACCGCGCGTCGCGCACGTTGGTGCTCACCGATGTCGTCCAGCATATGGAGCCCGAACGGCTGCCGCCGATAACCGCCTTCATCGCGCGGTTGAGCGGCGGGGCGTGGGGGACGACGCCGCGTTACCTGCGTCCGATACTCCGCTTCGGCGGGCGCGACCTGCGCGCTGCGGTGGCGACATTGGTCGCGCTCGCGCCCGAGCGGGTGGTGTTCGCGCATGGCCGACCGTTCACCGACGACGCCGCCGGACAATTGCGTCGCGCACTCGCCTGGGCCGACTAACCGCGCCTTGCTCCTGCGCGCCACGACAGCCTAAGCTGCGGCATGATAATTAGGGGCAGCGTGGAGAGAGGCGAGCGTCGCGGGCCGGCGCACGTGACGATCGCGCATGATCTGGGCGCCGCGATCGTCACCGGACGCCATCCCGCAACCGTCACGCTGCCCGGCGAGCTGGAGCTGGCCGAGCAGTTCGGCGTATCGCGCAGCGTGATCCGCGAATCGCTCAGGATGCTGAGCGCCAAGGGGCTGGTCGAGAGCCGGCCGAAGGCGGGGACGCGGGTGCGCGATCGGGCGCACTGGAATTTGCTCGATCCCGACATGCTGGCATGGATGTTCGAGGGCGCGCCGTCGCTCGATTTCGTGCGCAGCCTGTTCCAGTTGCGGCTGATCGTCGAGCCCGCCGCCGCCGAACTGGCCGCGCGCCAGCGCAGCGCCGCCGAGCTGTCGCGGATGGGACATGCGCTGGAGATCATGGCGGCACACGGGCTGCGCACGCAGGAGGGGCAGAGCGCCGACCAGCGCTTCCATGCGACGATCCTGCACGCGACGCGCAACGAATTGCTGGTGAGCCTGTCGAGCAGCATCGCGGCGGCGGTGCGATGGACGACGTTCTTCAAATATCGCACGCCCGCGCAATATCAGGACCCGATCCCGCTCCACCGCGCCTTGTTCGAGGCGATCGCCAATGGCGACGGCGCGGGGGCGCGGGCCGTGACCGAGCGACTGATCAGGCAGGCGCAGCGCGATACCGAGGTTGCGCTGGCGGCTTGATGGGCGGGGAGATGCTCCGCACAGGAAGCTGGAGCGCGTCGATCGTAGGCGCCTCCGTCATTGCGAGCGCAGCGAAGCAATCCAGGGCCGGACCAGGACGCCCTGGATTGCTTCGCTACGCTCGCAATGACGGAAGGAGTTTGCCCGCGAAACCCGCGCTTCGACAGGCTCAGCACGAACGGCTGGGAAAGGGCGAAGACCTCCCCTCCCGTCGCCCCGGACTTGATCCGGGGTCCCGCTTTCTTCGCAACCGCGCACAGAAGAAGCGAAGCCCCGGATCAAGCCCGGGGCGACGGCTCAGGACACACGATCAACGATCAGTGATTATCGCGCGGCAACCCCATGGTCTGCGCGATGCGCTGATACTTCTCCGCGCCCTCCAGGATCGCGCCGGTGCTCATCTGCCCGACCACCGCGCGCTGGATCTCCTGCCACGGCGTCTGCGAGGCCGGATAGGCATAGCCCCCCGCCGCCTCCAGCGCCGCGCGCCGCTCGGCCAGTTCCGCGTCGGAGATCAGCACGTTGGCCGTCCCCTTCGACAGATCGACCCGCACCCGGTCGCCGGTCTTGAGCAGCGCGAGGCCACCCATCGCTGCCGCCTCGGGCGAGGCGTTCAGGATCGACGGCGACCCGCTGGTCCCCGATTGCCGCCCGTCGCCGATGCACGGCAGCGCATGGACGCCCTCGGTGATCAGATACGCCGGCGGCCGCATGTTGACGACCTCGGCCGCGCCCGGATAGCCGACCGGCCCCGCGCCGCGCATGAACAGCAGCGTCTCCGGCGTGATCCCCGTCGCCGGATCGTCGATCCGCGCGTGATAATCTTCCGGCCCGTCGAACACCACCGCCGGCCCCTCGAACGCCTCGGGGTCGTTGGGGTTCGACAGGTAACGGTCGCGGAACTCCGGCGAAATGACGCTGGTCTTCATCACCGCGGCGTCGAACAGATTGCCCGACAGCACGATGAACCCGGCCTCTTCCTTGAGCGGCGCGTCGTACGGACGGATGACCTTCTCGTCCTCGATCTCGCGCCCGCGGCAATTGTCGCCCATGGTCTTGCCGTTGACGGTCAGCGCGTCCTCGGCGATCAGGCCCTGTTCCATCAACTGGTTGACCACCGCCGGCACGCCGCCCGCACGGTAATAATCCTCGCCGAGATACTCGCCGGCCGGCTGCAGGTTCACCAGCAGCGGCACCTTGTGCCCCTCGGTCTCCCAATCCTTGATCGGCAGATCGACCCCGACATGGCGCGCGAGCGCGGCAAGGTGGATCGGCGCATTGGTCGACCCGCCGATCGCCGAATTGACCTTGATCGCATTGTGGAACGCCTGCTTGGTCAGGATGTCCGAGGGCTTGAGATCCTCGGCGACCATCTCGACGATCCGCTTGCCGGTGAGATACGCGACCTCCTGCCGGTCGCGGTACGGCGCCGGGATCGCCGCCGAGCCGGGCAGCGACATGCCGAGCGCCTCGGCCAGCGAGTTCATCGTCGTCGCGGTGCCCATCGTGTTGCAATAGCCCGTCGACGGCGCCGACGACGCCACCAGCCGGATGAACTCGGCATCGTCGATCTCGCCCGCCGCCAGCAACTGCCGCGCCTTCCACACGATCGTCCCCGAGCCGGTGCGCTCGCCCTTGTGCCAGCCGTTGAGCATCGGCCCGACCGACAGCGCGATCGCGGGAATGTTGACCGTCGCCGCCGCCATCAGGCACGCCGGGGTCGTCTTGTCGCAGCCGATCGTCAGCACCACGCCGTCGAGCGGATAGCCGTACAGCACCTCGACCAGCCCGAGGTACGCGAGATTCCGGTCGAGCCCGGCGGTCGGGCGCTTGCCGGTTTCCTGGATCGGATGCACCGGGAATTCCAGCACGATCCCGCCCATCTCGCGCACGCCCTCACGCACCCGCTCCGCGAGCACCAGATGGTGGCGGTTGCATGGGGAAAGGTCGGAGCCGGTCTGCGCGATCCCGATGATCGGGCGCCCCGACTGCAATTCCTCCAGCGTCAGCCCGAAGTTCAGATAGCGCTCCAGATACAGCGCCGTCATGTCGATGTTCGCCGGATTGTCGAACCACGCACGGCTGCGCAGCTTCGTCGGATCGTGGGGGGCGGTCATGTCAGCAAACTCCGGGGATCAGCGCGCCAACGAGACGCGGTACACCATGCGGTGATGATAGGGCTTGCCCGGATCGACCCGCGCCGAGCCGAACGACGGCTGGTTGGGGGTGTTCGGGAACTTCTGCGGCTCCAGTGCGAAGCCGTCGCCCATGCGATAGACGTGGCGCTGCTTGCCGACGAACGAGCCGTCGATGAAGTTGCCGGAATAGAATTGCACGCCCGGCTCGGTGGTCAAGACCTCGAGCACGCGCCCCGACGCGGCGTCCTCGACGCGCGCCGCCAGCCCCGGCTCCTTGGTCGCGCCCTTGTCGAGCACGAAATTGTGGTCGTAGCCGCGTCCGATCACGATCTGCGCGTCGTTGCCGTCGCGGACGCTCTGCCCGATCGCGCGCGGCTTGGTGAAGTCGAACACCGTGCCGGCCACCGGCGCCAGCGCGCCGGTCGGGATCAACGCCGCGTTGACAGGCGTGTAGCGCGCCGCGGGGATCGTCAGCAGCTGCGGATAGATGCCCGCTGCCGAGCCCTCGCCCGCCAGATCGAACAGCGCATGGTTGGTCAGGTTGACGACCGTCGCGGCATCGGTCTTCGCATAGAGATCGATCGTCAACGCGCCCTTGTCGTCGAGGCTGTAGGTCGCCGAAACCTGCAGCGTGCCCGGATAGCCCTGGTCGCCCGCCGGGCTGGTGATGACCATCGTCACGCTGGCCTGCGGGCCCGACTTCACCGACGTGATCCGCCAGATATATTTGTCGAAGCCCTTGGTCCCGCCGTGCAGCGAGTTGGTCTTGTCGTTGAGCGGCAGCTGATACGCCTTGCCGTCGATCGAGAACTTGCCGCCGGCGATGCGATTGGCATAGCGGCCGACGGTCTGGCCCCAGAAATTGGGGTTGGTGACGTAGCTGGCGGCGTCGTCATAGCCGAGCGTGATGTCGGCGACCTTGCCGTTGCGGTCGGGCGCGTTGAACGACTGCAGCGTCGCGCCGAGCGTCATGATCCGGGCGCTGACGCCGTTGCTGCCCTTCAGCGTCACCGCCTCGATCGCGGTGCCATCGGGCAAGGTTCCGAACGCCGCGCGCTCCGCGGTCGCGGCCAGCGCCGAAGAGCTCGCCAAAACACTCGCCAGCGCCATGCTTGCGCCCACACTCCAACGCGCCACCGAAATGCTCACCGACACCCCTCCCGCACTTGCCAGCCAACAGCGTTTGCCGCATTGACCGCTTCTTCGCGGCGAATATAGTCAGACATATCTCTGCGGCGCAACCCCGCCGCGCGAACATGACCAGGTTGAGGAGAGGATGATGGCCGGACCCCCCATTTCACCGGGCGCGACGCGCGCGGGCGGCAGCACGGGCGCGATGCCCGGCTACGGCCGCGCGCTGACGCTGCTCGCCAGCCTGTTCTTCATGTGGGGGTTCATCACCGTCATCAACAACACGCTGCTGCCCCACCTGCGCAGCGTGTTCGACCTGAACTACACGCAGACGACGCTGATCGAAAGCGTCTGGTTCATCGCCTATTTCTTCGCCTCGATCCCCGCCGCCAAGCTGATCGAGCGGATCGGATACCAGCGGTCGCTGGTCGTCGGCCTGCTCATCATGGCCGCGGGCGCGCTGGGCATGGTGCTCGCCGCCAGCCTGCCGAGCTATGGCGTGACGTTGGTCATGCTGTTCGTGATCGCCAGCGGGATCACGCTGCTGCAGGTCGCCGCCAATCCGTATGTCGCGGTGATCGGCCCCGCCGAAACCGCCTCGTCGCGGCTCAACCTCGTCCAGGCACTCAACTCGGCGGGGACGATGCTCGCGCCGCTGTTCGGTGCCTATCTGATCCTCGGCCGCTCGAAGGGCGGCACCGCCGCGACCGGCACGGTGCTGACCGAAGCGGAGCGGCTCGCCGACGCGCAATCGGTGGTCCTGCCTTATGTGCTGGTCGCGATCGTGCTGGTCGTGCTCGCCGTCATCATCGCGCGCTTCCCGTTGCCGGCGATGGGCTCCTCGACGAGCCGCGTCGCCAAGGAGGATCGCAAGAACCATTCGCTGTGGAAGCACCGCAACCTGGTGTTCGGCATCCCGGCGATCTTTATCTACCTGATCGCCGAGATCGGCGTCGCCAACCTGTTCGTGAACTTCGTCAGCCAGCCGCAGATCGCCAACGTCACTGCCGAACAGGCCGGGCGTTACCTGACCTTCCTGTGGGGCGGGATGATGATCGGGCGGTTCGCGGGCTCGGCGATCATGCAGCGGATTCCGGCGGAGACGGTGCTGGCGGCCTTCTCGATCGGCGCGTTCGTGGTGATGCTCATCACGGTGTTCACGACCGGCCCCGTCGCGATGTGGGCGCTGATCTCGGTCGGGCTGTTCCACTCGATCATGTTCCCGACGATCTTCACGCTGGGCATCAAGGGACTGGGGCCGCTGACCGAGGAAGGTTCGGGGCTGCTGATCATGGCGATCGCCGGCGGTGCGCTGGTGGTGGTGCAGGGCAAGCTGGCCGACGCTTATGGCTTGCAGCCGTCGTTCCTGCTGACCGCGGCGTGCGAGCTGTACATCCTCTTCTATGCGCTGTGGGGGGCCAAGGCGACCAACGCGCTGCCCGACGTGCCGGTCGAAGAGACGGTGCACTGATGGTCGTCATCCCCGCAGAGGCGGGGATCCAGACGCTCTGACGTACCGGTTCAACAACCGACGTCCGCGCGTCTGGATTCCCGCCTTCGCGGGAATGACGAAAAAGGCCGGCGGCTCCCACGAGCCGCCGGCCTTTTCGTGTCAGCCGAGCCGAGCCGGCGCGAGCGGCTGGCCGGGCACTTCGACATCGAACGCGAACAACCCGCCCGCATCGGGCTGATCGGCAAGCGCCGTGTCGTCGAGACCCTTGCGCGCGCTGGTCGCGAATGCGGTTCTGAGGTCAGGGCCGCCGAGCGCGATCTTGGTGATGTTGGCGGCGGGCAGCTTCACCTCCTGCCGCAGCGAACCGTCGGGCGCGTAGCAGCGCGCGCACCAACCGCCCCACAGTCCGACCCAGACGTTGCCGCCCGAGTCGACCGTCACACCGTCCGGATGGCCGTCGGCCGGGTCGATCGTCGCAAAGACCCGCGCGGCGCCGGTCGTGCCGTCGGGCGACAGCGCAACGGCATGGATCACCCCGCCGAGCGTATCGACATGGTATAGCGTCGCGCCGTCGGGGGACAGGCCGGGGCCGTTGGTGATCGCAACCGGATCGATCGCGGTGGTCGTCACCCGCTGGCCGTCCCAGCGATGGACGCGCCCGGTGATCGCGCTCTCGCGATCGTCCATCGACCCGAAAAAGACCGAGCCGTCGCTTGCGACGGTCGCGTCGTTGAGGCGATTGCCCGGCAGGTCCGGCTCGACATCGGCGAGGTGCGAGAACTCGCCGGTGTCGGGATCAAAGCGCGCGAGCCCGGTCTGCAACCCGGCCAGCATCACGCCGCCTGCCCCGGGAAGCACCCAGCCGACCTGCGCCGGCGCCGCCCATGCAGCGACCTCGCCGGAGACCGGATCATAGCGGTGCACGCGCTGCTGCTTGATGTCGACGAACCAAAGGACTTTCTGCATCGGGTCCCATGCCGGCCCCTCGCCCAGCGTCGCCGCGCCGCGCCACAACGTCCGCACTTCGGTCATCTTTCTCTCCTTGTCCCGATCGCCTCGGCCTACAGGATCACGCGCGCGGCGCACAGCCTTGACCTCCTCGCTCAAGGCTTTATGTCCTACAAATAAATCGGGAGGATGACGTGTCGGGCGGCTACATCGCCATCGATTGGGGAACGACGAACCGGCGCGCGTGGCGGATGTCCGCGGCGGGCGTGGCAGAGGCGTCGGTCAAGGACCCGCGCGGCATCCTGTCGCTGACGCCGGAAGATTATCCTTCGGAAATCAGTGCGATCCGCGCCACGCTCGGCGAACTGCCGGTGATCGCGGCCGGCATGGTCGGGTCGAATCGCGGCTGGCGCGAGGTGCCGTATGTCGATGCGCCCGCCGGGCTGGAGACGTTGGCGGCGGGCTGCCTGACGATCGACGACGCGGCGGCGACGTTGGTGCCGGGCGTCGCGTTACGCGGTGCGGCGCGCGCCGACGTGATGCGCGGTGAAGAGGTGCAGGTGCTTGGCGCGATCGCCGCCGGGCTCGCCCCCGCCGACGCCTTGTTCTGCCAGCCGGGCACGCACAACAAATGGATCGCGACCGAGGCCGGACACGTCACCGACATCGCCACCGCGCTGACCGGCGAGTTGTTCGCCTTGCTGCGCGGGCACGGCATCCTTGCCGGGATGCTCGACGGTACGGTCGCGGACGGCGCGGCATTTCAGGACGGGCTGGCGCGTGGCGCGGGCGCGCGCGACCTGACCGTGGCGCTATTCGAGGTGCGCGCGCGTGTGCTGCTCGGGCGGCTCGCCCCCGACGATGCAGCGGCATTCGCAAGCGGCGTGCTGATCGGGGCGGATGTCGGCGCGCGCGAGGATCTCGCGGGGCGCACCGTGCAATTGCTCGCGGGTGGCGCGCTCGCCGATCTCTATGCCGCAGCGATCCGGCACGGCGGCGGCACGCCGGTGACGCTCGACAGCGAGCGCGCCTTTGCCGCCGGTATCCACCGCCTCTGGGAATTGACACGATGACCGAGACACATACGCGCTTCGACGCGGCATTCGCCGCCGCGCCGCTCGTCGCGATCCTGCGCGGGCTGACCCCGGCCGAGGCCCCCGCGGTCGGCGATGCCCTGGTCGACGCCGGCTTCACGCTGATCGAGGTGCCGCTCAACTCGCCCGATCCGTTCGACAGCATCAAGCTACTGGTCGAGCGCGTCGGCGACCGCGCGATGATCGGCGCGGGCACGGTGCTGACGGTCGAGCATGTCGCGCGGGTGCAGGACGTCGGCGGCACGCTGATCGTCTCGCCCAACGTCAACACCGATGTGATCGCCGCGACCGCCGCGCGCGGGATGATCTCGATGCCGGGCTATTTCACGCCGAGCGAGGGCTTCGCGGCGCTGGCGGCCGGCGCGACCGCGCTCAAGCTGTTCCCCGCCGATGGCACCACCCCCGGCTATCTCAAGGCGCAGCGCGCGGTGCTCCCAAAGGCGCTGCGGATGCTCGCGGTCGGCGGGATCGTGCCCGAGAATGTCGCCGAATGGCGCGCCGCCGGGGCCGACGGCTTCGGGCTCGGCTCCAACCTCTATCGTCCCGGCAAGTCTGCCGACGCGGTCGCCGCCGAGGCACGCCGCTATCTTTCCGCGCTCAAGGACATCGCATGACCGATACCCGTCTGCTTCAACATCGCGGTGACGACGGGCGTCGCCGCGTGATCCTCGCCGAGGGTGACCGCGCGGTCTTCCTGACCGGGGTCGAGACGACCCGCGAACTGGCGCTGGCGGCGATCGCCGCGGGCACGACGCTCGCCGAGGCCGCGGCGCAGCGCCGCAGCGACGAGACCGTCGACATCGCTGCCGAGCTGGACGCCGGGCACCTGCTCCCCGCGATCGATCACGAGGACAGCGCGCGGCTGATGCTGGCGGGCACCGGGCTGACGCATCTCGGCTCGGCGTCGGGGCGCGACGCGATGCACAAGGCGGCGTCGTCGGCGGAGCACCAGACCGATTCGATGCGGATGTTCCTTGAGGGCGTCGAGGGCGGCAAGCCCGGCGAGGGCTTGGTCGGGCAGCAGCCGGAATGGTTCTACAAGGGCGACGGCCAGTCGCTGGTCGCGCCCGAAGCGCCGTTCGCATCGCCCGCCTTCGCGCAGGACGGCGGCGAGGAGCCCGAGTTGGCCGGCATCTACCTGATCGGCGACGACGGCACGCCCTATCGCCTCGGCGTCGCGCTCGCCAACGAGTTCAGCGACCATGTGACCGAGAAGCACAATTACCTGTGGCTCGCGCACTCCAAGCTGCGGCAGGCGTCGCTCGGTGCGGAGTTGCTGCTCGGCACGCCGCCTTCGGATATCCGCGGCACCAGCAAGATCGTCCGCGACGGCCAGACGCTGTGGGAAAAGCCGTTCCTGACCGGCGAGGACAATATGTCGCACCATCTCGCCAATCTGGAACACCATCACTTCAAATACGCCGGGTTCCGCCGGCCGGGTGACGTGCACGTCCATTTCTTCGGCACCGCGACGCTGTCGGTTGCCGATGGCGTCAAGACGCAGCCCGGTGACGTGTTCGAGATCGCCGCCGCGCCGTTCGCGCTTCCGTTGCGCAACACGCTGACCGATGCCGCCGCCGCGCCCGTCGTGGTGCGCGCGCTGTGACCGCGCCGATCCGCCTCGCCCTGGTCGGCATGGGCAAGATCGCCCACGACCAGCATTTGCCCGCGATCGCTGCCGGCAAGAGCTTCGAACTGGTCGCCACCGTCAGCCGCAGCGGCGAAAGCGTGAACGGTCTGCCGTTCTTCCGCGACGTCTACGAACTCGCCAAGAGTGGGCTGGAGGTCGATGCGGTGTCGCTGTGCACCCCGCCGCAGGTGCGTCGCACGATCGCGCAATTCTGCATCGAGCAGGGCTGGCACGTCTTCCTCGAGAAGCCGCCGGGCGCCACGCTCGCCGAGGTGATCGCGCTGCGCGACGCCGCGGCGGCGAAGGGCGTCAGCCTGTTCGCGAGCTGGCACTCGCGCTACGCCGACGGGGTCGAGCCCGCACGCGCATGGCTCGCCGAGCGGGAGGTGAAGCGCGCCAAGATCACCTGGCGCGAAGACGTGCGCGTCTGGCATCCTGGACAGGACTGGATCTGGGAGCCGGGCGGCTTCGGCGTGTTCGATCCGGGCATCAACGCGCTGTCGATCGCGACGCGCATCCTGCCGCGCCCGTTCTTTGTCGAAACCGCCGAGCTGGACGTGCCGTCGAACCGCGCGGCACCGATCGCGGCGCGCGTGTCGTTCCGAGACACCGCCGGGGCCGAGATCGCGATGGATCTCGACTTCCGCCAGGAAGGCCCGCAGCATTGGGACATTGAGGTCGAGACCGACGACGGCACGCTGTTGCTGTCGAAGGGCGGATCGGTGCTGACGATCGACGGCAAGGAAGCGCTGGCACACGACGCCGACCTGCACGGCGAATATCCGGGGCTCTACCACCGCTTCGGCGCGATCGTGCGCGCGGGCGTATCGGACGTCGACGTCTCGCCGCTCCGCGCGGTGGCGGATGTGTTCCTGCGCGGCCGGCACATCAGTGTCGAGCCGTTCGTGGAGTAAA
Source organism: Sphingomonas sp. LR60 (assembly GCF_036855935.1). Taxonomy (NCBI): domain Bacteria; kingdom Pseudomonadati; phylum Pseudomonadota; class Alphaproteobacteria; order Sphingomonadales; family Sphingomonadaceae; genus Sphingomonas; species Sphingomonas sp. LR60. Next base: position 275,009 of record NZ_JASPFK010000001.1, on the reverse strand, counting down.
GCGACATCGCCTCGGGGGTGACCCCGGGGCAACGTGGCGGGGTTTGGTTCGGGCTCAATCATCCCCCACCGTTCGTGCTGAGCCTGTCGAAGCACGTGCCCCGCGACACGCCCTTCGACAAGCTCAGGGCGAACGGTGGAGGGTGGAGGGTGGTAGAACCTTAGCTCACCGTCAGGCTTATTCCCGCACCCGCAGCATCGCGACCGCCGCGCCGGCCATCGTCACCGCAGCAAAGGCCATCGTCCAGATCGGTTCGGTCGGGAAGAAGTGGCGGGTGATCGACCCCATCACCGTCGCGACCAGCAATTGCGGCGTCACCACGAAGACGTTGAACAATCCCATATAGATGCCAAGCTTTCGCTGCGGCAGGGCGGAGGCGAGGATCGCATAAGGCATCGCGAGGATCGTCGACCACGCGATCCCGATCCCGATCTCGCTGACGAGCAGCCAATGCGCATCGGGCATCACGAAGATGCTCGCAAAGCCCGCCGCCCCGCAGAGCAACCCGACGACATGCGTCCGCGCCTTGCCGATCCGCGCCGACAGCCACGGCAGCAGCAGCAACGCCGACACTGCCGCGATGCCGTTATAGGTCGCGAACAGCACGTCGACCCAGTTCGCGCCGCGCTGATACGCCGGGCTGGCGGCGTCGGGCGCGGCGAAGAACACCTGCGTCACGACCGGCGTGGTGTTGATCCACATGATGAACAACGCCGACCAGCTGAAGAACTGGACGACCGCCAGCCGCTTCATCAGCGGCGGCATTCCCGCGAAATCGCCGACGATATGGCCGAGCAGCCCCGGCGAGCGCCCCGCGCGCGCGGCGCGGATCGCGACGAGACTAGCGGCGCCATAGCCGGCGAGCAGCGCGCCGAGCAGGTACATCTCCTTTTCGAGCCCGGCGAGCGCGACCAGCACGACCACCGCCGCGCCCGCCGCGATCCACAGCAGCGGCGCGGTCGCCGGGCGGGCGGCGAGCACGCGCGCGATGGCGCCGTCATCCGCCTCTGCTTCGCCGTCGAACGCCGCCATCTCGGCGGGCGAATATTCGCGCGTTGTCACCACGGTCCACAGCACGCTGGCGAGCAGCGCCGCACCACCGAACCAGAAGGCGAAGCGTACCGAGTCGGGAAGCTGCCCCGGCGCGGCGACGTTCGACACCCCCACCTGTTCGAGCAACCATGGGAAGATCGACCCGAACACCGCGCCCGCGCCGATGAACGCGGTCTGCACGCCATAGCCGGCGGCATGTTGGTCACGGTCGAGCATGTCGCCGACGAAGGCGCGGAACGGCTCCATCGAGATGTTGAGCGACGCGTCGAGCACCCAAAGCATCAATGCCGCGACCAGCAGCGCCGGGCTGAGCGGCATCACGAACAGCGACAGCGCGGCGAGCACCGCCCCGGCGAGGAAATACGGCCGCCGACGCCCGAAGCGACCGAGCCACGTCCGGTCGCTGAAATGGCCGATCACCGGCTGGACGAGCAACCCGGTCAGCGGCGCGGCGACCCATAAGGCGGGGAGGTCGTCGAGCGAGGTGCCCAGCGACTGGAAGATGCGGCTCATATTCGCATTCTGCAGCGCGAAGCCGATCTGGATGCCGAAAAAGCCGAAGGAAATGTTCGCCAACCCGGCGAGCGATTGATGGCGGCGGCGGGGGTGGTCATGCGGTGTGTTCCGTGTTGGCCGGGATGTCACCCCACGTACTGGCCGTCACCCCGGCGAAGGCCGGGGTCCAGTTGGGGGCGGCTCGCGAGATGCGGAAACGTCCCCCACCTGGGCCCCGGCCTTCGCCGGGGTGACGGATATTGTTGGGGGTGACCATCACGCCACCCTCGCGATCAGCGCGCCATACCCCGCGAACCGCGAGCCCTCCACGCCACACGCCAGCAACACCTCGCCATAAGTGGCCGTCACGTCACGTTCCTCCGGCGACAGGTTCACCACGCACAGCAACCGCTCACCGTCATGCGCGCGCTCGAACGCGATCACATCGGCCGGCGCATCCACGAACCGCAGTGTCCCGAGCCGCAGCGCCGGCTCGGCCCGCCGCACCGCCAGCACGCGCCTCGTCCAGTACAGCAGCGACCCGGGCGCCGCCTCCTGCACATCGACCGCCATCGCGGCATGATCGCTTCCGAACGGCAGCCACGGCTCGCCGCTGGTGAAGCCATGCCCCACCGCCTCGGCCGACCACGGCATCGGCGTCCGCGCGCCGTCACGGCTGAGCGTCAGCGGCCAGTTGGCGATCGCCTCGGGATCGCGCAGTTTCTCGAACGGCACCGCGGTCTGCGTCAGCCCCAGTTCCTCGCCCTGATAGAGGAAGATGTTGCCGCGCAGTCCCGCCAGCAGCACCATCTTGGCACGCGCGAAGGCGTCGCGATGCTCGGGCAGCGCCCAGCGCGACACGGCGCGCGGCGCGTCATGGTTCTCGAACGCCCAGCTCGGCCAGCCCTCACCGTCCGCGCCCGGCCATTGCGACAACGCCGCGCGCACCGCCGCGGGGGTCAGATGGTCGGCATAGAGGAAGTCGAAGCCATACGCCGTCTCCAACCGGCCCGGCTGCGTATAGGCCTTGCGAACCCAATCGCTCTCGTCGCCACCGATCTCGGCAACCGAGAAGCGCGCGTCATAGCCGTCGGTCAGCGCGCGGATGCGTTCCACGAACGGCAGCATGTCCGGCTGGTCCTGACTGTGCGTCTTCTGCTGGAAATCGAACGAGCGCGTGCGCGGCTTGTTCGAGGGCGGCGCAGGCGGATTGTCGCGCAGGTCGGCCGCGCCCATTGCATGGTTGATCGCATCGAGCCGAAACCCGTCGACCCCGCGCTCCAGCCAGAAGCGGCCGACGCCAAGCAGCGCCTCCTGCACCGCCGGGTTGCGGACATTGAGCTGCGGCTGTTCCTTGAGGAAGGTGTGGAGGTAATATTGCTGGCGTCGCGCATCCCACGTCCACGCCGGGCCGCCGAACACCGATTGCCAATTGTTGGGCGGGGAGCCGTCCGGCTTCGCGTCCGCCCAGACGTACCAATCGGCCCTCTCGCCATCGCGCGAGGCACGGCTCTGCACGAACCACGAATGCTGGTCCGAGGTGTGCGACCACACCTGATCGGTGATGACCCGCAATCCCAGATCGTGCGCGCGCGCGATCAGCGCGTCGAAATCGGCGAGCGTCCCGAACACCGGATCGACGTCGCAATAATCGGCGACGTCATAGCCGAAGTCGGCCATCGGAGAGGTGTAGAAGGGCGAAATCCAGATCGCATCGACGTCCAGCGACGCGACATGATCGAGATGCGCGGTGATCCCGCGCAGGTCACCGACGCCGTCGCCGTTCGCATCGGCGAAGCTGCGCGGATAGATCTGGTAGACGGCGGCACCCTGCCACCACGGATAGGTCATCGGGCTTCTCCGATCGCGCAGATGGCATAGCCTAGCGCAGGAATGCGGACGCGCAACGATCCCGGCGCGGCGGTCTGCGCGGCGCAGCCCTCCCCGGCCAGCGTCGTCGCCTTGCCCGCACCACCCACTTCGACCAAACGGTCGAGCGGTGTGGTGGCGGTGTTGAAGGCGAGCAGGATCTCGCGCCCGGTCGCCGGATCGATGCGCGATACGGCGAGCAGCCCCGGCGCTTCCTCGCGCGCGCGCAGGATCGTGCGGCCGCGGGTCAATGCCGGTTGCGCGCGCCGCACGCGCGCCAGCGACGCGATCTGGCGGAACAGCGGATTGTCCTGCCCGAAATGCGCGGTCGCATTGGTCGTGTCGGTACCGAGCAGGCGGTTATCGTTATAGCTGGCGACGCGGCTGGCGAACATGTCCTCGCGCGCATCTTGGTCGCCGCCGTCGCCGGTGAAGCCCTGTTCGTCGCCCGAATAGATCGTCGGCACGCCGCGCAGCGTCAGCAGCATCGCATTGGCGAGCATCGTGCGCCGCAGCACCTCGGCATCACCGGCCTTCGGGAACGCCTGCCGCACGAAGAACGCGAAGCGACCGTTGTCGTGATTGCTGACGAAGGTCGGCAATCGCTCCGCCGCCGCCGCGCCGCCCTCGTACAGCGCGTCGCCCGCGATCAGCGTCTCGAACGCATCGGTGCCGCGCGACCCCGCGACTGTATCGAGCACCGCGCGGCGGAACGCGAAGTCGAGCACCGCGGGCAGCTTGTCGACGCGCGTATGAACCGCGAGCGGACCGGGATCGAGCTGGTCGGCAGCGACCTCGCCGAAGATGTGGAAATTGGGGATGCCGCGCGCGGTGGCGCGTGCCTGCATCGCGGGCACGAACGCCTGCCAGAACGCCGGGTTGACGTGGCGCGCCGTGTCGATGCGGAAACCGTCGACGCCGAAGCGGTCGATCCAGCCGCCGAAAATGTCGATCATTCCCGCCACGACGCGCGGGTTTTCGGTCATCAGATCGTCGAGCCCGACGAAGTCGCCCATCGTCGAGTTTTCGTTGCGGAAGGTGGTGTTGCCACGATTGTGGTAGAGCAGGACGTCGTTGAGCCACGCCGGCGACTTGGCGCGCTCCTCACCCTTTGGGACGTAGGGCGTATAGGCGTAGCTCGGATCGGTCAGCTTCGCGAAATTGGCCGCGGTCTGCACCTGATCGCCCGCGAAACCCGGATTGATCGCGGCGCCGTTCACGCCGCCACGTCGCTGATACGGGTAATCCGCGCGCGACCGATAAGCGCAATCGCCGCATTCGCGGTAGCGGATCACGTCGGCGGTGTGGTTGACGATGATGTCCATATAGACCTTCATCCCCCGCACATGCGCCGCCGCCACAAGCGCGGCGAAGTCGGCGTCGGTGCCGAAATGCGGGTCGACATGCTCGAAGTCGGTGATCCAATAGCCGTGATAGCCGGCGCTCTCCTGCCCCTTCGGCCCTTGCACCGGCTTGTTGCGGAAGATCGGGCCGACCCAGATCGCGGTCGCGCCGAGCGCCTCGATATAGTCGAGGCGGCGCATCAGCCCCTTCAGGTCGCCGCCGTGATAAAAGCCCTTCGACGTCGGATCATAGCCGGTCCGCAACCGATCGCCGGTCAGCCCGCCGCGATCGTTGGCCGGATCGCCATTGTCGAAGCGATCGGGGAGCGCGAAATAGATCACCTCGTCCTGCGGCGACCGCGCGCGAAAATCCTGCGCCGACGCACTGCCGGCCAGCGAAAGCGCTGCCAACGCGCCCGCGATGATGCTCTTCATGGCGTTCCTCTCCCGATCGCGGCGTGATGCGCAGCCGCGCTCGCCTTTGCCAAGCGTGCAGCATACGTATTCACAGCCCATGTGCCGCGCAGTAGAAAGGCGGTTTCTCCTGAAGGCTCCCGCCGCTGTCCGATCGCGTCACCTCCTTCGACATCGCCGCCGCCGCAGGCGTCTCGCAACCGACCGTCTCGCGCGCGCTGCGCGGCGATCGTACGGTCAGCGCCGCGACGCGGTTGCGGATCGCGGCGATCGCCGAGCAGCTGGGCTACAAGGTCGATCGCGCCGCCTCGTCGCTGCGTCGGGGCGAGGCGAAGACGCTGGCGCTGCTGTTCTTCGAAGACCCGTTGCCGGACGCCTCGACGATCAACCCCTTCTTCCTGTCGATGCTCGGCTCGATCCTGAAGACCTGCGCGCTGCGCGGCTATGATCTGCTCACCTCGTTCCAGCAATTGTCGGCGGATTGGCACAAGGATTATGCCGACAGCCGCAAGGCCGACGGGCTGATCCTGCTCGGCTATGGCGACTGGGAATTGTACCGCGTCCGGCTCGAGCAACTGGTCGGTCAGTCGACGCGCTTCGTCCGCTGGGGATCGGTCGAGCCCAACGGGCTGGGCACTGTGCTGGGGTGCGACAATCTCGGCGGCGGGCGCGATGTCGCGCGGCACCTGATCGGGCGCGGGCGGCAGCGGGTGGCGTTCGTCGGCACTGCCAGCGACCATTATCCGGAGTTTCGCGACCGCTATCGCGGCCTGTGCGACGCGCTGCGGCGCGCGGGTCTCCCGGTCGATCTGGGGCTGCACGTCGACGCGCTGTCGTCGGAGCAGGTCGGCTATGAGGCGACGCGGCGACTGCTCGCGCGCGACATTCCCTTCGATGCGCTGTTCGCCGCGTCTGACCTGATCGCGCTGGGGGCGTTGCGCGCGCTCGACGAAGCCGGGCGGCGCGTGCCCGAGGATGTCGCGGTGGCGGGGTTCGACGACATTCCCGCCGCGCGGCTGACCCGTCCGCCGCTGACGACGGTGGCGCAGGATTATGCGCGTGCCGGCGCGCTGCTGGTTGACACGCTGGTGCGGCGGATCGCGGGGGAGCCGACCGAGAATGTCATGCTCCCCGCGACCTTGATGGTGCGCGCGTCGGCGTAATCCGTCGCCCCGGACTTGATCCGGGGCCCCGCTTCTTCGGTCGTGAGAAGAAGCGGGATCCCGGATCAAGTCCGGGATGACGGTGGAGATCAGAACCGGTAGGTCAGCCCCAGGTAGTAATCGGTGCCATACCGCTGGTAGCGCCGCACCTGCCGCGGATCGCCGTTGGTGTACTGGAAGAACTCCTGATCGGTCAGGTTCTTCGCCTGCGCTAGGATCGTCAGCCCCTGCAACGCGCCGCTCTGGAATTCATAGCCGATCTGCGCGTCGAGGATCGTCTCGCCCTTGGCGGTATTCAGCTCCGGCGTTGCCGACAATCCACGAACTTCCGCAAGGAAGTTGGAGCGGTAACGATAGGTCGCACGCGCCTGGAAGCCGTTCTTCTCGAAATAGGCCGTGCCGTTGAGCACCCACTTCGACAGCCCCGGCACCGTCTGCACCGTCGCGGGCGCGCTATCGTAGCGGACCGCGGAGTGCGTGTAGCTGCCGCTGCCGAACAGCCCGAAACCGTCGAGCGCGGTGGTGAACATGCGCAACGGCAGCGACGCGGTCGCCTCCGCGCCCATGATCTCGCCACGACCCGAATTGGCCGGGTTCTTGAACAGCCCTAACTGCGCATTCTGCGACTGGACGATCGCCTGCTGCGCGGGCGTCAGCGACGACAGCAGCGGCGAGAAATCGTACAGCACATTGTTGTTCGGATCGACATAGTCGGTCAGGTGCTTGAAGTACCCCGACAGCGCGACATAGCCGCCGGCGCGGAAATACTTCTCCAGCGACAGGTCGATGTTGGTCGACTTGTACGGGCGCAGCTCCGCATTGCCGCCGTCCGAGGAGAACGGGCTGCGCAGCGGATCGGATCCCGCGCCGACGTTGCCGGGATTGATCGCGACGTTCTGCGAGATCCGCTCCTGATCGAGCCGCGGCCGCACCATCGTCTGCGACGCGCCCATCTTGATGAAGCCGTTCGGGATCAGCTCGACCGAGAAGGTCGCGCTGGGCATGACGTTGGTATAGCGGTCGCCGCCCGACACGTCGGACAGCGTGACCACCCCGCCGTTCAGCCCGGCGATGCGACCGTCGGAGCTTTGGTCGGTGTGCACCACCTGCACGCCGATCGAGCCCTTCACCGCCTTGCCGCCGGCCTCGCCGTCGATCACCAGCCGCGCGTAACCGGTGGTCACCTTCTCCTTCACGCCCCACACCTTGGCGAGCGATTCCGGACGATTGTCGAACACCGGCGTCAGCAGCCCGAGCACGCCGCGCGGGTCGAGTGTCAGCATCCGCGGCACGCCGAGGAAGGCGAGCGAGACCTGCTCGTCGAGCACCACGTCGCCCGGCACCGCGATCGACGTCGGCGTACCGCTCGCGACGGTGCAGTTGGTGCCGCCACCCGGCGGGCAATAGAAGTACGACGTGAAGCGCGCCTTCTTCTCGCGCTGCGTGTAGTTGCCGCCGACTTCCCAGCCCTTGATGACGCCCAGCGCGCCCTGGAAATCGCCGGCCAGGTTGGCGCGCAGCGACTTCAGGTCGTCGCTGAACTTCGGCCGGTTCTGGAAGCCCGCCTGCACCACCGCATTGGTGCCGTTATAGCCCCAGCCGCCCGGATCGGTGATGCGGATGATGTTGGTGTCGGCGTAATCGAGCGTCGGGACGATCTGGTAGGTGCCGTTGTTCTGGCGCGTGATCGTGATCGTGTCGCGCTGCCCCGTGCCGCCATAACCGGTGCCCGAATAGGTCTCGATCAATTCGTCCTGCCGCGTCGCGCGCGACCAGGCGGCGTCGACGTTGAGCTGGATCGCGTCGTTCAGCCGGACATTGTTGTTCCAGCCGAGCGAGAACATGTCGGACGTGCGATCGTTCAGGTCGTTGCGCTGCACCGTATATTGCGGGCTGAACGTCGCCTTGTCGACGAACCCGTCCGTAACCGTCACCGTCCCCGCGGTCGGTGCGACGTTATAGGCGAGCGGGAATTCGATGCCGCGCAGCTTCTGCGTCTCGGTGAAGTGCGTGTAGAGCGCGTCGAAGGTCGAGTGGAACGCGTCGCTCGGCGCCCATTCGATCGTGCCGACGCCGCCATAGCGCTTGAGCATGTTCGACTGGACGTATGGCTTCGCGCCGCCCAGCACGCACGGCCCCGCCGCATCGCCGGTGCAATTCTGCGAGAGGTTGTTGAGGTTCGGGTAGCCCCACGCCTCGTAGCGGTCGTAATTGGTCGGCGATTCCTGCGCCGCGACGCCCAGTGCGATGCCGAGGGTGTCGTTGGCGAACTTGTCGACATAGGTGGCAGTGGCGCGATAGCCCCAACGCTCGCCATCCGGGTTGCGCTTGCCGATCCCGTTGAGCTGGCCGCGCGCCGAGACGATGAACAGCCGCTCCTTCTGGTCGAGCGGACGCAGCATCCGGAGGTCGACCGTGCCCGACACGCCCGCCGCGATCAGCGAGGCGTCGGCGGACTTGTAGACGTTGACGTTGCTGAAGAATTCCGACGGATATTGGTCGAACTCAACCCCGCGGTTGTCGCCGACCGTCACTTGCTCGCGACCGTTGAGCAACGTGGTCGAGAAGTCGGGGCCGAGCCCGCGGATCGACAGGCTCTGGTCACGCCCTTCGACGCGTTGCGCGGTGACGCCGGGCAGGCGCGCGAGCGAGTCGGCGATCGAGACGTCGGGCAGCTTGCCGACATCCTCGGCCGACACCGAGTCGACGATCAGCGTCGAGCGACGCTTTATGTCCGCCGACTTGGCGAGGCTGGCGCGAATGCCGGTGACGACGATCTCGTCCGCGCCGGTCGCGGTCGGATCGGGATTGGCGTTGGCGTTGGGGGTCGGATCGGCGACCGGTGTGGACTGCGTGGCGGTGACCTTCGCGGTCGGATTGCCGGCCGGCGCATCGGCCTGTGGCGTCGCTTCCTGCGCCAGCGCCGGGGTGGCGATCAGCAGCGCCAGCGCGCTGGCACCCGCCCAGCGCCGACGCGCGATCGGCGTTACAGACAGGTCGTTCATGTGGAAATCCTCCCCTGCTCCCGGCGTCCGCGTTCCTGCGGACGATCCTCGGGTTTCATGGGCGGCGACGTAGGCGGCGCGCCGGGCGGGTCACAAGAAAGTCACATACGTATTCAGCGTTATGCTGCGCTGGTGGGGCTTTGATGCGAGCCTAAGCCGCCTCCTCCTGCGGCGCGCCCGATGCGGCGGCCAGCAAGCGTTTCTCCAGCGCGCGCACCCGCGTCGTCGACGCGATCTTGTCCCCCGTCAGATCGGTCAGGTAGAAGACGTCGACCGCACGCTCGCCATAGGTCGCGACATGCGCAGAATGGATCGTCACCTTCGACAGGAACAGCGCATAGGCGAGCTGGTTGAGCAACGCCGGCCGATCGGGCGCCGCGACCTCGACGACGGTGAAGCGGTTCGACGCCTTGTTGTCGACCAGCACGTTGGGTTCGATCCGGAAGGCATCGGCGCGCGCGCGCGGCAGCGGCTTGGCCTTCAACCGGTCGGTCAGCTTGCCGCGTCCCGCCAGCGCATCCTCGATCGCGGTCTTGAGCCGCGTCAACTGCCCCGCCTCGTCGAACGGCCGCCCCAGCGGGTCCTGCACCAGGAAATTGTCGAGCGCCATGCCGTCGCGCGTGGTGTGGATGCGCGCATCGATGATGTTGCCACCCGCGACATGGATCGCGCCCGCGATGCGGCTGAACAGCCCGGGATGGTCGGCGGCATAGACCGTCACCAGCGTCGCGCCCCGCTCGGGATAGACTTGCGCGTCGATCGCGAGCTGCACGTCGCCGGTCTGCGTGACGAAGGCGGCATTATGCGCCAGCACGTCGTTGGGCTCGGCGATCCAATAAGGCTCGGGCAGGCGACGCACATAGGCCGCCAGCTTGTCGGCATCCCATTGCAGCGCGGTACGCAGCGTCTCCTGCTTCGCGAGCACGCGCTCGCCGCGCCCCTTCTGTTTGTGCCCGAGCCGCAGCACTTCCTCGGCGCGATCGTAGAGGTCGCCGAGCAACTGCCCCTTCCAGCCGTTCCACGTCCCCGGCCCGACCGCGCGTATATCGACGACGGTCAGCACCAGCAGCAGCCGCAACCGCTCCGGGCTCTGCACCACTTCGGTGAAGTCGAGGATCGTCTTGAAGTCGGTCAGGTCGCGACGGAACGCGGTCGAACTCATCAACAGGTGATGCCGCACCAGCCACGCGACCGTCTCGGTTTCGGCGGGGGTCAGCCCGAAGCGCGGACACAGCCGCTCCGCGACCTCCGCGCCCAGGATCGAATGATCGCCGCCGCGCCCCTTGGCGATGTCGTGGAGCAGCACCGCGACATACAGCACGCGTCGCGACACGATCTGCCCCATGATCTCGCTGGGCAGCGGATGATCGTCGGCGAGCGCCCCGGCTTCCATCCGCGCGAGCAGCCCGATCGCACGGATCGTATGCTCGTCGACGGTATAGTGATGGTACATGTCGAACTGCATCTGCGCGACGATCCGCGCCCAGTCCGGCACGAACCGCCCCAGCACCCCGGTCTCGTTCATCCAGCGCAGCGGCAATTCGGGATCATGTGCGCCGGCGAGCAGGTCGAGGAAGCGCGCATTGGCGTGCGCGTCGCGGCGCACCGCGGTGACCAGCCGCGCGTCGCGCGTCGCGCAGCGCAAGGCGAGCGGGTGGATTTCCATCCCCTGTTCGGCGGCGAGCGCGAAGATCTCGACCAATCGGCGCGGGTCCTGCTGGAAGAAGTCGTCCGAGGGCAGCGCGATCCGCCCGCCGTCATTGGCGAAGCCGTCGAGCTTGCGCGGCGTCCGCGCCATCTTGAGCCCCAGCCGCCGACGGCGCGAGAAGCGCTCGTCCATATGCGCGAGGAACAGCCCGGTCAGCGACCCGACCGTGCGCGCCTGCAGGAAATAGAATTGCATGAAGCGCTCGACCGCCGATTTGCCGGGGCGGTCGGCGTAATGCATCCGCTGCGCGATCTCGCGCTGGTAATCGAAGGTCAGCCGGTCCTCGCCGCGCCCCGCGATCAGATGCAGGTGGCAGCGCACCGCCCACAGGAAATTGTCGGCGCGATGAAAGAGGCGATATTCCGCGCGCGTGAACAGCCCGACCGCGACCAGCTCGTTCGACCGCTGCACCTGATAGGTATATTTGCCGATCCAGAACAGCGCGTGGAGATCGCGCAAGCCCCCCTTGCCTTCCTTGACGTTGGGTTCGACGACATAGCGCGTGTCGCCCATCCGGACGTGACGCGCGTTGCGCTCGGCGAGCTTGTCGGCGGCGAACTGCCGCTCCGTGCCGCGCCGCACATCGTCGTGGAAGCGCCGCGACGCCTCCTCGTACAGATCCTCGTCACCCCAGACGTATCGCCCTTCGAGCAAGGCGGTGCGCACCGTCACGTCGGCCTTCGCCTGCCGCACCATCTCGTCGAGCGAGCGGCTCGAATGGCCGATCTTCAGCCCGAGGTCCCACAGCGCGTACAGCATCGATTCGATGACCTGCTCGGCCCAGGGCGTCTGCTTGCCGGGCGTGAGGAAGCCGATGTCGACGTCGGAAAAGGGCGCCATCTCGCCGCGCCCATAGCCGCCGACCGCGAGCAGCAGCAGCCGTTCCCCGGTGGTGGGGTTGGCGAGCGGGTACAGCCGCTGCGTCGTGAAATCGGCGAGCACGCGCAGCAATTGATCGACCAGATAGGCCTGCGCATTCGCCGCCTCGATCCCGCGCGAGGGGTTGGCGATCAGCCGCCGCGCGATCTCGGCGCGCCCGGCTTCGAGCGCGCTCTTGAGCAACAGGCTGACCTGATGGCGCAGCGCTGACGTGTCCTTGCCCGTGGCGGCGGCGACCTTCTCGGCGAGCAGGCGACGGTCGACGATCGCGCGGCGGTTGGGAAGGTGGTCGAAGCGTCCGGTCATGCGCGCGGAGATAGCGGCTCGGGGTTAAAAGGTCGCGTGCTTTGAAAGCGTCGATGCCCGGAGGCCGTTCAGGCCGAACTTGCCGGCTCCTTCATCGTCGCACAGCGCTCTTCGACGGCGAAAACGTGATGTCGAACCGAGGCCGTCATTGCGAGCGCAGCGAAGCAATCCAGGGTGTCCCGTTCCGACCCTACTCAAATCACCGTACCGGTCAGCGTGCCGATCAACGCGGTCACGCCCATCGCCATCGCGCCCAGCAGGATGACGCGCATCATCCCGCGCCCCACCGGCGCGCCGCCCGCCTTCGCCCCCAGCGCGCCCAACAAGGCGAGCAGCACGAATGCCGTCGCCGGCACAGTATAGAGGACATACCCGCGCGGTACGAGTGCGGCGACCACCGGCAGGATGGCCCCTGCCGCGAACGCCGTCGCCGAGAACAGCGCGGCCTGCACCGGTCGCGATCCGCCGTCATCGGCAAGGCCCAGCTCGTCGCGCCGATGCGCACCGAGCGCATCGTGTGCCATCATCTGCTCCGCCACTTGTCGCGCGAGCGCTCCATCGACCCCGCGCGCCTCGTAGATCGCGGCCAGTTCCCGCGTTTCCGCCAGCGGCGCACGGGCGATTTCCGCCGCCTCGCGCGCGAGGTCGGCGGTTTCGGTATCGGCCTGCGAACTGACGGACACATACTCGCCCGCCGCCATCGACAATGCGCCGCCGACCAACGCGGCCACACCGGCCAGCAGGATCGTGGCTGCCGTGGCGCCGGGTGCGGCGGCAACGCCGACGATCAGGCTCGACACCGAGATGATGCCGTCATTGGCGCCCAGCACTGCGGCACGAAGCCAGCCCGTGCGATGGACCAGATGATGCTCGCCAGCAGCGTGTTGCGTCGTATCGGCCATGCCCTGCTCGCCTCTATGGTGTCGATTGCCCTCCGCAAGACGCCCGGCAAACCGCATCCGATCCTGCCGAACGTCGCGACAGGGAAATCCCTACACCTCCCGCGCCAGCGCCTTCAGCCGGTACAGCGTATCCAGCGCCTCGCGCGGGGTCAGCGCGTCGACGTCAAGGGCCTCGACCTCGGCGCGGATCGCGTCGCATGTGTCTTCCTCGGCCTGCGCGGCGGCGGCGAACAGCGGGAGATCGTCCAGCCCTGCGGCCAGCCCGCCGGTCTTGGCGCGCCCCGCCTCCAGCTTCGCGAGCACCGCCTTGGCGCGCGACACGGTCGCAGGCGGCATCCCCGCGAGCCGCGCGACCGCGAGGCCATAGCTGCGGTCCGCCGGCCCGTCGGCGAGTTCGTGGAGCAGCACCAGCTCCCCTTCCACTCGCGCGCGCGGACGTGGTGGAGGCTCAGCGCGTCGCAGCGCTCGGCCAGCCGCGTCAGTTCGTGGTAATGCGTGGCGAACAGGCAGCGGCAGCGATTATCCTCATGGATCGCCTCGACCACTGCCCAGGCGATCGCCAGCCCGTCATAGGTGGAGGTGCCGCGCCCGACCTCGTCGAGGATCACGAAGCTGCGCTCGGTCGCCTGCGCTAGGATCGCGGCGGTCTCGACCATCTCGACCATGAAGGTCGAGCGGCCGCGCGCGAGATTGTCCGACGCGCCGACGCGGCTGAACAGCCGGTCGACCAGCCCGAGCCGCGCCTTGGCGGCGGGCACATAGGCCCCCGCCTGCGCCAGCACCGCGATCAGCGCATTCTGGCGCAGGAAGGTCGACTTGCCGCCCATGTTGGGCCCGGTGACGAGCCACAGCCGCGAACGCTCGCCCAGCACGCAGTCGTTGGCGACGAAGCGGTCGCCGCTCTTGGCCAACGCCGCCTCCACCACCGGATGCCGCCCCCCGGTGACGTCGAAACAGGCGTGGTCCGCAAAGGCGGGGCGCGACCAGCCGCCCTCGATCGCGCGCTCGGCCAGCGCCGCGGCGACGTCGAGCCGCGCGAGCGCGTCGGCGGTCGCGGCGATCGCCAGCCGGCCGGCCAGCGCCTGCGCGACAAGGTCCTCCAGATGCGCGGCCTCGGCGGCGAGCGCGTGCGCACCGGCCTGCGTCACGCTGGCGGCGACCTCGTGCAGCTCGGGCGCGTTGAAGCGCACCACGCCTGCCAGCGTCTGGCGATGCGTGAATCCCGAGTCCGCCGCCATCAACGGATCGGCGGCGCGCGCCGGCACCTCGATATGATAACCGAGCACGCCATTGTGGCGGATCTTGAGCGCGGCGATCCCGGTCTTCGCGCGGAACGTCGCCTCCAGCGCGGCGATCGCGCGCCGACCGCCGCTGCCGGTGTCGCGCAGCGCGTCGAGCGCGGGGTCATAGCCGGCCGCGATATAGCCGCCGTCGCTTGCCTCGATCGGCGGCGATGGGACGAGCGCACGCTTGAGCAGGTCGATCAACTCGCCATGCCCGCGCAGCCGCGGCGCGATCTGCGCGAGCAGCGCGGGGTTGTCAGCCAGCTTGCCGAGCCGCTCGCCGATCGCCCACGCGCCATCGAGCCCGTCGCGCAATTGCCCGAGATCGCGCGGGCTCCCCCGCCCCGCCGCGAGCCGCCCGAGCGCGCGACCGATATCGGGCAACGCGCGCAACGCGGCGCGGATGCGGTCGCGCGCTCCCGCATCGTCGTGGAACAGCCGCACCAGATCGAGCCGCGCCTCGATGTCCGCACGATCCATCAGCGGCGCGCCGAGATCGGCGGCGAGCAACCGCGCGCCTGCGCCGGTCACGGTGCGGTCGGTCGCGTCGAGCAGGCTGCCCTTACGCTGCCCCTGCGCGGTGCAGGTGATCTCCAGGCTCTCGCGCGTCGCGGCGTCGATCGCCATCGTGTCGCGCGCGGCGGCCAGCATCGGCGGGCGCAGGAACGGCAGTTGCCCCTTGGCGGTGTGGTCGAGATACGCGACCAGCCCGCCCGCCGCCGCCAGCCCGGCGCGCCCGAACTGCCCGAAGCCGTCGAGCGTCGCGACCGCGAACAACCGCTTCAATCGCTCCTCGGCGCGCGCGCTGTCGAACTCGGCGCGCGGGCGCCACACGGTCGCGGGCGCGTCGCTGCCCTCCGCGGCGACCACCTCCGCCGCGCCGAGCCGCGCCAGCTCGGCGCCCAGCGACGCTCGATCGCAGGCGATCACCTCGAACCGCCCGGTCGACACGTCCGCCGCCGCCACCGCGACCTCGCCGCCGACGTCACCGATCGCGACGCACCAATTGGCGGCACGCGCGTCGAGCAACGTCTCCTCGGTCAGCGTGCCGGCGGTGACGACGCGGACGATCGCGCGGTTGACCAGCGCCTTCGATCCGCGCGCCTTGCGCGCCGCCTCGGGACTCTCGGTCTGCTCGGCGATCGCAACGCGGTGCCCGGCCTTGATGAGCCGTTGCAGATAGGCGGTCGCGGCATGGACCGGCACGCCGCACATCGGGATTTTCTCACCGGCATGTTCGCCCCGCGAGGTCAGCGCGATATCGAGCACCTGCGCCGCGACGCGCGCGTCGTCGAAGAACAATTCGAAGAAATCGCCCATCCGGTAGAAGAGCAGGCAATCCTCGGACTCGGCCTTTAGCGCGAGATATTGCGCCATCATCGGCGTCGGGGCGGGTGTGGTGGTCATGGAAAGGGTCCGGGAGTCGCGTGGCGTGTCAGGGATGCGCACGTCGTGTCGCGATGCCGACAGCCATCACGGCGCGCAAGCCACTCCTTGAAAGGGAACCGTCCGGGCTTGCCCCAGGTCTTCAGCCATTCGCCGACGATCGCGTGCGAATGGACGCGTCCTGCCGCCACATCGGCTTCGGCGCGGGCGAGATTCATCCACCGGCGATAATCCTCGAGGATGCGCCGTCGGTCCATGACTGAACAATCATACGCGCTCGCCCCGATGGCGAACACCCGCCACTTTGACCGCAAGCCGCGGGATGCGACCGCAGGCGAAAGCCGATAGAAGCGTCATCATGCTCCACCGCACCACCCTTCCCTCCCCGCTCGGCGACCTGACGCTGGTCGCCGACGACACCGCGCTCGTGGCGATCCTGTGGCCCGACGACAAGCCGGGCCGTGTGCGGCTGGAAGCCACGACCGAGCGTCCCGACCATCCGGTGCTCGCCGCCGCCGCGACGCAGCTCGGCGAATATTTCGCCGGCACCCGCACGACCTTCGACCTTCCGCTCGGCCCGCGCGGCACCGCGTTCCAGCGTGACGTGTGGCGCGCGCTCGACGCCATCCCGTATGGCGAGACGCGCAGCTATGCCGATATCGCACGAGCGATCGGCCGCCCCACCGCGACCCGCGCGGTCGGCGCGGCGAACGGCCGCAACCCGATCACGATCGTCACCCCCTGCCACCGCGTCATCGGCCGATCGGGGGCGCTGACCGGCTTTGCGGGCGGGCTGGCGGCCAAGCAACATCTGCTCGCGCACGAGCAACGCTAGGAGATATTCCCATCGCCGCCCGCATTCCGTAAGGGCTGTCGACATGACCGACGATCGCACCCAAGCCGACGAGCGCAACGTCCAGTTCGAGCGCGAAGCCCTTTTGTTTCACTCGGAGGGGCGCCCCGGCAAGATCGAGATCGTTCCGTCCAAGCCGATGGCATCGCAGCGCGACCTTGCGCTCGCCTATTCGCCCGGCGTCGCGATCCCGGTTCAGGCGATCGCCGACGATCCCGCCACCGCCTACGATTATACCGCCAAGGGCAATCTGGTCGCCGTCATCTCGAACGGCACCGCGATCCTCGGCATGGGCAATCTCGGCGCGCTGGCCAGCAAGCCGGTGATGGAAGGCAAGGCGGTGCTGTTCAAGCGCTTCGCCGATGTCGATTCGATCGATATCGAACTGAAGACCGAGGATGTCGACCGGATCATCGACGCGGTCGAACTGATGGAGCCGACCTTCGGCGGGATCAACCTCGAGGACATCAAGGCCCCGGAATGTTTCATCATCGAGCAGACGCTGCGCGAACGGATGAACATTCCGGTCTTCCATGACGACCAGCACGGCACCGCGATCATCTGCGCCGCCGGCGTCATTAACGCCTGCCTGCTGACCGGACGCAAGCTGTCCGAGATCAAGGTCGTCGTGAACGGCGCGGGCGCGGCGGCGATCGCCTGTACCGAGCTGATCAAGGCGATGGGCGTCCGCCACGACAACGTCCTGATCTGCGACCGCACCGGCGTGATCTATCAGGGTCGCGACGGCGTGAACCAATGGCAGTCGGCGCACGCCGCCAACACCGATCGCCGCACGCTGACCGAGGCGCTGCACGGCGCCGACGTGTTCCTCGGTCTGTCGGCGGCAGGCGCGCTCAAGCCGGAGATGGTGGTCGACATGGCCCCCGCTCCGATCATCTTCGCGATGGCCAATCCGGAGCCGGAGATCCGCCCCGAACTGGCCAAGGCGGCGCGCCCCGACGCGATCGTCGCCACCGGGCGGTCGGACTATCCGAACCAGGTCAACAACGTGATCTGCTTCCCGTTCATCTTCCGCGGCGCGCTCGACGTGCGCGCCACGGGCATCAACGACGCGATGAAGATCGCCGCCGCCAACGCCATCGCCGAGCTGGCGCGGCAGCGCGTGCCCGAGGAAGTCGCGATCGCGTACGGCGTCCAGCACAGCTTCGGCCCCGAGTACATCATCCCCTCGCCGTTCGATCCGCGGCTGATGGAGATCGTCCCCGCCGCCGTCGCCAAGGCGGCTATGGATTCGGGCGTCGCGACCAAGCCGATCCTCGACATGGCCGCTTACACCGCGGCGCTACGCGCGCGGCTCAACCCGACCACTTCGGTGCTCAGCCTCGCCTATGAAGGCGCAAAGGCCAATCCGAAGCGCGTGCTGTTCGCCGAGGGCGAAGAGGAAGTCGTGCTGCGCGCCGCCATCGCCTTCAAGGAAGGCGGCTATGGCACGCCGGTGCTGGTCGGGCGCGAGGACGTGTACGATCGGCTGCGCGCGCTCGGCATCGCGAACCCGGAAGAATACGAACTGCACAACAGCCGCGTCTCGCCGCTGGTGCCCAAGATGGTCGACTTCCTCTACGCGCGCCTGCAACGCCGCGGCTTCCTGCGCCGCGAGGTCGAGCGGATGATCAACCAGGACCGCAACATCTTCGGTTCGGTGCTGCTCCAGCTCGGCGAGGCCGACGCGATGATCACCGGCGTGACGCGCCCGTTCGCGCAGTCGATGCGCGAGATCAAGCGTGTGATCGACCCCGCGCCCGGCCGCACCGCCTTCGGCATCCACGTGCTGGTCGGCCAATCACACACCGTCTTCATCGCCGACACCACGGTCAACGAGCGTCCCACCGCCGAGGAACTCGCCGACATCGCCGAGCAGACCGCCGCGGTCGCGCGCCGGCTCGGGCAGGAACCGCGCGTCGCGTTCCTCAGCTATTCGACCTTCGGCAACCCCAACGGCCAGTGGCTCGACAACATCCGCGGCGCGGTACAGGTGCTCGACGACCGCAAGGTGAGCTTCGAATATGAGGGCGAGATGGCCCCCGACGTCGCGCTCAACCCGCGCCAGCTCAAGAACTTCCCGTTCGCGCGCCTGTCCGGCCCGGCCAACGTGCTGGTGATGCCGGGGCTGCAGTCGGCGAACATCTCCGCCAAGCTGCTGCGCGAACTGGGCGGCGACGACATGATCGGCCCGATGCTGGTCGGCATGGAAAAGCCGGTCCAGATCGCGCCGATGACGTCGACCGCGGGCGATCTGGTGACGCTGGCGGTGCTCGCGGCGGGGGTATTGCGCGGTGAGGTGATGGGGCGGGGCTCGCCCAAAAGCGCGACGCTACTTAACGCGTCAGGACAACGTTAGCGTGTCGTGCGAGCCACCGCCATGTGCCGCGATCGCGGACATAGATGTTGGTGTATCGGCGCTTCAGGGGAACGACGCCGTACCTGCGTCCCAGCTCACTTAGTGCGGTGGGCGTGAAAACCTCATTGCCCATTACTACGCCCACGGAGCCACTCACCGTGACGCTCTCCACCGTGCGCTCAAAGTTTTCGGCCCCGATCTGCCCGCTACGCATCATTGCGATGAACTGCTCTCGGGTGAGGACGCGGCCGGTAGGTGCGTTGATCGTCAACTTCGACGAAGAGAGTGCCGCGAGTCCGTCAATATCGGCCTTCGCGACCATCTCTTTCTGCTGAAGGTCCAATTTCGCAAGGGCCGCCTCGCTTGGTTCCCGCTCGTTCGGCTGCGCAGCCGGAGACGTTCCGGCGATTGGCACGGCCAGGATGGCGAGAGCAATTCGAATGCGGCGCATCAAAACCTCCTGACAAATCGCAATTGTCTGCACCTGAACTTGGTCGACCGCTATCCACCAAACTCCGTCATCCCCGCGAATGCGGGGATCCAGAACCTCTGACGTTTCGCCTCTTGCGAAAACCTGCGCGTCTGAATTCCCGCCTTCGCGGGAATGACGGGAGCGGCTTTGCGTGATCATCGGCGTTGCCAGCCACCCCGCAGCGGAGCATCTTGCCCTACCATCGGAAGGTCGGAGGCGGCGAATGATGGTGGCGAAGGGATTGGTCCTGTTGCTGGCGGCAGTGCTACCGGATGTGGCCACCGCCTCCCCGGCCCCCCGCCGCCCGATTATATCATGGCAGCCATCGCGCAGGTCGTACCGACCGCGACGGCGGCGACCTTCGACGCCTATGCCGCCGATCTCGCGCCCGACCTGGCGGTCACGATCAACGGCGCACCGGTCGCGCACGACAAGGCGGCGTGGGTGGCGATGGAGCGGCACCGGCTGGGCAAGCTCGACCGCCACGTCATCAGTTACACGCCGGGGTGGGATTCGATCCTCGTGCTCGACGAATGCGACGATCGCTCGGACGTGCCGGCGGGGGTGATCGCCGACCCGCGCTATCGCACGCGCGCGATCCGCTACACGTTTGGGGACGACCATCTGGTCCACGCGATCGGTATCATCGAGACCGAAGGGCTGATGATACGGCCCTGACACTCCCGTCATTCCCGCCCTTCGGCTGCCCGCACGGCAGGCGCTCAGGATAAACTTCGACCCGTGGCCGAAGGCGGGGATCCAGAACCTCTGACGCTTCGCCTCTATCGACAGACCTGCGCGTCTGGATTCCGCCTTCGCGAGAATGACGGAGGGGGACGCGCGGCCTTACGCCCCCGCCCGCGCGCGCCGCATCATCCCTTGCGCGCTTGCGACATGGTGCGCGTGGCAGATCGCGACCGCCAGGGCGTCGGCCGCGTCCGGACCGGCCAGCTTGGCGCCGGGCAGCAGCACCGCCATCATCGCCTGAATTTGCCGCTTCTCCGCGCCGCCGGTGCCGACGACCGCCTTCTTGACGGTCGAGGGGTGATACTCCCCGATCGTCAGCCCCGCGCCGCTTGCCGCCAGCAACACCACCCCACGCGCCTGCCCCAGCTTGAGCGTCGATTGCGCATTGGTATTCCCCAGCACCTCCTCGACCGCCGCCTCATCGGGCCGTTCGGCGCGAATGACGTCGATCAATGCGGCGTAGAGGTTCGCGAGCCGGCGCGGCAGCGGCATCGACGGGTCGGTGCGGATCTGGCCGTTGCCGACATGGCTCAGCCGGTTCCCCTCGGCGCGGATCACCCCCCAGCCGGTCGTGCCCAGGCCGGGGTCGAGGCCGAGGATGATCACCCCAGCTTCGCCATCACCTCGTCGGACACCTCGTAATTCCCCCACACCGTCTGCACGTCGTCATCGTCGTCGAGCGCGTCGATCAGCTTGAACAACGTCGCCGCGTCGCCCTCCGACACCTCGACCATCGTCTGTGGCCGCCATGCCAGCTTCGCGCCCTCGGCCTCACCCAGCACCGGCTCCAGCGCCTTGGCCACCTCGTGGAGGGAGCCCTGTTCGGTCCAGATCTCGTGACCTTCCTCGGTCGAGGTCACGTCCTCGGCGCCGGCTTCCAGCGCCGCCTCGAACACCTTCTCGGCATCGCCCGCGGTCGCGGGATAGTTGATCAGCCCCATCCGATCGAAGCCATGGCTCACCGAGCCGCTCGCGCCCAGGTTGCCGCCGTTCTTCGACACGGCGGTGCGCACGTTGGTCGCGGTGCGGTTGCGGTTGTCGGACAGCGCCTCGATGATCAGGCTCACGCCGCCGGGGCCGAAGCCCTCGTAGCGGATTTCCTCGTAATTCTCGGTGTCGCCCTTGCTCGCCTTGTCGATCGCGCGCTGGATATTGTCCTTGGGCATCGACTGCGCCTTGGCGGCGTTGATCGCGGCGCGCAGCCGCGGGTTCATGTCGGGATCGGGCAGCCCCATCTTCGCCGCGACGGTGATTTCGCGGCTGAGCTTGGAAAACATGCCGGAGCGCTTCTTATCCTGCGCGCCCTTGCGATGCATGATGTTCTTGAACTTGGAATGGCCTGCCATGGTCGCCTCTGACGGATAATCCCGTGCCTTTACGCGCGCGGAGCACCATTCGCCAACCCGTCTGTCCCCAAACGGTCGATCTTGGCCTCCAGCGCCGCAAGCCGCTCGATCACCAGCCCGTCGATCTTTTCGTGGAGCCGCAGGATCTCCAGCTCGGCTCGCAAATTGGTCTCGTAATCGAGGCTGGCGGCGAGCCGGTCCTTCGACGCCTGCCGGTTCTGGCTCATCATGATCACCGGCGCCTGCACCGCGGCGAGCGTCGACAGCATCAGGTTGAGGAAGATGTACGGATAGGGGTCGAACTGCAGCCCGAAATATTTGAGCACGTCGGTGTTGAGCAGCATCCACCCGACCAGCACTACCGTGAAGGCGATGATGAACCCCCACGACCCGCCGACCGCCGCGACCTTGTCGGCGAGGCGGTCGCCGAAGCTGGCGCGCAGATCGGCTTCGTCGGCGGCATCGCGGCTGACCAACGTCCCCGCATCCATGCTGTCGAGGACGCGGCGTTCCTCGGCATCGAGCGAGTGGCGCGGCTTGCCGATGATGCGCAGCGCGAGGTCGGCGATCGGTGGACGGTGCGCCATGCGAGTTTTCCCCCTTGAAGACGCATCCCCGTAGCCGCGCGCCGCGGGCGCGCAAAGCGCTTGCTCAACCGGGGCATGATCGGCCACACGGGGCGCGATCATGACCGTCAGCGTAGACATGGGCAGCGACGAGCGCGGCGCGCCCGTGACCATGGACCTCGAAGAACTGCTCGCCACCCGATTGCTCGTCCAGGGCAATTCCGGGTCCGGCAAGTCGCACCTGCTGCGCCGGCTGCTCGAAAGGAGCGCGGGTCAGGTGCAACAGGTGGTGATCGACCCAGAGGGCGATTTCGTCACTTTGTCCGAACGCTACGGCCATGTCGTCATCGAGGGCGCGGATTATGCCGAGCGCGAGCTGGCGCGAATCGCCGCGCGGCTGCGCGAACATCGCGCCAGCGTCGTGCTGAGCCTTGAGGGGCTGGAGGCGGAGGGGCAGATGCGCTGCGCCGCCGGCTTCCTCAACGCGCTCTTCGATGCGCCGCGCGAACATTGGTATCCCGCGCTGGTGGTGGTCGACGAGGCGCAATTGTTCGCGCCGACCACCGGTGGCGAGGTCGCCGAGGAGGTCCGCCGCGCCTCGCTGTCGGCGATGACCAACCTAATGTGTCGCGGGCGCAAGCGCGGGCTGGCGGGCGTGATCGCGACGCAGCGGCTGGCGAAGCTGGCCAAGAATGTCGCCGCGGAAGCGAGCAACTTCCTGATGGGGCGCACCTTTCTCGACATCGACATGGCGCGCGCCGCCGATCTGCTCGGCATGGAGCGGCGGCAGGCCGAATCGATCCGCGACCTCGCGCGCGGCACCTTCATGGCGCTCGGTCCCGCAGTGTCGCGGCGGCCGATCACGGTGCGGATCGGCACGGTCGAGACGCAGGCGCGCAGCGGCAGCCCCAAGCTGGTCCCGCTGCCGCAGGCCGATTCGGTCGACCTGCAGAGCTTGCTCGACGTCACCCCCGACACCGCGCCGACGCTGCCGATGACCTTCGACCCGCGCCCACGCCGCGTCCCCGCCGACGAACTGCTGTCCGACATCGAGGCGCCCGCGCCGTCGACCCCCGCGCCGTCGCTGCCCGACCGTAACGAGGAAGAGGTCGAGGCGGTCTATGCCGAGGTGCTGCGCGCGATCGTCACCGACGACGAAAGCAGCGGCCGTCCGGCGGCGGTGCTCTATCAGGATTTCCAGGTCCGCTGCCGTATGGCGGGGATCGCCAAGCCCGCGCTTGACCTCGCCGCCTTCAGCCGCCGCTTGTCATGCGCGCGCGCCGGCATCTTCGATCCCCACGCCGAGGAATGGGCGAGCGTGCTCGCGCTGGCAGGCGGCTTGCCCGACGACATGCTCGGCGCGTTTCTGCTGGTCGCCAAGGCGGCGCGCGACGGCGCACCCTGCCCGTCGGACATCGCGATCGCGAATACGTACGGCACCAGCTCGATCGGGCGGGTCAAGCGGCTGATCGGCTATATCGAGGGGCGCGACCTGTTCGTGACGCGCACCGACATGGGCGGCAAACGCTCGATCACGATCCCGCATCTGGGATGGACGACCGCCCCGGCCGAAGCGGCGTAGCTTACTGTCGCCCCGAACTTGACCGAGCCGGTTACCCCGCCCACCCGTCATTCCCGCGCAGGCGGGAATCCAGACGCGCAGGTCCGGCGATAGAAGCGACACGTCAGAGGTTCTGGATCCCGCCTGCGCGGGAATGACGCCCCCTCCGAGCAACGAACACCGACCCGAAGCACAAACCCGTTCGCCCTGAACGGGTCAGCTTCACGCCCGCCGCCTCGACCGCCCCTCACCTGACCTTCAACGCATCCTCGATCCGCGCCGCGGGTGCCGACAGCATCGAATAGACGGTATGCGCGGCGATCCCCGCCATCGTCATGCCGACCACAACCAGCACCAGGAACTGGAACATCGACGCGAAGCTGCGCGATCGCTCCATCTTGCGCGCCATCTGCGCTTCATGCGCCAGCCGGCGTTCGGCGCGGCGGTCGCTTTCGGGTTGAGCGGTGCTGCGGTCGGGACGGCTGGCAAGCCGCGGCTCGTCGACCAGCGCCTTGACCGACAGCCGGTCCTGGGAGCGCAGCCCGAAAAACCGGCCCTTGGTCCACTGGACTCGGCCGACGATCACGAGCGTCCCGCGCCGGATCTCGACATAGCTGCCGACCGCCGGCGCCTGATCGCAACCGACCATCAGCCCGCGCGAGGAAACGTTGTGGATCACGATGTCGAGCCAGCGTGCGTCCACCCGCATCCGCGACGGGACGAGCACGGTCACCCGTTCCTCCCGCGGCCGGAAACCGGACTGCAAACCCGCCAGCACCTGTCGCTTACCCCCACGCCCGCTCGATAAAAAACGATATATCGCGGAAGAAGCGAAGACGAGATTAACGGCCGCCCGATGAGCGGCCGACTATGATCTAGATCATTCCAAGTGCTTGCATATACACTTCGAGAATCGACTGTTCTTCTTGATATTCTTCGCGTTTCTTCTTGCGGATCTGCAAGATCTTGCGGATCGCCTTCGCGTCGTAGCCGCGGCTCTTGGCTTCGGCCATCACGTCCTTGATGTCGTCGGCGATGCCCTTCTTCTCTTCCTCGAGCCGCTCGGCCCGCTCGATCAGCAGCCGCAGCTCGTCGGCTGCCACCGAACCGCCGCCCATGCCTTCGCCACGCTCTTCCGCCATCATACTTCCCCAGAAAAAACGACGCCGCCCGCAACGCCGGTGCGAATCGCGCGGGCGGGGACGGCGTGGTGGATACCCGATAAGGGTGCGGCGGCGCGTCTACGCCCGCGCGCGCCGATGCTCAAGGGTGTCGCCGGTGATCGACCCGCCGGCTGCGATCAGGCGTTCTTCGCGACGCTCTCGGCCATGCGCGCAAGCTGCTCGGGCGTCGCATCGCCCTGATGCGCGGCCTTCCACTGTGCATAGGGCATGCCGTAGATCGCCTCGCGCGCGTCGTCCTTGTCGAGCCCGCCGGCCTCGCCCACCCAGTCGGACAAGCAGTTGCGGCAAAAACCCGCCAATCCCATCAAATCGATATTCTCCGCGTCGGTGCGGTGACGCAAGTGTCGGACGAGCCGGCGGAAAGCGGCCGCGGCTACGGCATCGTCCAGCGTGTCGAGGCGGTCCATGTCATCTCCCGGATTTGATCCTGCGCCGTTACTCGTTAAGGCCGTGCCGGCAAAGCAGGAAGGTGCATGACCCTGAACCCGAATCATATCGCTCCGCGTTCGCGCAAGGTTCGCGTGCTCGCGACGCTCGGCCCGGCCAGCAACACGCTGGAGATGATCACCACCCTTTTCCAGGCGGGCGCGGATGCGTTCCGCGTGAACATGAGCCATGGCGACCAGCAATCGAAGATTGCGGTCATCCAAGCGATCCGATCGATGGAGGAGCGCTTCAAGCGCCCGACGACGATCCTCGCCGATCTTCAAGGGCCGAAGCTGCGCGTCGGCAAGTTCGATGGCGGCCGCGTCATGCTCGAACATGGCAGCACCTTCACGCTCGATCATGATCCGACGCCGGGCGACGCATCGCGCGTGCGGCTGCCGCACAAGGAGATCTTCGCCGCGATCGAGCCGGGCGCACGCCTGTTGCTCGACGACGGCAAGCTGGTGCTGCGCGTCACCGACCATGACGAAAATCGCATCGTCACCACGGTCGAGGTCGGTGGCCCGCTGTCGGACAACAAGGGGCTGAACGTCCCCGACGTCGTCATCCCGATGGCGGCGCTGACCGAGAAGGATCGCTCCGACCTCGCCTTCGCGATCGACCAGGGTGTCGACTGGATCGCGCTGTCGTTCGTGCAGCGGCCCGAGGATCTTTGGGAGGCGCGCAAGCTGATCGGCGGCAAGGCCGCACTGCTCGCCAAGATCGAGAAGCCCGCCGCGATCGAGCGGCTGGAGGAGATCGTCGAGGCGTGCGACGGCGTGATGGTCGCGCGTGGCGATCTCGGCGTCGAGTTGCCGCCGCAGTCGGTGCCGCCGCTGCAGAAGCGCATCGTCGAGACGGCGCGCCGCATGGGCCGTCCGGTCGTCGTCGCGACGCAGATGCTCGAGTCGATGATCCAGAGCCCGTCGCCGACTCGCGCCGAGGTCTCTGACGTCGCGACCGCGATCTACGACGGTGCCGACGCGATCATGCTGTCGGCGGAAAGCGCCGCGGGCCAGTGGCCGGTCGAATCGGTCGCGATGATGAACGCGATCGGCGACGCGGTGGAGCGCGACCCGATGCACGGTGATCGCATCCACTTCACCGTCACCCGCCCCGATCCGACCACCGCCGACGCGCTCGCCGAGGCCGCGAAGAACATCGCCGACACCGTTTCGGCGGCGGCGATCATCTGCTTCACCATGTCGGGGTCGACCGCGCGCCGCATCGCGCGCGAACGCCCGTCGGTGCCGATCCTTGTGCTGACGCCCAGCACCGACACTGCACGCCGGCTCGGGCTGCTGTGGGGCACGCACAACGTCAACACGCGCGATGTCGAGTCGTTCGAGGAGATGGTCGCCAAGGCCAAGCGCACCGCGCTGCGTCAGGGGATCGCCAAGGCGGGTGACCGCGTAATCGTGATGGCCGGCGTGCCGTTCCGCACTCCCGGCTCGACCAACGTGTTGCACGTCGTCCAGATCGTCGGCGACGAGTTGAAGGATTATCGCTCGCCCGACGCGCAGTGACCTACCCGCGCCCATCGCTCCACCGGGAGAGCGATGGGCGCGAATTATCGACCTGCCACGGTTACTATTTTCGCTAGATCGAACTTGGTTCCCTTAACGCCGCAAAAAGCAACACGGTTTATCGACGTGGCAGAACGCTTCGTCACACCATCTCGCACACTTGTAAGTTTCGGTTGCGCAACGAACTTATTTATACAATCGAATCGTCACAAGCTTTGTCAGTCCGTGCGGCACGGCGTGGGATGGACGACGATGATTCGGATGGTTCGCAAAAAGAAATTGCGGTCGGAATTGGCGGCTGCGCAACGTGCTTCGGCCATGATCACCGACCCGCTGTCGATGCAGATGCTGATCGACTACATCGCTGAATTAGAAGATCAATTATACCGCGGCGACACGAATTTTGTGCATGCGGCGCCGTTATCTTCACAGTCCAGTTCATCCACTAGGTGATGCGCCAAGATCGCGGCTCGCAATCTTGGCGCGCCCCGATCACCCTTCCGCCACGCGCACTTCTGCGGTCAGCGGCGGCGTCTGCTGGTGCTGGACGACCTTCCACACTTCATGTTCCAGCCGACGGTAGGTCGAGGTGCAATGCGCGACATAGCGTTCGTCGCCCTTCACTGCCTCGACGCCATAGGCGATCACGATCAGCCCTTCCTGCGGACGCACGATCCGTCCGTCGCTGAACGACACCTTCTCCCAGCGCGGCGTCTGCGACACCGCGTCAATCGCGGCCTCGCTTTCGAGAACGTACGGCGGCTGCGGCACGACCATCAGCGCCGACTGGTCGATCGACTCACGGTAATGTTCGGCGTCGCCGGTCCACAGGCTTTCCTCGAACGCCCATACGCGATCGTCTTCCATGGCTCTCTCCTGATGCGGTCGGAGCCAGAAAGCCGTGGTACGCCCGATCGTTCCGCCGCGCCTCAGCGCAGCAGGCCGGCGGCGACCAGGGCGGGACGCAGCGTCGCCGCGTCGGTGAACAGATGCGCGTGGATGCCCAGCGCCTGCGCGCCGTCGATATTGGCGGCATTGTCGTCGATGAAGAACGCCTCGCCCGGCGCCAGTCCGAAACGACCGAGCGCAAGCCGGTAGATCGCCGCATCGGGCTTCACGAGCCGCTCGTCACCGGAAACGACGATGTCGCGGAAGCGATCGAACACCGCCGCCTCGCGTGCGCGGAACGGCGGGAAGAATTCGTGGCTGAAATTGGTGATCGCGAACAGCGGGACGCCCGCCGCGTCGAGTTCCTCGACGATCTCGATCATGCCGGGGATCTGCCCCGGGAGCTGCTCGCCGAATCGTGGCCCCCACAGCGCGATCATCGCGGCATGTTCCGGGAATCGCGCGCCAAGCTCCGCGCTGGTCTCCGCGAACGGGCGACCGGCATCGTG
The DNA here is from genome assembly GCF_036855935.1 of Sphingomonas sp. LR60. Classification (NCBI taxonomy): domain Bacteria; kingdom Pseudomonadati; phylum Pseudomonadota; class Alphaproteobacteria; order Sphingomonadales; family Sphingomonadaceae; genus Sphingomonas; species Sphingomonas sp. LR60. The sequence continues at coordinate 246,766 of NZ_JASPFK010000001.1, read as the reverse complement.
CTGGAAATGCCACTCGCGCGTGGCGACCTCGCTCAGGAACACGTCGAGCGCCCGTTCGTCGTCGAACAGGCGCTCGTACAGAACCCTGGGGTTCCAATCGTACAGGACGTGCCCGACGTCGAAGATGACCGACGTCGGCGTCACGCCGGAAATCAGCCCTGGCGGGCCTTGAACCGGCGATTCGTCTTGTTGATGACATAGGTCCGGCCGCGACGGCGGATCACGCGATTGTCGCGATGACGGTCCTTGAGCGACTTCAGGCTGTTGCGGATCTTCATGGCTGCGCTTCTTCGAAAACTGGGAAGCGCGCCGCCTAGAGAGCGCGGCCGTGAAAGTCAACCGAGCGGGCGCTTGCGGTGCGAGCGTGGGTCGCCCGGAGCTTGCGCCGCAAGCGTGCGTTGTTATGTCGAAACGATCTTATCGAGGGTGTGTCATGCGTCGCGCGATTTTCTTGGTTCTTTCGCTGGCACCGCTGGCCGCCTGCACCACCGGGCCGCAACGCTTCCCGGTACAGGCGACGCGCTTCCATTACGATGCGGTGGCGGAGCGCGGGACGATCATGGTCGAGCCGCTGCCCGGCCCCTCGTCCGCGAGCCTCGAGTACAAGACCTATGCCGCCGCGGTAGAGGCCGAGCTGCTCCGCAACGGCTTCACCAGCGCCGCGCCGGGCAGCAAGCCCGACTTCATCGCCACCGTCGGCTTCACCCGCGCCGAGCGTCGACTGCCGCCGAAGCGCTCCCCGATCCAGATCGGGATCGGCGGCGGTGGCTATTCGGGCGGCTGGCGCGGCGGTACCGGGCTGGGCGGCGGCGTGAGCTTCCCGGTCGGCGGCGACTCGGGCGGGCGGCTCGGGCTGGTCACCGAGCTGGCGGTCCGCATCCGCCACGGCGCGGACGCGATCTGGGAGGGTCAGGCGCAATCGCTGACCGACACCAGCGCGCCCGACGCCGACGCCGCATCGGTCGCCGGACGGCTCGCGAGCGCGCTCTTCAAGAATTTCCCCGGCGAATCGGGGCGGACGGTCGAGGTAAAATGACGCTCAACATCAACGCCGCCTTCGATGGCGGCAACATCAAGCTTGTCGGCGTCGAGGGCGCGGGCGACGACTGGCGCTGCGATCTGGAGATCGTCCACGATCACCAGTCCGACTTCTTCCAATGGTTCTATTTCCGCGTCGCCGGGCTGCGCGGCAAGCGCGTCGCCTTCCGCATCCTCAACGCAGGCGAGTCGGCCTATCCGTTCGGCTGGCCGGGCTACAAGACACGCGCCTCGACCGATCTCGACCAGTGGCGGATGATCGACACCCGCTACGACGGCGGCGTGCTCAGCTTCGACTGGACCGGGCAGGGCGACCTGGCGTGGTTCGCCTATTTCGCGCCCTATACGATGGAGATGCACGCGCGGCTGGTCGCACGGATCGCCGGGCGGCCGGGCGTGGAGCATCGCGAACTCGGCGCGACGCTGGACGGGCAGGCGATCGATTATTTCCGGCTCGGCACCGGCGCGAAGCAGGTGTGGCTCTACGCGCGCCAGCATCCCGGCGAATCGATGGCCGAATGGTGGATGGACGGCGCGCTCGACTGGCTGACCAGCCCGGCCGCCGCGCCGTTGCTGCGCGAAGCGACCGTCCATGTCGTCCCGAACATGAACCCCGACGGCACGCGCCGCGGGCATCTGCGCACCAACGCGGCGGGCGTGAACCTGAACCGCGAGTGGCACGCGCCGACCCCCGAGCGCAGCCCCGAAGTGTTGTGCGTCCTGCGTGAGATGGACGCGACCGGCGTCACCTTCGCGATCGACGTCCACGGCGACGAGGCGATCGCCGCCAATTTCATCGCCGGGTTCGAAGGCGTTCCGTCGTGGAACGACGCACGCGGCAACAGCTTCACCGAGTTCGGCCGCCGGCTGGCCGCGCACACCCCGGACTTCCAGACCCAGCTCGGTTACGAGAAGGCCGCCCCCGGCACCGCCAATCTGTCGATGTCGACCAACCAGCTCGCCGAGCGGTTCGGCGCGGTGTCGGTGACGCTGGAAATGCCGTTCAAGGATCACGACGCCAACCCCGACCCGGCGTTGGGGTGGAGCGCCGACCGGTCGAAGGCACTCGGCGTCGCCTGCCTCCAGGTGCTGACCGAGATGATCGGGACGCTGTAGGCGCGATGACATCATGTCGAACCGGAGTCGTCATTGCGAGCGCAGCGAAGCAATCCAGGGCGTCCTGATCCGGCTCTGGATTGCTTCGCTGCGCTCGCAATGACGAATGTGGGTCGGTTCCATGTCGGCCCCCGGCCGCTCATCGCTCTTCGGACGCTTCCTGCCCCGACGCCCGCGGCCCGCCCTCGCCACGCGCCCGCTGCCGCTTGGCCATCGCCTTCAGCCGCTGCAACAGCTCCGCCTCGGCCCGCGCCCGCGCCGAGGTCACCAGCCGTCCGCCGCTCCCCTTCGCCATGTCCGGGACCGGCCGCGCATCCTCGCGCTGCAACAACAAGCGCAGCATCGCATCCGAATAGCGCCGCCGGTGCGCCACCACCTCGCCCTTGTAGACGATCGGCTCCAGCCAGCCCTCGACCGCCCGCGCATAAGCGGCACGCTCCAGCGCCGGCAATTGATAGGCGAGCGCCGCGTCCCACGCAGCACCCAATTCGGGAAGGCGCCGCTTGACCCGATAGGCGAAGGTCGAACTCAACCCGACCTGCGCGCACGCGTCCCGCACGCACGCGGTGGTGCGCAGCGCGCGAAGGAACGCGACCTGCCGCATCGGCGTCCACCCGTCATGCCGATACCGGAACGCCGCCTCGCCGCCACCGCCGGCTTCCTTCGTCTCATCATCCATCTGCGATCCCCCACGCCGCGCTGCCGCCAGATACCGCAGGGCGGTGCATGTAGGACAGCGCGCACCGGCAGGTCGAAATCGCCACACAGGTTCCGTTGCGGGAACGGGTTCGAGTCCTGAAGCGTCACGACGAAGATCATATTCGCCATGCTGCTGCTGCCGGTTCTTGCCGGCGCACAGATCGATACGCCGGAAGGCCGACACACTAAGGATGCAGCGATGACCTATACCCCCAATGTAATCGCTGCGGATCATACGGGCTTCGCGGTATCGTCATTGGACGAAGCCATCCGGTTCTGGACGGAAGCGCTCGGCTTCACGCTGGAGCGGCAATCGGAGATGGGGGGTGACTTCCTGCGTCAAGTGACAGGCGTCAATGATCCGAAGGTGAAGACGGCGATCGTCACGGCACCGGACGGCTACGTGGTCGAATTGCTGCACTATTCGCAAGGGCACCGGAACGGGGTGCTGCCCGACAGCGCGGGATCGATCGGAGCCGCCCATCTCGCCTTCACCGTAAAGGACATCCACGCCGCCATCGCCCGCGTCGAAGCGGCAGGATGGAAGGCCAAGGGAAGTCCGCAGCCGATCCCCGGCGGCCCGAAAAAGGGAACGTTGGTGGCCTATGTTTCAGGCCCGGATCATATCACGATAGAGTTCATGCAGCCGCCGGCTGGATAAACGAACCTGATGGATAAATGCACCAATTGAGGCATTTACTGCACGATGGGGGCTATCACCGCAGGACGATCGTGTCTGGAGCAAGGTTGATTTGAAGGCCGCGTTGGCCGCCGTTTGAAACGATGAACGCAGTGACGCGGCGGAAATTCGAAATCGCAGTCGAAGATGAAGCGCTTACCGACTTGCTGCGTCGCGTAGGTGCAGCACGGCTGATCGACCCGATTGATCCCGAAAGCAGCGAAGACGGCACCAGTCTACGACTGGTACGGCGTCTGGCGAATCGATGGACCAACGGCTTCGATTGGCGAGCGACGGAAGCCCGGCTCAACAGGCTTCCGCAATTCATTTCCCGCATCGACGGACTGGACGTGCACTATGTCCATCAGCGTGGCGTCGGCCCCGCTCCCATGCCGCTGATACTGACACATGGATGGCCGGGATCGTTTATCGAGATGGAGCGCATCCTGCCGCTGCTTACCGATCCTGCGGCGCACGGCGGGGACCCGCTGGACGGGTTCGACGTGGTCGTACCGTCCTTGCCCGGATATGGTTTCAGTCAGGCACCGCAGTCGACCGGCGTGAGTACCAGGATCATCGCCGGCATGTGGGCCGGTCTCATGGCTGGGCTGGGCTATGATCGCTACGGCGCACAGGGCGGCGACATCGGTGCAGGGGTGTCGATGTGGCTGGCGAGACAGCGTCCGGAGGCGCTGACGGGCGTCCACCTCAACTACATTCCAAGCAGCTTCGCACCCTGCATCGACGCAGCGGTCGCCCCCGTCACTCCGGACGAGCAGTCCTTCCTCGATCGCGTAAAGGCATTTGCGGCCGAGGGCGGGGCGTATGCGGCCCTGCAGGCCACGAGGCCGCAGACCTTGGCCTATGCGCTGTCGGACAGTCCGATCGGCCTCACCGCTTGGATGGCCGAGAAGTTTGATGCCTGGAGCGACCATGACGGCGATGTCGAAGCCGTGATCCCGCTGGACACGATCATCACCAACGTCTCCCTCTACTGGTTCTCCGGTACGATCGACGCATCGCTCCGGCTCTACAAGGAAAACAGGCTCGATCCGCTCGCCTTCGCTCCCGATGAGAGAAGCGCTGTGCCGTTGGGTGTGGCCGTATTTCCGCGCGAGTTGCCCATGCCTCCTCGTAGCTGGGTCGAGCGCGTGTTCGATGTCCGGCGCTGGAGCATGATGCCCAAGAGCGGGCATTTCGCTGCACTCGAACAACCTGAAGCTCTCGCGGAGGATATACGGGCCTTCTTCCGGCCGCTTCGGTAACTTTGACCACGGGATCGCTCGATCTGGTTATCAACCGGGCCAAATAAGAAGCATCTCCGCTTTCCCGTTATACCATCGTCTTTGGGAAAGCCGCTCTCTCACCTGAGCCTGCACCCTGACGGTCAACCATCCAGCGCCACAGCCACAAACGCTGACAACCCTCCCCCTTTCGCACATGCGGCACGGCTGCTATCGCCCGCGGCGACCGAGAAATTCGCTCCCGTCGCCACACGCGCACGCCGCCGGGCGACGGCCCTTGAAGAAAGGACTTTGCCCATGACGGCCATCGGCCAGGATACGCTCAACGCCCGCCAGACGCTGCAGGCCGGGGGCAAGTCCTACGACTATTTCTCGCTGAAGACCGCCGAGGCGAAGTTCGGCGATATCAGCCGCCTGCCCTTCTCGATGAAGGTGCTGCTCGAAAACATGCTCCGCTTCGAGGACGGCGTCACCGTCACCGAGGCCGACGTAAAGGCGATCGTCGACTGGCAGCAGGAGCGCCGTTCGGACCGTGAAATCCAGTATCGCCCCGCGCGCGTGCTGATGCAGGATTTCACCGGCGTGCCGTGCGTGGTCGATCTCGCCGCGATGCGCGATGCCATCACCAAGCTGGGTGGCGACGCGGCGAAGATCAATCCGCAGGTGCCCGTCCACCTCGTCATCGATCACTCGGTCATGGTCGACGAATTCGGCACGCCCAAGGCGTTCGAGGAGAACGTCGATCTCGAATACGCCCGTAATGCCGAACGGTACGAGTTCCTGAAGTGGGGCAGCAAGGCGCTCGACAATTTCAAGGTCGTGCCGCCGGGCACCGGCATCTGCCACCAGGTGAACCTTGAGTACATCGGCCATGCGGTCTGGGCGTCGGCGGAAACCGGTGACCACGCCAAAAGTGGTGCGACGATCGCCTATCCGGATACGCTGGTCGGCACCGACAGCCACACGACGATGATCAACGGCCTGGGCGTGCTCGGCTGGGGCGTCGGCGGGATCGAGGCCGAGGCCGCGATGCTCGGCCAGCCGGTGTCGATGCTGATCCCCGAGGTCGTCGGCTTCAAGCTGACCGGCGCGCTGCGCGAGGGTATCACTGCGACCGACCTGGTGCTCACCGTCACGCAGATGCTGCGCGCCAAGGGCGTCGTCGGCCGCTTCGTGGAGTTCTACGGCCCGGGCCTCGACCAGATGACGCTCGCCGATCGCGCGACGATCGCCAACATGGCGCCCGAGTACGGCGCGACCTGCGGCTTCTTCCCGGTCGACGACAAGACGCTCGATTACATGCGCCTCACCGGCCGCCCCGACGAGGTCGTCGCACTGACCGAGGCCTATGCCAAGGCACAGGGCATGTGGCGCTATGCCGACGCGCCGGACCCCGTGTTCACCGACACGCTGGAACTGGACATGTCGACGGTCGTCCCGTCGCTCGCCGGTCCCAAGCGCCCGCAGGACAAGGTCAGCCTCGACACCGTCGACGAGGTGTTCAACGGCGACCTGTTCAAGCTGTACCACAAGGAAAAGCCGGCGCGCGTCGCGGTCGACGAGCGTGGCCATGACATCGGCGACGGCGACGTTGTGATCGCCGCGATCACCAGCTGCACCAACACTTCCAACCCGTCGGTGCTGGTCGCCGCCGGTCTGGTCGCGCGCAAGGCGAACGCTTTGGGGCTGAAGCCGAAGCCGTGGGTGAAGACCTCGCTGGCGCCGGGGTCGCAGGTCGTGACCGACTATCTCGACAAGGCCGGGCTGTCGGCGGATCTCGACGCGATCGGCTTCAACCTGGTCGGTTACGGCTGCACCACCTGCATCGGCAATTCGGGGCCGCTGGCCGCGCCGATCAGCAAGGCGATCAACGAGAACGATCTCGTCGCCGCCTCGGTGCTGTCGGGCAACCGCAACTTCGAAGGTCGCGTCTCGCCCGACGTGCGCGCCAACTTCCTCGCCTCGCCGCCGCTGGTCGTCGCCTATGCGCTGAAGGGCACCGTCACCACCGACATGAACGAGACGCCGATCGGTCAGGGCACGGACGGCGCGGATGTGTACCTGCGCGACATCTGGCCGACCAACCAGGAGGTCTCCGACCTCATGGCCGCCAACATCGACGACGGTATGTTCCGCGCCCGCTACGGCAACGTCTATGCCGGCGACTCGAAGTGGCAGGCGATCGACGTTACCGCGTCGGACACCTATGCGTGGCGCGGCGGCTCGACCTATGTCGCCAACCCGCCGTACTTCGAGGGCATGGGCATGACTCCCGCCCCGGTGACCGACATCATTGAGGCCAAGCCATTGGCGATCCTCGGTGATTCGATCACCACCGACCACATCTCGCCGGCCGGCAGCATCAAGGCCGACAGCCCGGCGGGGACGTGGTTGCAGGAGCATCAGGTCAGCCGCGCCGACTTCAACAGCTATGGCGCGCGCCGTGGCCATCATGAGGTCATGATGCGCGGCACCTTCGCCAACATCCGTATCAAAAACGAGATGGTTCCGGGGGTTGAGGGCGGCATGAGCCGTTACGAGGGTCAGGTGATGCCGATCTACGACGCCGCAATGCGTCATAAGGCCGACGGCACCCCGCTCGTCATCATCGCCGGCAAGGAATATGGCACCGGCTCGTCGCGCGACTGGGCGGCGAAGGGCACGAACCTGTTGGGCGTGCGGGCGGTTATCACCGAGAGCTTCGAGCGCATCCATCGCTCGAACCTCGTCGGTATGGGCGTCCTCCCGCTCCAGTTCGCCGAGGGCGTGACCCGCGAAACGCTCAAGCTGACCGGCGACGAGACCTTCACCATCCACCACGTCGCCGACCTGCGTCCGCGTCAGGATGTGACCGTCACGCTGAAGCGCCAGGATGGGTCGACCGAGCAGTTCCAGACGCGTTGCCGGATCGATACGGTCAACGAGCTGGAATACTTCCTGAACGGCGGCATCCTGCAGTACGTGCTGCGGAACCTCGCCGCGTAAGCGACGACGATCAGGGTGATTTCGGGAAGGGAGGGCCGCTGGTCCTCCCTTTCTGCTTTTGGGGGACACGAGGTTGAGCGAGGAATATCTCTACGACGAAGCGACCGGCGAATGGGTGCCGGCGGGTGAGGCCAGTGCCGCGGCAACGGCCGACGGCGTCGAGGTTCGCGACGCGGTAGGCAACCTGCTCGCCGACGGTGACGCGGTGACGCTCATCAAGGACTTGAAGGTCAAGGGCACCAGCCAGACGCTCAAGCGCGGCACGGCGATCAAGTCGATCCGCCTGACCGGCGACCCGCAGGAAATCGACTGCCGCTTCGACGGCATCAAGGGGTTGGTCCTGCGTGCGGAATTCGTGAAGAAGCGATAATCCGCCACCGTCATTCCCGCGCAGGCGGGAATCCAGACGAGCAGGCCTATTGATAGAAGCGCGACGGCAGAGATCCTGGATCGCTGCCTGCGCGGGAACGGCGGTCAGGGTAGCCTCAGGCCACCACCGCGCGCTTCCGCCCCCAAGCGAAATAGACCACCAGCCCCACCATATTCCACAGCAGGAAATATACCTGCGTCTTCTGCGGCAGGCTGAAGAACAAATACACGCACCCCAGCACGCCCAGCGTCCCCACCACCGGCGCCATCGGCGTGCGGAACGTCCGCTCCGCATCCGGCGCGCGGCGGCGCATCACCATCATGCACACGCACACCGCGACGAACGCTGCCAGCGTCCCGGCATTGGCGAGCGCGGCGATCGCGTCGATCGGCATAACCCCCGCGATCACCGCGACCAGCGCGGCGGTCATCAGCGTGATCCGCACCGGCGCGCCGCGTCGCGACACTTTGGCCAACCCGGCCGGCAGCAACCCGTCGCGCGCCATCACGAAGAAGATCCGGCTCTGTCCAAACAGAAATCCCAGCAATACGGTCGGCAGCGCGATCACCGCACTGGCCGCGAGGAAGGTTGCGAAGCCGGGCTTGCCGATGTCGCGCAGGATCAGCGCCAGCGGCTCGGGCGAGCCCGCGAAATGCGTGTAGCTGAGCGCGCCGACCGCCGCGACCGCGACGCCGACATAGATGATGATGCACCCGAACATCGACCCGATGATCCCGATCGACAGGTCGCGTCCGGGGTTCTTGGTTTCCTCCGCCGCGGTCGAGATCGCGTCGAACCCATAGAAAGCGAAGAAGATGATCGCGGCGGCCGCCATTACCCCGCGCTCCTTGCCATCGGCATCGACCGAGGCGGTGAAGCCGTGCGGCATGAAAGGATGGAGATTGGCGGCGTCGAAATGCGGCAGCGCGACGAACACGAACACGGTCAGCGCGACCAGCTTCACCGCCACCAGCACCGCGTTGAGCGTCGCGCTCTCCTTTGTGCCGAAGCACAGCAGCCCGGCGACGACCGCGATGATGAACACCGCGGGCACGTTGACGATCCCGCCCAATTCCGGCCCGTTGGTCAGCGCCACCGGGAAGCCCAGCGAAGTCAGCAGCGCCGAGGCATAGCCGGACCAGCCGACCGCCACCGTCGACACGACCAGCGAATATTCGAGGATCAGCGACCAGCCGATCACCCAGGCGATCACCTCGCCCAGCACGACATAACTGTACGTATAGGCACTCCCCGACGCCGGAATCATCGTCGACATCTCGGCATAGGCAAGCGCGGCGCAGGCGCAGATCGCCCCCGCGATGACGAAGCTGAGCATCACCGCCGGCCCCGCACGATCCGCTCCGACACCGATCAGCGTCAGGATACCGGTGCCGACGATCGCACCGACGCCCAACGCGACGAGATGCGGCCAGGACAAGGTACGCGCGAGCACGGGACCATCGCCGTGCTCGACCGCGATCGGCTTGCGCCGGAACAGACTGGACATGGGCTCCCCTTCTTATCTCTTGGGGAGGAATGTAACAGGTGCGACGAGTGTTGGGGAGGGTCCACACCCTCTTTCGTCATTCCCGCGAAGGCGAGAATCCAGACGCGCAGGCTTGTCGATAAAGGCGAGACGTCAGAGGTTCTGGATTCCTGCCTCCGCGGGAATGACGGTTAGGAATTGGGCTCAGGCGCCCACCGGATCCACGCCCAGCCGCGGGATCTCGATCGCCGGACAGCGATCCATGACCACCTTCAACCCCGCTGCCTCGGCACGTGCGGCCGCGGCCTCGTCGATGACGCCGAGTTGCAGCCACACTGCCTTCGCCCCGATCGCGATCGCCTGATCGACCACCGCGCCGGCCTCCGAGGAGCGGCGGAAGATATCGACCATGTCGATCGGGTCGCCGAGCTGTTCGAGATTGCGGAACACGAACTCGCCGTGGATATGCGTACCTGTGATCTGCGGATTGACCGGGATCACGCGATAGCCATGCCCCTGCAAGGTCGCCATGACGCCGTTCGACGGCCGCGTCGGACGATCGGACGCCCCGACCAGTGCGATCGTGCGCACCTCTTCGAGCAACGTCTTGATCTCGGTATCGGTGGTCAGCGGCATCGTCCCGGCTCCTTTCCTCGAAGAACGAGCGATCATGCCGAACGGTTCAGGGCGCGCGCAATGCCCAGCGCAGCACGCGGCTCATTCCGTCCGCCCCAGCCCGGATCGCCGGCCGAACGAGTGGCGGCGGGCGGCGATCATGTAGCGCCGCCGCCCAGTCCGGGAGCAGATCGAGCGCCGCCGCCGCCGCTACCGCCAATCCGGCAGCCTGCGCACGATCAGGACCAGGAGCAAGCAACGCATCGGCGACTTCGTGCACGCGGTGGTCGCCACGCAAGTGCGGGCGGACGGCGCGATAGTAAGCGGCGATGTCGGCACGCGATCGCGGCACGTCGCGCGCGCCCAGCCGCTCCGCGACGATCGCGACATCGGCGACATATTGGTCCTGATCGACGGGAGATAAGGTTGCATCCCGGTAGCGGAGATAGCCGCGCAGGAAGCTGTCGGTCTCGGCGACATGCACCCAAGTCAACAGTACCGGATCATTGGCGTCATAGCGCGTTCCGTCCGGCAATTGCCCGTGAATACGGTCGTGGATCATGCGGACATGCGCGATCGTACGCTCGGCCAGGTCGGTCGGACCGTAAGTGGTGACGGCGATGAATTGCGCGGTGCGTCGCAAGCGACCGAGCCGATCGCGGCGAAAGTCGCTGTTATCCCAGACCCCCGCGAGGGCGCCGGGATGCAACATTTGTACCAGCAAGGCGGAAATGCCGCCGATCATCATCGCGGAGAAATCGCCATGCACCCGCCAAGCGGGCGAAGTGTCGGCGATCAGTCCGCGGTCGCCGGGCGGGCGGGCGAGGTCCAGCTCGCCGCTGCCCACCATATCGCGCAAGGCCTGCGCGAGCGACGCACGGGCGCGGTCAACCGCCGGTGCGATCATCGGATCGACGATCGACATCGGCGTGACGCCCGTGCGTTTCGGGCGATCAGCCGTCCGCCTGAGCGGCCTTACGGCGGCCACGCCCACCGGTCGTCGGCTCGGCGGCAGCGGCAGCCTCGCCGCGGCGTGCGCCAGGCTTGCGGCCGAGGCCGATCTTCTTGGCCATGTCACGGCGCGCTTCCGAGTAGCTTTCGGCGACCATCGGATAGTCGGGCTTCAGGCCGTAACGCTGACGATAGTCGTCCGGGGTAAGGCCATGGCCGGCCAGATGGCGACGCAGTGTCTTGTAAGGCTTGCCGTCGATCAGCGAGATCAGATGATCCTTCGACGCAAGCGACTTCCGCACCGATACCGCCGGCGTATATTCTGCGGCGGGCTCTTCCGGCGCCGACGGTGCAGTCGACGACGACAGGTTCGTCACCGCATCATGCATCGTGCGCAGAAATGCCGGCACATCCTCGCCCGAAGCGCGGGTGTTGGGATTGGCGAGCCATGCGATGGTCAGTTCGGTGGCAAGCTCAACTGCATTGGCGGTCATCGTATCTTCGGACATGGGATGCTCCCTTATTTACATAGCTCGCCCTAGACAGCGTTTCCGGACAGGTCAACGCGCCGGGCAAATGAAATCAACATACAAGTATTTGCGACAGTAAATATCGGTTGGGAACCTTTTATCCCCTGCGCTTTGCTCGCGAATGGCACGGGTGTCGCTTGACCGCAGCGCAAGACCGCGTCCATGATCGGGACAAGAAAAAATGAATAAAAAGGGGCCTCGCGATGAATTCGAACCGCGCACGACGCGCTCTGCTGTCGGCAGCGTTGCTGGCGCTGCCGCTTTCAGCCTGTGCGACGACCACTTCCGAAAAGCCCGCATCGGCCACGAAGAAGGCGCCGCCGATTCGTTACGCGCGCGATCCTTATCCCTCGACCTATCGCGCCTATCCCGGCGCGCCGACGCTCTTGCGCAACGTCACGGTGTTCGATGGTGAGGGCAACCGGATCGATGGCGGTGCAATATTGTTCGCGGACGGCAAAGTGGTCGCGGTCGGACAAACGCTCGACTCCCCGGCCGGCGCGACGGTGATCGACGGAGAGGGCAAGTACGTGACGCCCGGCATCGTCGACATCCACAGCCACCTCGGCGACTATCCGACACCCTCGGTGCAGGCGCATTCGGACGGCAACGAAGCGACCGCGCCGATCACCGCCGACGTCTGGGCCGAACATAGCGTCTGGCCACAGGACCCCGGCTTCGGCCGCGCGCTGGCGAACGGCGGCGTCACGACGCTTCAGATCCTGCCCGGCTCGGCCAATCTGATGGGCGGGCGCAGCGTGGTGCTCAAGAACGTCTACGCCCGCACGATGCAGGCGATGAAGTTTCCCGGCGCGCCTTACGGCCTGAAGATGGCGTGCGGCGAAAACCCCAAGCGTGTCTACGGCAGCAAGAACCGCGAGCCGTCGACACGGATGGGCAATGTCGCGGTCGATCGCCAGACCTGGGCGAAGGCGGTCGCCTACAAGCGCAAATGGGACAAGTACGAGGCCGAGGGCGGCGACGCCCCCGATCGCGACATCGGCATGGACACTTTGCGCGGCGTTCTATCGGGCGAGATCATGGTCCAGAACCATTGCTATCGCGCCGACGAGATGGCGATCGTCCTCGATATGGCCAAGGAGTTCGGATACCACGTCACCGCCTTCCACCATGCGGTCGAGGCGTACAAGATCGCCGACCTCTTGAAGGCAAGCGGTACCTGCGCGGCGGTATGGGCCGATTGGTACGGCTTCAAGATGGAAAGCTATGACGGGATCGGCGAGAACCTCGCGATCCTCGAGAATGCCGGCGCGTGCGCGATGATCCATTCCGACGACGAGAACGGCATCCAGCGGCTCAATCAGGAAGTTGCCAAGGTGCTGTCGTCGGCGCGCCACTCGGGCATCCAGATCAGCGACGCGGCCGCGTGGAAGTGGCTGTCGCTCGGGCCTGCCAAGGCGCTCGGCATCGACGCGCAGACCGGCAGCCTGAAGCCGGGCAAGATGGCCGACGTGGTGCTGTGGAACGGCAACCCGTTCAGCGTCTACACCCGGCCCGAGAAGGTCTGGGTCGACGGCGCTTTGCTCTACGATGCCAATGATCCGAAACGTCGCCCGGTGAGCGACTTCGAACTCGGCCAGCCCGGCTCGGGAGACGTCAAGTGAAGCGCGCGCTCCTGCTCCTCGCCACGATGCTGGCGACTCCCGCAGCCGCGCAAACGGTCGCGATCGCCGGTGGGACGGTCGCGATCGGCGACGGCTCCGCGCCGATCGAGGGTGGCACGGTCGTGATCGCGAACGGGCGGATCGTCGCCGCCGGCCGCGGCGTCGCGGTGCCCGCCGGCGCGCAGGTGATCGACGCGGCGGGCAAATGGGTGTCTGCGGGCGTCGTATCGGCGCTGACCGACATCTCGCTGGTCGATGCCGATGGCGTGCAGGAAAGCAACGATACCGGCGCGCGCAACTCGCCGTTCAAGGCCGCGATCGACGTGTCGCTGGGGGTCAATCCGGCGGCGGTGAAGGTCGCCAACGAGCGGCTGGGCGGCGTGACCCGCGCGATCGTCACGCCAAGTGCGGAAGGCTCGATCTTCGCCGGCCAGGGCGCGATCATCGACCTGGGCGCCGATCCGGATGCGGTCACGCGGCCGCGCGCCTTCCAGTTCGTCGAATTGGGCGAGGGCGGCGGGCGGCTGGCGGGGGGCAGTCGTCCGGCGGCCTATGCGCTGCTCCGCGATGCCTTCGCGCAGGCGCAGGACTTCCGCCGCAACCCCGCCGCCTTCGACGGCCGCTCGCGCGACGCGCTGGTGACGCGCGCCGATGCCGAGGCGCTGCTGCGCGTGCTCGACGGGCAGGTGCCACTGCTGGTCCATGTCGAGCGCGCCGCGGACATCCGCAACGTGCTGGCACTGCCGCGCGACTATCCGAAGCTCAGGCTGGTGCTGGTCGGCGTGACCGAGGGCTGGCTGGTCGCAAAGGAGATCGCGGCGGCAAAGGTGCCGGTGATCGCGGCGGCGCTTGCCGATCTGCCTGCGCAATTCGAGAATCTGGCAGCGACCGAGTCGAACGTCGGGCGGATGCGCGCCGCCGGGGTGTCGGTGGCGCTGGCATCGACCGGTGCATCCGGGGGCGACCATGTCCTGCGGCAGTTCGCGGGCAATCTCGTCGCGATCGCCCGCATTCCCGGCGCGACCGGGCTCGATTGGGGGAAGGCGTTCGCCTCGATCACCAGCGGCCCGGCCGAGGCGATCGGCATGGGCGGCGAGATCGGCTCGCTTCGTGCCGGGCGACGTGCGGACGTGGTGATCTGGGACGGCGATCCGCTGGAACTGTCGTCGGTTCCGGTGGCAACGTGGATCGATGGCGTGTCGCAGCCGATGCGCTCGCGCCAGACCGAGTTGCGCGACCGCTATCTGACGCCGACCGAGGGCGCGCTGCCCAAGGCGTACGAGCGGCGGTGAGTGGCGGCGGGGCACCACGCCCCGCCACCTACTTCCGTCATCCCCGCGCAGGCGGGAATCCAGACGCGCAGGTCCTCGCAAGTGCCGGCACGTCGGAGGTTCTGGATTCCCGCCTGCGCGGGAATGACGGTCGAGAAGAACCCCCTCACCCCATCGTCAGCACGATCTTCCCGACATGGCTGCCCTCGTCCATCCGCCGGTGCGCATCCGCCGCCTGCGCGAAGGGGAAGCTGCGATCCATCACCGGCTTCAGCTTCCCCGCCGCCGCGAACGGCCAGACGGTCCGTGCGATTTCTTCCGTCACCAGCGCCTTGAACCCCGCATCGCGCGCGCGCAGCGTGGACCCGGTCAGCGTCAGCCGACGCTTCATGATCTCGAACAACGGCACCGTTGCCGACGCACCGCGCTGGACCGCGATCGAAACATGGCGTCCGTCCTCGGCCAGGCACTGCAGGTTTCGCGGGACATAGTCGCCGCCGACCATGTCGAGCACTGCCGCGCAGCCGCGCCCACCGGTGATCTCCTTGACCCGCGCGACGAAATCCTCCGCCTTGTAATCGATGGCATGATCGGCGCCGAGCCGTAGCGCCGCCGCCTGCTTCTCGGGCGAGCCGACGGTGACGATCACCTCCAGCCCGAACAGATTGCCCAGCGTGATCGCCATCGTCCCGATCCCGCCCGTCCCGCCATGGACCAGCACCGTGTCGCCCTCGACCGCGAAGGCGCGCTCGAACAGGTTCGTCCAGACCGTGAACAAGGTCTCCGGGATTGCCGCCGCCTCCTCCAGCGTCAGCGCGTCGGGGACGGGCAGGCATTGCGCTGCGGGAGCGATCGCGTATTCGGCATAGCCGCCGCCCGCAATCAGCGCACAGACGCGTTGCCCCAGCATCTCGGGATCGACCCCCTCGCCGACCGCGACCACCTCGCCCGCGATCTCGAGCCCCAGCGCCGAGGGCGCGCCGGGCGGCGGAGGGTATAGCCCTGCCGCTGCATCACGTCGGGGCGATTTACCCCCGCCGCGGCGACTCGCACCAGCACATCGCCGTCGCGCGGCACCGGAACGGTGCGCACCACGGGCACCAGCACCTCGGGGCCGCCGGCCTCGGCAGGGTCGATCGCCAGCATCGTATCGGGGACATCGGTCATCGTGTTGCGGAACCCTGCTTTACGGTCGGCGGTCATATTGACTCCGTGTTCCCCAGCGTCAACGATGCTGCCCGTGGACCTCGACGACATCCTTGGCGCCCGCCCCGACGATCCGATGACCGCGTTGCTGCGTGAAGATCTCGATCGCCTGTCGGTCGCGGAGCTTGATGCGCGGGTAAAGGCACTGGAGGGCGAAGTCGCCCGCACGCGTAAAAAGATCGAAGGCGCCGTTAACCATCGTGCAAGTGCCGACGCGATATTCAAGAGATAAGGTCGGCGCATCGGGCGAACGACAGGTGCCGGATGCGCGGTCGCAAGGGTGATGAACGGAACCGCTTGATGCGGGGCCTGTTCGTCACGACATTCGTGGCAAGGGGTCGCGTGGCTTCACGCGGCCTGCAAGGAGTAACCTGATGCCGTCATTTGCCAGCGCTCTCGAGACCACGCTGCACAAGGCACTCGAGGCCGCCTCGTCGCGCCGCCACGAATATGCGACGCTCGAACATCTGTTGCTTGCGTTGATCGACGACGAACATGCCGGACAGGTCATGTCCTCGTGCGGCGTCGACCTGGGCGAGTTGAAGACCACCGTCGCGCATTATCTCGACACCGAATTGGGCGCGCTCAAGGTCGATGCCGCGACCGATCCCTCGCCCACCAGCGGGTTTCAGCGCGTCGTGCAGCGCGCGATTCTCCACGTCCAGTCGTCTGGCCGCGACGAGGTGACCGGCGCCAACGTGCTGGTCGCCTTGTTCTCCGAACGCGAGAGCTATGCGGTCTATTTCCTCCAGCAGCAGGACATGAGCCGGCTGGATGCGGTGAGCTTCATCAGCCATGGCGTCGGCAAGGGCGCGGCGACCCCCGAGGCGACCAGCGCCAAGGGCGCACCCGAGGAAGAGAAGAAGGAAAAGGCGGAGGCGCCGGGCAAGAAGGGCGAGAGCGCGCTCAAGCAGTTCACCGTCGACCTCAACGAGAAGGCCAAGATCGGCAAGGTCGATCCGCTGATCGGGCGCTCGGCCGAGGTTGATCGCACCGTCCAGATCCTCTGCCGCCGCTCGAAGAACAACCCGCTCTATGTCGGCGATCCCGGCGTCGGCAAGACTGCGATCGCCGAGGGCCTGGCGCGCAAGATCGTCGAGGGCGACGTCCCCGACGTGCTGAAGCCTGCGGTCATCTATTCGCTCGATATGGGCGCGCTGCTGGCCGGCACCCGTTATCGCGGCGACTTCGAAGAGCGGCTGAAGGCAGTCGTCAACGAACTGGAGAAGCTGCCCGACGCGGTGCTGTTCATCGACGAAATCCACACCGTGATCGGCGCTGGCGCGACCAGCGGCGGCGCGATGGATGCGTCGAACCTCCTCAAGCCCGCGCTGTCGGGCGGCACGATCCGCTGCATCGGCTCGACCACCTACAAGGAATTCCGCAACCACTTCGAGAAGGACCGCGCGCTGCTGCGGCGCTTCCAGAAGATCGACGTGAACGAGCCGACGATCGAGGATACGATCAAGATCCTCGCCGGGCTGCGGTCGGCGTTCGAGGAGCATCACTCGGTCAAGTACACGCCCGAGGCGATCAAGTCGGCGGTGGAACTGTCGGCGCGCTACATCAACGACCGCAAGCTGCCCGACAAGGCGATCGACGTGATCGACGAGGTCGGCGCGATGCAGATGCTGGTGGCACCGAACAAGCGCAAGAAGACGATCACCGCCAAGGAGATCGAACAGGTGATCGCGACGATGGCGCGGATCCCGCCGAAGAGCGTGTCGACCGACGACAAGAAGCAACTCGAGACGCTCGAGACCGATCTGAAGCGTGTCGTCTTCGGGCAGAACGTCGCGATCGAGAAACTGTCGTCGGCGATCAAGCTGGCGCGGGCGGGCCTGCGCGAGCCGGAGAAGCCGATCGGCAATTATCTGTTCACCGGCCCGACGGGCGTCGGCAAAACCGAGGTTGCCAAGCAGCTTTCGACGATCCTCGGCATCCCGCTCCAGCGTTTCGACATGAGCGAATATATGGAGCGCCACTCGGTCAGCCGGCTGATCGGTGCGCCTCCCGGCTATGTCGGCTTCGACCAGGGCGGCCTGTTGACCGACGCGGTCGACCAGAACCCGCATTGCGTGCTGCTGCTCGACGAGATCGAGAAGGCGCATCCGGACCTGTTCAACATCCTGTTGCAGGTCATGGACAATGGCCGTCTGACCGACCAGCACGGCAAGACCGTCGATTTCCGCAACGTCATCCTCATCATGACGACCAATGCCGGCGCGTCGGACATGGCGCGCGAGACGGTCGGCTTCGGAAATCTCACCCGCGAGGGCGAGGACGAGCAGGCGGTGCAGAAGATGTTCACGCCGGAGTTCCGCAACCGGCTCGATGCGATCGTGCCGTTCGGTTATCTGCCGACCGAAGTGGTGGCGCGCGTCGTCGACAAGTTCATCCTCCAGCTCGAATTGCAGCTCGCCGACCGCGACGTGCATATCAAGCTGAGCGATGAGTCGAAGAAGTGGCTGACCGAAAAGGGCTATGACAAGCTCTATGGTGCCCGTCCGATGGGCCGCCTGATCCAGGAAAAGATCAAGCAGCCGCTCGCCGAGGAATTGCTGTTCGGCAAGCTGGTCCATGGCGGCGAGGTGACGGTCAACCTCAAGGACAATGCGCTGACCTTCGCGATCGAACCCGCGGCGCCCAAGAAATCGGGGAAGAAGGGCAAGGCCGCTCCGGCGGCAGCCGACTGAGCACGCTGACGGGCCGGGGTGTCACAGCCCCGGCCCGTTAACCTTTGAAAGCGGCTTCACGACCCACCTTCCCGTCCGATGTGACGGCGTTCGCTCGTTAATTTCCGCAACGGCTAGTTCTCGCGACCAGCGGCCGCGCGGGAAATTTTTACCTCTTCACCTTTCGCGTTAACCTTCTGTTACCTACTTTTTTAGCCTTGCCGCATGTCGGAGGGGATCATCTTGCGGATTTTGGCGGCTTGGACCCCCATCCTCCTTTCGCTTGCGCTTCCGTCTGCTGCGTCGGCGAGCACCGAGATGCCGCTGCGCACCTGCTACCGACCGGTATCGATCGGCGATCGTGCGTCTCTGCTGTTCGGCACGACCGGCGGGTTCGATTGTACGGGGTCGCAGCGCCGCGCCCCCTCGGGCGATTACTGGGTGCGCTCGCAAACGCTGCCGCTGCTCGAACCCGGCGTTGCGATCCGCTCCGGCAGCCTGTGGCAGGACAGCGCCACGCTTCACATCCGCTATGCCGACGGCACGATCCGCTCGATCGGCTTCGACAGCGCGAGCGCATGGCGGCACCTGCGACTCGGCGCCGCGTTCGAAATCCCGATCCCGCCCGCTTCCGCACGCCCGGTCCAGATCCTGTGGCATGTCCGCGGCGCGGCGAACCTGCGCGGGCTGGTGCTGCAGCCGCAACTGATCTCCCCCGACGTGTCGCAGCGCTACACCTTGCAAATGACCGCCTTTTACGCCGGCTTCGTCGGGCTCGCGGTGGCGCTGCTGATCTTCAACATCGCGCTTGGCGCGGCGCTGCGGCAACGCTTCCACCTGCCGTATTGCGTGATGGTCCTGTCGCTGATCGCCTATGCCGTCAGCAGTTCGGGGCTGCTCGGGCAACTTACCGGGCTCGACAACAATCTGCGCTTGCGGCTCAACATGCTGCTGCTAGCCACGACCTTGTCGAGCGCGATGATGTTCGCGCGGCGCTTCTTCGCGCCACAGGTGACGCGCGGCTGGCTGCGCCCGGCGATCGACATCGCAACCAGCACCCTGCTGGCCGCCGCGCTGGCCTATACGCTGCTGATGCCGCTCTACGCTCGGTGGCTCGACCGGACGATGACGTTCACGTTCCTTGCGACGCTGTTGCTCACCCTGCCGCTGCTGTGGCGGGGCTGGCACGCCGACGATCGCTATTCCCGCGCGTTCGCGATCGCATGGGGCGTGCCGCTGCTCACTGCCACCGCGCGCGTGCTACAGGCGCTCGGGTTGATCGCGTGGAGCTTGTGGATCGACAATTCGACGTTGATCGCGATGGTGTTGGAGGCGAGCTTCAGCGCACTCGCGATCGCATGGCGGATCAAGCAACTGACCGAGGATTGCGACCAGGCGCGCGAGCAGGAGATGCTGGCGCGGTTGCTCGCCGACAGCGATCCGCTGACGGGGCTGATGAATCGTCGTAGCTTCCTGCGCGAGGCGATCGGCCGCCCCGATGCGCACATCCTGGTGCTGGTCGACATCGATCATTTCAAGCGCGTCAACGAAACGCTCGGCCATGACGGCGGCGATCAGGTACTGCGCGTCTTTGCCGATGCGCTGCGCCAATCGGTACCCGTCGACGCCTTGCTCGCCCGAATCGGCGGCGAGGAATTTGCGGTGCTTGCCCCTGCCTCGGCGACCACCATGCCCGAGACGATCCTGACGCAGATCCGCTCCGCAACGATGCCGTTTGATCTCGCGGTCACCGCCTCGCTGGGGAGCGAATGCGGTGCGATCGCCGACGAGGCCGACTGGAAGTTGCTCTATGGCCGCGCCGACGACGCGCTGTTCGCCGCCAAGCGCGCCGGCCGCGACCGGCTGCGCTGGGCGGAAGCGGCATAGCGCCCGCGCTCGACCGCCGCCGCTGTCGCGTTACCCTGCCCTTGTGCTATGACCGCATCGGTTTTTGGAGAGGGACGCCATCATGCCGCAACCACCCGATTATCGTCGCCGTCGCGCCGCTGTCATCGCCTTGGGTGCGCTGATGCTGGTCTGCGCCGGTCATCGCACCCCGGTGATC
The DNA here is from genome assembly GCF_036855935.1 of Sphingomonas sp. LR60. Taxonomy (NCBI): domain Bacteria; kingdom Pseudomonadati; phylum Pseudomonadota; class Alphaproteobacteria; order Sphingomonadales; family Sphingomonadaceae; genus Sphingomonas; species Sphingomonas sp. LR60. Next base: position 226,211 of record NZ_JASPFK010000001.1, on the reverse strand, counting down.
GGGACACTCTCGATCTCCGTCGACGACCGGCTGACCGCGCAGGTCGATGCCGACTTCGCACCGCCCGTCGCGCTGGCGATTGCGGGGGTTGGACAGGCCGCCACCCTGATCGGGACGCTCTTGCAACGCTGACCGCTTGCGCGCCTCGGTTTGTTGCTTACAGTCGTGTCAATGACTGGAGAGCATGCCTGGCGCACCGCCTATCGCCATCCCGTGTCCTGGGATTCCGATTACCCGCCGCTGTCGATGCCGGCGTTGTTCGACGCTTCCGCGGCCCGCCATGCCGATCGTCGCGCGATCGATTTCCTCGGCCGCCATTATAGCTATGCCGAACTCGCGGATGGCGTGCGGCGCGTCGCTACCGGCCTCGCAGCGCTCGGCTATGGCAAGGGCGACCGGGTCGGCCTGTTCCTTCCCAACGTCCCGCATTACCTCGCCGCCTATCACGGCGCGCTGCGGCTCGGCGCGACCGTGGTCAATTTCTCGCCGCTCTATTCGGTCGAGGAACTGTGCCATCAGGTCGAGGATTCGGGCACGCGCGTGCTGTTCACGATCTCGGCCAGCGCGTTATTGCCTACCGCGCTGAAGGTACTGGAGAAAAGCGGGCTCGAACGGCTGGTGGTCGGATCGGTCGCGGGCGTTTTGCCCCCTGCCAAGTCGATCGCCTATCGCCTGTTCAAGCGCGCCGAGACCATCCCGCGCCCCGCCGGTCCCCGCGTCATCGCCTTCTCGAAGCTGATCGCCAACGACGGCGCGCTGCCGCCGCCCGCGATCGACGCCGAGCGCGATGTCGCGTTGATCCAGTACACCGGCGGCACCACCGGCGTGCCGAAGGGCGCGATGCTCACCCACGCCAACGTCAGCGCCAATGCGCGGCAGGTCGCGCAGCTCGATCCGCACCCGGAGGCCGGCGACCGCATCCTCGGCGTGCTGCCGCTGTTCCACGTCTTCGCCAATACCTGCGTCATGAATCGCACGATCGTCACCGGTGGCGAGATGGTGCTGTTGCCGCGCTTCGACGCCGGACAGGCGCTGGCGACGATCACACGCACCAAGCCGACCTCCTTGCCCGGCGTTCCGACCATGTACCAGGCGCTGCTCGACCATCCCAGCTTGGCGAAGACCGATTTCGCCTCGCTGCGCGTCTGCATCTCCGGCGGCGCGCCGCTCAATGCCGAGCTGAAGACGCGCTGGGAAGCGGCGACGCATTCGACGCTGATCGAAGGCTATGGCCTGTCGGAGAGCACCGGCGTGCTGACCACCAACCCCTATGAGGGCGGGCAAAAGGCCGGCACGATCGGGCAGCCGCTTCCCGCGACGCGGCTGCGGCTGGTCGACAAGGAGAATGCGACGCGCCCCGCGCCAGAGGGTCAGCCCGGCGAGATCGTCGCGCTAGGGCCGCAGATCATGGCAGGCTATTGGAACCGCCCCGATGCCGACGAGACGACCTTCGCGATCGATGCGGAGGGGCGCAAATGGCTGCGCACCGGCGATGTCGGGACGATCGACGACGACGGCTTCATCGCGATCGTCGACCGGCTGAAGGACATGATCTCGGTCGGCGGGTTCAAGGTCTTCCCGAGCCAGATTGAGGCGATCCTCTACCATCACCCGGCGGTGCGCGAGGCGCTGGTGATCGGGCTGCCCGATCCGTACCGCGGCGAGGTGCCGCGCGCCTATGTCACGCTCAACGAGGATATGGAGGCGGAAGGCGCGGCGCTCGCGGCATGGCTAAACCCGCAACTCGGCAAGCACGAGCGCGTCGACCGCGTCGTGGTCCGCGCGACCATGCCGAAGACGATGATCGGCAAACTGAGCCGCAAGGACCTGATCGCCGAGATCAAGGCCGAAATGGAGAACCCGCCGATCACGGCGGCTTAAGGTACTGCGCTAAAGCCCTCTCACCCTTGGGGAGAGGGTTGGGTGAGGGGCGAGGTCTCACCGAGACCGACCTCTCTGCGAGACCTCAACCCCTCACCCCGACCCTCTCCCCGAGGGGAGAGGGAGAGGCGCGTCCGCACACGCGACAGCGCCTCTGGTTCTTCCTCGAACCCGGGTATTTACCCCCCGACGACCACCGTCACCGCACGGCGGTTCTGTGCCCAGCTCTGCTCGTCCGAACCCAGCGCGACCGGGCGTTCCTTGCCATAGCTGATCGTGGTGATCCGCGACGGCGCGATCCCGCGCGCCGCCAGATAGTTCTTCGCGGCATTGGCGCGACGATCGCCCAGCGCGAGATTATATTCGCGGGTGCCGCGCTCGTCGGCATGGCCTTCGATCGTGATCGTCACGTTGGGATAGCGCTGCAGCCACTCGGCCTGTGAGTCGAGGATGCCGCGCGCGGTCCCATCGATGTCATATTGATCGAGCCCGAACAGCACGGTGTCGCCCTGCGTCGAGCGCTTGAAATCGGCCGCCGAGCCGGGGGTGACGCCGCCGTTGGGATCGACCGGGCCGGTCGGCGTGCCCTGCGTCGGCGCGGCGCCCGGCGCAGGCGGCAGCACCTCGGGACGCTTCTTGGAACAGGCGGCGGTCGCGACCAGCGCGGTCGCCATCAGCAGGGTGGTGGTCAGACGGGCCATCGGGTGTCTCCTCTATGGTCGAGATCGTGCAAATTACGGACGCAACGGGCCCCAGGCGGGGTCCGATCCGTCGAGCGGGGTCGGGACGCGGCGTTCGTTGACCCCTGTGAGGTCGACCGACCACAGGTCGGCCTTGCCGGCATTGCCACGCCCTTGGCGGAAGAACATCAGCACACGGCCGTTCGGGCTCCAAGAGGGACCTTCGTCCTGCCAGCTGTTGGTCAGCAGCTTCTCGCCTTGCCCGCTCGGGCTCATGATGCCGATCCGGAACGCGCCCTGGATCTTGGTGAACGCGATCAGGTCACCGCGCGGGCTCCACACCGGCGTGGCGTAGCGCCCGCCGCCGAAGCTGATCCGCTGCTGGTTCGATCCGTCGGCGTTCATCACGTACAGCTGCTGCCCGCCCGATCGATCGCTTTCGAACACGATCTTCGATCCGTCGGGCGAATAGCTGCCACCGGTGTCGATCCCCGGCGACGTGGTCAGCCGTTGCGGCGTGCCGCCCGAGGCGGAGACGCGGTACAGATCGGTGTTGCCGGCCTGCGCCATCGAGAACAGGATATACCGGCCGTCGGGCGAGAAGCGCGGCGCGAAGGTGGTCGCGACATTCTGCACCACCAGCCGCTGCCGCCCCGAACCGAGGTCGTAGACATAGATCGCCGGGGTCTTGCCGACATAGCTCATGTAGACGATCGACTGCTGGTTCGGCGCGAAGCGCGGGGTCAGCACGATCGACGAGCCGGTGGTGAGGAAGCGGCTGTTCGCGCCGTCCTGGTCCATGATCGCCAGCCGCTTGATGCGGTTCGCCTTCGGCCCGGTTTCGCTGACATAGACGACGCGGCTGTCGAAATACGCGCCCTCGCCGGTCAGGCGGGTGTAGACCATGTCGGCGCATTTATGCCCCGCCCGCCGCCAGTCGGACGGCGGCACCACGAACCCTTGCCGCGTCAGCTGCGTCTGAGCCGACACGTCGTACAGATAGCAGCCGACCGTCAGCGTGCCGTCGCCATTGGCGCGGATATAGCCCTGCACCAGCGCCTGCGCGCCTGACCCGCCCCAGTAATCGAAGGCCGGCGCCGTCACCTCGGGGAAGGAAATCGCGCGCATCCGGCCGGGCGCCATTGGAGTGAACAGCCCGGAGTTGCGCAAATCGTTGCTGACGATCTCCGCCAATTGCCGCCCGAGCTGGTCGGTCGAACCAGCCGCGGTCTGCACCACCGCCTGCGTCGGCATCGGCGGGATCGCGATCGGCATCGGTGCGGAGATACCGCCGGTGACGTCGACCTCCAGCGGCGGCGGGGTCTGCCCGGCCGGTGCCGCGCTGGCGCCAAGCGGTGTCGCCGGAGGCGGCACCTGCTGCGCGAGCGCAGGAGTGGAGACGAGCGTGGCGAGGAGGAGCAGCCGGAGTCGCATCACCGCAGTTTCCAATTATAGTTGATGTTGCTCCACCCCCGTTGGCGGTGGAATAATATTCCGCGGGCAGTTTCAACGGCGAACAGCCCTTGAATGCCGCAACCCCCAGGTCGACGACGCGCCGCGCGTAACGGCGATTGTCGTCGTCGACGCCGCTTTGTCTTACCACGGTCGGCGTCGCGGACAACGAACCGTCGCGGTTGAGCCGCAGGTTGAGCGTCGTGACGATCTGGTTCGCACCGGGGCCGGGATCGACCTGACGGTCGGCGCACGGCTGGATCTGCCGCGCGATCGCCTGCTGGATCGCCGCCAGCGCCTTGCCGTCGACGCGCGCGGCGGACGGCGGCGCGTCATTGGGCTTGGCGTCGCTCTTCTCGGCGGTCAGCCCCTTGAGGAAGTCGCTGCCCAGCCGGCTGCCGCGCGGCTTCTCACCCTTGGCGGTCTCGGTCTTGCCCTTGCCCTTGGACGCGGCGGGCGCGGCCGAGGACTTGCTCGACGCCGCGGCGCTCTCCTGCTTCTTCGGCGTGGGCTTGGCCGCCGCCTTCTCCGCCGCGGGCGGTACGGGCTTGGGCTTCGGCTGTGGCTTGGGGACCGGCTTCGGCGCCGGCGCGGGCTTTGGAGCAGGCTTCGGCGGCGCCGGCTTGGGCGGCGCGGGCTTCGCGACCGGCTTGGGCTCGGGCTGCGGCGCCGGTTCGGGGACCGGAGCGGGAACGGGCTGCGGCGGCGCCTCGGCGGGGGGCGGCGCTTCCTCGGGCTCGCCGACGTCCGGAGCGACCGCCTGCGACGGCGCCTCGGTCTGCTGCGGCGCCGCCGCCTCCAGCGCGACATCCTTGACGAGGCTGACCTCGACCGGGTTCTGCTTCAGCTTGACCGGATTCGGCGTGGCGAGGAACCCGACCGACAGCACGCCGAACAGCAGGACGTGTCCCGCAACGGCCAGCCCCAGCCCGATCTTCTCACCGCGCTCCACTTATTCCTCGCCGACCGTCACCAGTGCGACGCGGTTCAGCCCCGCACGGTTCAGCTCGCCCATCACGCGCATCACGCGGCCGTAATCCAGCCCGCGATCGGCGCGCAGGAACACCTGCGGCGGCTCGTTGCCCTTCGCGCTCTCCGCGATCGTGGCGAGCCGCGCCGGCAGCGCGTCGAGCGCGACCTCTTCCTTGGCGATGAAGATCCGGCCCTGTTCGTCGAGCGAGATTTCGGTCGGCTGCTGCTCCTGATCCAGCGGCTTGGCGCGGCTGTCGGGCAGGTTCACCGGCACGCCCTGCGTCAACAGCGGCGCCGTCACCATGAAGATGATGAGCAGCACCAGCATCACGTCGACCAGCGGCGTGACATTGATATCGGCCATCGGCGCGCGGCGGCCTTTCCCCGCGCGGAAGGCAGGTTCATCGCCATCAGCGTTCGCCGTCGAGCTGCCGCGACAGCGTGGCGTGGAAGCCGTCGGCGAAGCGGTTCAGCCGCGCCTCGATGCGGTTAATCGCATGGCTGAAGCGATTGTAGGCGATGACCGCCGGGATCGCCGCGAACAGGCCGATCGCGGTCGCGAACAGCGCTTCGGCGATACCGGGTGCCACGACCGACAGGCTGGTGTTCTGCTGGCTGGCGATCGCGGTGAAGCTGCGCATGATCCCCCAGACGGTGCCGAACAGCCCGACGAACGGCGCGACCGACCCCACCGTCGCCAGCACGTTGAGCCGGTCCGAAAGCTGGTCGATCTCACGCGCCACCGCCGAGCCCATCACCGTGGCAAGCCGCTCACGGGTGCCCTCGCGGTCGATCTTCTGACCGTGGGTCGAGCGCCGCCATTCCGTGACGCCCGCATTGAGGACACGTGCGGAGGGCAGATCGGTGTGCGTCTGCGACTTGTAGAAGGCGTCGATATCCTCGGCCTTCCAGAAATCGCGCTCGAACGCCTCGGTACGCTGGCGTGTGCGGCCCAGCTTCAGCGAGAAGCCGATGATGATCGCCCAGGTCCAGATGCTGGCGAGCAACAGCCCCAGCATCACGGCCTTGACCACCCAATCGGCTTCCATGAACAGCGCGATCGGCGACAGCGTGGCCGCCTCGGTCTGCAAAATCGGATTCACGGTGTCTCTTCCCCCAATGACGCGAGGCGCCGGAATGTGTCGACCCAGGCGGCGGGTTGACGACGCGGGCGCCCGTCGGGGCCGACCAGCGCCGCGGTCACCGTGGCGTCCGCCAGCATTTCCGCTCCGCGCCTGACTCTCTGATGAATGACGACGCTCGCCGCGCCGATCCTGGTCACGCGGCTCTCGATCAGCAGCGCATCGTCGAGCCGTGCCGGCGCGCGATATTTGATCGCCAGATCGGTGATCGCATAGGCACCGCCGCCGCTTTCGAAGGTCCCGCGCTGATCGATTCCGCCGGTGCGCAGCATGTCCGACCGCGCACGCTCCAGATAGCGCAGGTAATTGGCGTGATAGACCACGCCCGACAGGTCGGTATCCTCGAAATAGACGCGCAGTGCGAAGAGGTGGCTGCTCCCCTCGAAACGTCCCTGCGCGGGTTGATCCACCGCCGTCATGGCAGGGCTGTTAACCGATGGGGCGGGCGCGGGGAAGCGGTAATGGCCCACTGTTGATGTGGGTCGGGCCTGGGCGAGCCTTCGCCGCCATCGTCATCCCCGCGAAGGCGGGGATCCAGACGCGCAGGTTCTCGCAAGGGCCGAAACGTCAGAGGTTCTGGATTCCCGCCTGCGCGGGAATGACGAAGGGCGCCGTCATTACGAACGTTACGTCAGCAACGCCCCAATCTCTGCCTCGGCCCGCTGCCACGCCAACCCGCTCTCCGCCAGCCAGCGCTCGTCGTGATAGGTGCACCCATAACGATCGCCACCGTCGCACAGCAGCGTCACGATGCTCCCGCGCTCGCCCCGCGCCGCCATCTCGCCGATCAGCTGCGCGCACGCCCACAGGTTGGTCCCGGTCGACCCGCCGACGCGCCGCCCCAGCACCTGCCCCAGAGCCCGCATCGCCCCGATGCTGTCACCGTCCTCGACCGCGATCATCCGGTCGATCACGCCCGGCACGAAACTCGGCTCGACGCGCGGCCGCCCGATCCCTTCGATCCGCGACGCGCAACCCTCGGGCAGCGCCACCGCCGCGCGATCGGCATAATGGCGATGGAAGATCGAGTGCACCGGATCGGCGACGCACAGCCGCGTCGCGTGGCGACGATAACGGATGAAGCGCCCGATCGTCGCCGAGGTACCGCCGGTCCCCGCCCCGCACACGATCCACGACGGCACCGGATGTTCTTCCTCGGCCATCTGCGCGAAGATGCTCTCGGCGATATTGTTGTTGCCGCGCCAGTCGGTCGCACGCTCGGCATAGGTGAACTGGTCGAGGTAGTGCCCGCCCGTCTCCGCCGCGAGGGCGTTTGCGACGTCATAGACGGTGCGCGGATCGTCGACCGCATGGATCTCGCCGCCATGGAAGCGGATCGCATCCAGCTTGGGCGCGGCAGTCGCCGCTGGCACAACAGCAATAAAGCGCAGCCCGAGCATCTTCGCAAAATACGCTTCGCTGACCGCGGTCGACCCCGACGACGCCTCGATCACGCACGTATCCGGCCCGATCCATTCGTTGCAGAGCGCATAGAGAAACAGCGAACGCGCCAGCCGGTGCTTCAGGCTGCCGGTCGGGTGGCTGCTTTCGTCCTTCAGGTACAGCTGGATGCCGTCATGATGCGGCAGGTCGACCTGGATCAGGTGCGTGTCGGCGCTGCGGTTGTAATCCGCCTCGATCCGCCGGATCGCCTCCGCCAGCCAGGCGCGCATCATGCCGCCACGAAGCTGTTGATCGAGCGATCCTTGCGCACCTTCGTCCCGTCGAAGATCGTGCCGTTCATCGCGATCCACACCCCCGGCGCGGCCACCTGCGCGGTGGCGAACGCCATGCCCAGGTTGAAGCTGGCGTCGCTCTCCGCGAACCGCGCCGGGGCGAGCGCACCGACCAGCACGATCGTCTTGTCCGTCCTGCCCGCCAGCACCTTCGCGGTGTCGGTCATCGTATCGGTGCCATGCGTGATGACGATCCGCCGCTCGGGCGCATCCGCCACCGCCTGCGCGATCTGCGCGCGATCGTCGTCGGTCAGTTCCAGGCTGTCCTTGCGCAGCAACTCCTGCACCCGAAACGGCAGCGCGACGCGCGCGGTCTTGAGCAACCGGTCGACCACGCTGTCGCCGATCTGATATTCGCTGAGCGCGTCGAAATAGAGCTTGTCGATCGTCCCGCCGGTGGTGAGGATCAACACGCTCACTGCGCATCCTCCAGCAACCCGTGCCGGACCAGCATCGCGACCGGATCGGCGTCACGCCCGCGGAAGGCGCGGAAGCTCTCCGCCGCCGGGCGCGTCGCGCCGCGCGACAACACTTCCTCGCGCAGCGCCGTACCCGTCGCGCGATCGACCAGCCCGTTCTCCGCAAACCTGCCGAACCCGTCGGCCGCCAGCACCTCCGCCCACAGATAGCTGTAATAGCCAGAGGCATAGCCGCCCGCGAAGATATGGCTGAACGCGTGCGGGAAGCGATGCCATGCGGGCGGGCGCAGCACCGACACTTCGTCACGCACCGCCTCGATCACCTCCATCGGATCGCTGCCCATCGTGCCGAGGTGGAGCAGCAGGTCGAACAGCGCGAACTCCAGCTGGCGGACGATGAACATCCCCGATTGAAAGCGTCGCGCCGCGACCATCCGGTCGAACAATTCGGGCGGCAGCGGCGCGCCGCTCTCATAATGGCCGGACATCGCGGTCAGCACCGCACGATCCCAGGCGAAATCCTCCATCAACTGGCTGGGAAGCTCGACCGCATCCCACTCGAACCCGCTCGTCCCGGCGATCGACGGCCGGTCGACGCGCGTGAACAGATGGTGGAGGCAATGCCCGGTTTCGTGGAGCAACGTCACGACATCGCTATGGCTCAGCAGCGACGGCTGCCCCTCACCCTTCGGTGCGAAATTGCAGACCAGATAGGCGACCGGCACGCGCGTCGTGTTGCCGTCGCGCAGCCGCGGCCGGGCCTGCGCCATCCACGCGCCACCGCGCTTCCCGGGACGGGCGTGGAGGTCGAGATACAGGCCCGCGAACACCTCGCCGCTGTCGTCGGCGACGTCATAGTAATGCGCATCGGGGTGATAGAGCGGCACGTCGTCGCGCCGCGTGAGCCGCAACCCGAACAGCTGCCCGAGCAACGCCTGCCAGCCGGCGGTGACGCGCTCGACCGGGAAATAGCCACGCACCTCCTGCTCATCGACCGCGTATTGGGCCAGCCGCAAACGGTTGGCGGCAAATCCGGCATCCCATGGCTGAAGGTCGGCAATCCCCAGCTCGTCCGCCGCAAAGGCGCGCAACGCATCCAGGTCGCGCTGCGCCGCCGGCTTCGCGCGTTGGCCGAGGTCGCGCAGGAAGGCGAGCACCTCGCCCGCGTTCGGCGCCATCTTGGTTTCCAGCGACAGCGCGACCGGATCGGTGAAGCCGAGCAGCGCCGCCGCCTCGCGCCGCAGCGCGAGGATCCGCGCGATCCGCGGGCCATTGTCGTGCGTGCCCACGTTCGGTCCCTGATCCGAGGCGCGCGTGCCATAAGCGCGGTACACGTCGGCACGCAGGTCGCGATCCTCGGCGAAGGTCAGCACCGCATTGACGCTCGGCTGCTGGAGCGTGACCAGCCAGCCGTCCAGCCCCTTGGCCTGCGCTGCGGCGGCGAACATCGCCCGGTCGGGCGCGGAGATGCCCGCGAGTCGTACCTCGTCGGTGATGTGGCAGGTCCAGGCGTCGGTGGCATCCAGCACTGCGCTGCCGAACTCGGTCGACAGCGCCGACAGCTCGACCGAGACCGCCGCGAACCGCTCACGCTCCGCATCGTCGAGCGCGACACCCGCGAGCCGGAAGTCACGGATCGCATGTTCGACCGCAACGCGATCGGCCTGCGGCAGCGCGGCGAAATCGGGCGACGTCTCCAATGCGGTCAGCACGTCGTACAGGTCGCGGTTTTGCGCCACCGCCATGAAATGCTGGACCAGCTTCTCCTGCCCGGCGGCGTGGGCGGCGCGCAACTCGGGCGTGTCCGCGACCCCGCGCAGGTGCGGCACTGCCGACCACAAGGCATCGATCCCCGCCTCGGCACGTTCCAGCGGCAGCCACGCCTGTTCGAAGCTTGTCGGACGGTCGCGCGTGACGATCTCGACCGCCTCGGCATGGCGCGCGATGGCGGCGTCGAGCGCCGGGGCGATCGCCTCCGGGGTCAGCGCGGCGAAGTCGGGGAGGACGAGCGGGTCGAGCAGCGTATCGGTCATGCGCGCGGATGTAGCGATCCGGTGCGGCGAGGGGAACCACCCGCCCGCCGGCCGTTACCCACAACCGCCTTCTCTACCCCCGTTCGCCCTGAGGAGGGGCTGAGCCTGTCGACGCCCCGTCTCGAAGGGCACGCGCGACAACCGTACTTCGAGACGGCCTCTCGACGTCGCTCGATGCCTCCTCGGCACGAACGGAGATTGACGATCAATCCTCGCTGATCAGGCTGTTCCGTCCGGTATCGCGCATCCGCAGATACACGAGCAGCGAGATCCCGATCATCACCGTGACATACCAGTAGAAGCCCTGCTCCCACCCATGGCTCTTGAAGCTGAGCGCGACATATTCGGCGGTCCCGCCGAACAACGTGTTCGCCAGCGCGTAAGGCAGCGCGACGCCCAGCGCGCGGATGTGCGCGGGGAACAGCTCCGCCTTCACCACCGCATTGATCGACGTATAGCCGGTGACGATGATCAGCGACGCCATCACCAGCAACCCGGCGGTCAGCGGGCTGCGCGTCGCTTCCAGCGCAGAGAAGATCGGATAGGTGAACAACACCCCCGCGACCCCGAACGCGACCATCAGCGGCTTGCGCCCGATCCGGTCCGACAGCCCGCCCGCGAGCGGCTGGAGCAGCATGAAGACGAACAGCGTGACGGCGTTGATCTGCGTCGCGACTTCCTTGGAGAAGCCCGAGGTGTTGACCAGGAACTTCTGCATGTAGATCGAGTAAGCGTAGAAGGCGAGCGTACCCCCGGCGGTCAGCAGCATCACCAGCGCGGTCTCACGCGGATGATTCTTCAACAACGCGATGAACCCCGATTTGGGCGCATCACTCGCGTGGGCATTCTTGAAGCTCTGCGTCTCGGCCAGTCCACGGCGCAGGTAGAAGACGACGACCGCCAGGAAGGCGCCGACCACGAACGGAATCCGCCAGCCCCATGATTCCAGCTCGGTCCGCGGCATCACGGATTGGAGGATCAACAGCACCATGATCGCCAGCAGCTGCCCCGAGATCAGCGTGACATATTGGAACGCCGAGTAGAAACCGCGCCGCTCCTTCCCCGCCATCTCCGACAGATAGGTCGCGCTCGCGCCATATTCGCCGCCGACCGACAACCCCTGCATCAACCGCGCGAGCACCAGCAGCGCGGGCGCGGCAAGCCCGATCGTCTCATAACCCGGCGTACAGGCGATGATCAGCGAGCCCGCGCACATCAGCGTCACCGACAGCGTCAGCCCGGCCTTGCGCCCCTTGCGGTCGGCATAGATGCCCATGATCCACGCGCCGATCGGGCGCATGACGAAGCCGACCGCGAACACCGCCGCCGCGCTCAGCAATTGCGCGGTCTGGTCGCCCGACGGGAAGAAGTGCGGCGCGAAATAGAGCGTGAACGCCGAATAGACGTACCAATCGAACCATTCGACCAGATTGCCGGTCGATCCTCCGATAATGGATTTCAGTCGATTGTCAGTATCCGGCGTTCCCGCCATCGTGCCTCTCCTATTTTTAGAACCGGAAGCTGACCCAGCCCGCAAGGAAGTCCGAGTCCTTGTAGCCGGCATTGGCCAGCGCATCCTTGACCATCATATGCTCGTATCGCCCGGTCAGCGAGATACGCGGGGTCAGTGCCCACACCGCCTGCAACCGGATCAGGTCGGCGATATGCTTGCCGTCGACGTTCTGCGTGTTGGCGAACGCCGCACCCGAGGCGCGATACACCGCCTCGTTCTCGTTCGGGCGATAGGCCATCGTATATTCGCCGGTGACGCGCAGGTTCTTGACCGGCTGCACCGTGACGTTGGGCGAGATCGCGATCAGATTGGTCGGGGTCAGGAACAGCTGGTAGCTGTAATAGATGTTGTTGCCGTACAGCCCGCTGGCGGTACGCAGATCACCCTGCCCGCTCGCCCCGCCGCCGCCGCTGCCGTAATCGACATGGACGCCGACACGGGGCGCGCTCGCCGACTTGCCGACCCGCCACGTCTGGGCGAGGAACGCCTGCCAGGCGTCGATCTTGCGATCGTTGAAGTCGCCGCCCTGGTGATTGATCGTCCAGTCGATTGTCGCCCGGTCTACGTCGCCATAAAGGTGCAGGCCGTAGAACATCCGCTCCTCACGCGCGGTCTGCGGTCCCCATACCGCACCTCGGGTGCGCAGCCGCCAGACGAACGGGTCGAAGAACAGCTTGGACGTGCCAAGGAAGTCGGAGGGGATCGCATAGCCGAACGTCACGCCGCTGAACCGCCGCGTTCCGTCGGTTCGGTCGTCGCTCAACCCCTCGCGCCCGTAATTGACGTAGCGGAGGTCGAACACGTCGGCGCGGACCCGCTTGCCCCGCACATAGCCGCGCACGCCATCGAGCACGAAGTGCAGCGTCGGGTCGTCGCGGACCGAGGTCAGCAGGTTCGGCCCATCCGAAAACTCCTGCCGCCCGCCACGCACGCCGACCTCGGCACCGCCGATCCGGCCCATGACTTCACCGAAACCCTGCTGCAGCATCAGCTTGTTGGTGATGTTCCCCGCGGGCGTTCCGATGTTCACGCCGCTGACCCCGGCATGGGCCAGCTCGCCGTAGAAGCGGACATGCTCGCCCAGATGCAGGTCGGCGCCGACATAGACGCGGTTGCGGTCCTGCCGCTGCGCCGGACGATCGCGCAGATCGGGGTTGGTGGTTTCCTGAACACGGAAGCGGAACTCACCCGAGAGCGTCAGATAGACGTCGCCCTGCGGTGTCAGCGGCAGGAACTTCAGGCGATCGAGCGGATCGTCGCGTTTCGCCGGATCGCGCATCGACCTCCAGTCCTCGGCCCAACGCGAGACGTTGTACTTGCCCGAGACGGTGCCCTCGCCGTTGCCGAACGCCGGATAGCCGACCACGGACGGGGTCGCGGGCGCTTCCTTCGTCCCGGTGATCTGCGGAGCGGCGGCGGGATCGGCGAGTGCAGGGGTCGCGACCAGCGCCGACGCGCCGATCAGGAGCCCGCGAATGGCTGCCCCACGCGTCACCTTCGCCTGTGCGCCATTGGAAATGCTGTACATTCGGTCCTCTCTCGCCGTGTTCCTCGGCTTGTGCACAGCATGACGTGCACAGGCACGATCGCAAAAATCAGCGGCGCGGTATGCTAAAAACATGAAAACACTCGTAACTTTTTGGCAACCTTGCGGTAGATCAGGGCCGCGCTCGCGAGAACCCGCGTGACTTCACCACCGCCGTTGCAATATCCTGCACGCATGTCGCCCGCGCGTCTTTCCTTGCGGCTGGTCGTGGCGGCGGCGCTCATCGCGTCGACGACGCTCTTCTATTTCGCCGTCTCGTCGTGGAGCGCCGGCCGCGCGCGGTCCGATGCGCATGCGGCGGCGCTCGCGACCGCGCGTCAGCAGGCGCGGCTGCTCGACAGCGAACTAGACAAATATCGACTGCTCCCGATCGTCCTCAGCGAATACAGCGACTTGCGTGACGCGCTCGCCGGCGGGAACGGTGCCGGCGCGGCCCGGCGGCTCGATCGAAAGCTCGCCCCGCTCGCGCAGCGCACCGGCGCCGCGGTGATTTATGTGATCGATGCGCGCGGGATGACGGTGGCGGCCTCGAACGCCGCCTCGCCCGACAGCTTCGTCGGCCACGTCTATCGCTTCCGCCCTTATTACCGGCTGGCGATGCGCGACGGCAGCGCCGAGTATTTCGCGCTGGGCAACGTCAGCGGGCGGCCAGGACTGTTCCTCAGTCGCCGCATCGACGCTGCGGGCCGTGCGGCCGGTGCGGTGGTGGTCAAGGTCGAGTTCGACGCGGTGACGCGCGTCTGGCGTAACGATCCCGGCACGACGTTGCTGGTCAACCGCGATGGCATCGTGCTCGCGACCACCGACCCGCGCGAGGTGCTGCGCACGCTCCGGCCGCTTTCACCCGCCACCCGCGCCGCGATCCGCGCCAGCGGGCAGTTCGGTGACGAACCGCTGCCGCCGACGCATCTGCGCCCCGGTGCCGATCCAAGGCAATTGACGGTCGCCACCGCGCTGGACGTGCCCGGCTGGCAGCTCGTCCGCGTCGTCCCGATCGCGCGCGCGCTGCGCGACGCCGCGGCGCTGGCCCGCCTCGCGACCGCCACCTTCGCGCTCGTGCTGTTGTTGCTGACCGGGTTGCTGGTGTGGCGGACGACCCGGCTGGCGCGCGCGGCGCGGGTACGCGCGCAATTGCAGGCCGCCGTCAGCGAACGCACCGCCGAATTGAGCGCCGAGATGGAACGGCGCGCCGACGCCGACCAGCGCTTCCGCGCCGCACGCGAGGAACTGGCGCAGGCCAATCGCCTCGCGTCGCTGGGATCGATCACCGCGGGGCTGGCGCATGAAATCAATCAGCCGGTGGCGACGATCCGCACGCTCGCCGAGAACGCGCAACACCATCTCGCCGCCGGACGAAACGATCGCGTCCGCGCGACGCTGGAAAGTGCCGTGGCGCTGACCGCCCGGATCGGCTCGATCACGCAGGAGATGCGCCGCTTCGCGCGCCGCGGCAGCGGGCGGATCGAGCCGGTCGCGCTCGACGAGGTGCTCGACGGCACCTTGCTGCTGGTCGGCGACCGGCTGCGCGGCGCGAACGTCGCGGTCGACTGGCCCGCCCGCGACCAGCCGTCGGTGATCGCCGGGCGGGTCCGGCTGGAGCAGGTGCTCGTCAACCTGCTCAACAATGCGGTCGATGCGGTGGCCGGGCGCGACGATCCGCGCATTGCCGTGCGGGTGGAGGAACGGGAGAAATGCGTGGACCTGATCGTGGCCGATAACGGCAGCGGGATCGACCCGGCGCTTGGCGAGGAGGTGTTCAGCCCCTTCGTCACCGGCAAGCCCGACGGGCTCGGCCTCGGGCTGGGCATCGCGCGCGACATCATGGCGCAGTTCGACGGCGCGTTGCGGATCGTCGCGTCGCCGTTGGGCGGGGCGGCGTTCATGGCGTCGGTGAAGCGCGCATGAGCGAGCCCTCCCCGACCGGCGCGCTACGCGTGCTGCTGATCGACGATGACGACGGGCTGCGGACCGCGCTGGCCGACAGTTTCGCGATTGCCGGGATCGACGTCGAACCGTTCGCCGATGCGCGCGCCGCGTTGACTCAGCTCGGCGCCGATTTCCCCGGTGTCGTCGTCAGCGACATTCGGATGCCGCGCATGGACGGCCACGCGCTCGCCGAGGCGGTCGCGGCTCGCGACCCCGAATTGCCCGTCATCCTGATGACCGGGCACGGCGATATCGCCACCGCGGTCGCCGCGCTCAAGAAGGGCGCGTGGGACTTCATCGCCAAGCCGTTCGCCGCCGACCATCTGATCGCCAGCGTCCGCCGCGCGCTCGACGTGCGGCGGCTGGTGCTGAAAACCGCCGGCTGCGTGTCGCTGCTGCCGATGCCGAAACGCACTATCCGCTGATCGGCGAGACGCCGGCGATGGTGCGGCTGCGCGAGACGATCCGGCAATTGGCCGATGTCGACGTCGACGTGCTGATCGAGGGCGAGACCGGCACCGGCAAGGAACTGGTCGCGCTGCTGCTCCACCGCTGGAGCCACCGTCGCTCGCGGCAGTTCGTGGCGGTCGATTGCGCGGCGCTGCCCGATGCCATCGCCGACGAGGCGCTGTTCGGCAATCGCACGCAGGCCGGGCGGATCGCCGACGCCGATCGCGGGACGCTGTTCCTCGACGAGATCGACAGCATGTCGCCGGCGTTGCAGGGCAAGTTGCTGCGCGTCGTCGAGGAGCGCGAATTGCCGCAGCCGGGTGCCGCGCCGCGCGTCGTCAACCTGCGCGTCGTCGCCGCGGCTAAGACCGATCTGTCCGCCGCCGTCACGCAGGGTCGCTTCCGCGCCGACCTTCTCTACCGGCTGGAAACCGTGCGCCTGCGCATTCCGCCGTTGCGCGAGCGTCGCGCCGACGTGCCGTTGCTGTTCGCCTACTTCCTCGGCGAAGCGGCCGAGCGTTTCGGGCGCGAGCGGCCGATGATCGACGCCGCGGTCGAGGCGCGGCTGGTCAGCGACGATTGGGCGGGCAATGTTCGCGAGTTGCGCAACTTCGCCGCGCGGGTCGTGCTCGGGATCGATGGTGATGCAGCACAACCCGCCGACCAGCTTCCCTTGTCGGAGCGCGTCGACCGTTTCGAAGCGGCGGCGATCCGCGCCACGCTGGAGCGCGTGCGCGGCGATGTCGGTGCCGCGGCGGCGGAGTTGCAGTTGCCGCGCCGCAGCCTGTACGACCGGATGCAGCGCCACGGCATCGAGCCGGCCGCCTTTCGCCCGACCGCCCGTCAGCCCGAGTAATGCGTATGTTGTCCCGTTTCCTGGCCATTCTGCTGGCGCTCGTCGCGCTGCCCGCCGCCGCCGCGCCGAGTCTGCTCGAAGTAGACCAGCGGCTCGCCGCGATCGCGTGGCGGCTGACCACCGCCAATGCGCCTTTGTGTCGCGAGCAACAGCCGGTGATCGGCGCGACGCTCCACGCCGCCGATCAATATCCGGCTGACTTGCGGAGCGCCTTTGCCGCGCCAGTCGCGGTCGAGTTGATCGTACCGGGCGCACCCGCCGCGCAGGCCGGGGTGCTCGCCAACGACGGCATCACCGCGATCGACGCGCAGCCGCTTCCGCCGGCGACCACCGGCGACGCGCTGACCAGCGCGACTCGCGACGCCGCACAGGCGCGGATCGCGGCGCTGCCGATCGCCGCCCCGATCGCGCTGACGTTGCGCCGCGACGGTGCGGCGCACGCGGTCACGGTCCAGCCGCGCGCCGGCTGCCGCGTCGAGTTCGAGGTGCTGACCGGTGCCAAGCTCGGCGCCTCCTCAGACGGCCATGTCGTGCAGGTCGGCGGCGCATTGTTCGAGCGCTTCGGCGACGACCAGATCGCGGTCGTCGTCGCGCACGAACTGGCGCATGCGATCCTGCGCCACCGTGTCCGGCTGGAGGCGGCGGGGGTCAAATGGGGGCTGCTCTCCGAATTCGGCCGCAACGCGCGGCTGTTCCGCCAGACCGAAACCGAAGCCGACCTGCTCGGCGCCTACCTGCTCCGCAACGCCGGCTGGGACCCGCAACTCGCGGTCCGCTTCTGGCGCGAATATGGCAGCAAGATCGACGGCGGCATGTTCCACAGCCGCACCCACCCCTCGGCAAAGGACCGCGCAGCGGCGATCGAGCGGGAACTGGCGACGATGCCGGCAGATGCGCCGACACCGTATTTTCCACCGCTGCTGGCAAGGCGGGATGAGGGCTTGAACTAGCCCGTCGCCGCCAACGCTCACGCCGCCGCGCGCAACTCCAGCCGGTCCCAGATCTCGACCAGTGCCCCAACCAGCTCGCGCATCATCGCCTCGCTATGCGCGGGTCCCGGCGTGAAGCGCAGCCGCTCGGCCCCGCGCGGCACGGTCGGATAATTGATCGGCTGCACGTACACGCCATATTCGGCGAGCAGGATGTCGCTGATCTTCTTGGCCTTCACCGGGTCGCCGACCATCACCGGCACGATATGCGTCTCGCCTGCCATCACCGGCAACCCTGCATCGCGCAGCATCGCCTTCAGCGTCGCCGCCGCCGCCTGCTGGCCGTCGCGCTCGGCGCTCGATTGCTTGAGGTGCCGCACGCTCGCCAGCACGCCCGCGACCAGCACCGGCGACAACGAGGTCGTGAAGATGAACCCCGGCGCATAGGAGCGGATCACGTCGACGATCGTACGATCCGCCGCGATATACCCGCCCATCACCCCGAACGCCTTGCCCAACGTCC
The DNA here is from genome assembly GCF_036855935.1 of Sphingomonas sp. LR60. Taxonomy (NCBI): domain Bacteria; kingdom Pseudomonadati; phylum Pseudomonadota; class Alphaproteobacteria; order Sphingomonadales; family Sphingomonadaceae; genus Sphingomonas; species Sphingomonas sp. LR60. The sequence continues at coordinate 208,153 of NZ_JASPFK010000001.1, read as the reverse complement.
CTTCGATGATCGTCAGCCGGTGAGCGACCCCGTCGCGCTCCGAGATGCCGCCGCCGCGCGGGCCGTACATGCCGACCGCATGGACCTCGTCGAGATAGGTCAGCGCATTATACTTGTCCGCCAGGTCGCAGATCGCCGCGATCGGGGCGATGTCGCCTTCCATCGAATAGACGCTCTCGAACGCGATCAGCTTTGGCGCGGCCGAATCGTCGGCGGCCAGCAATTCCTCGAGATGTGCGAGGTCGTTGTGCCGGAACACGCGCTTCTCGCACCCGGAATTGCGGATCCCCGCGATCATCGACGCGTGGTTCAGCTCGTCCGAATAGATGATGCAGCCCGGCAGCACCTTGGCGAGCGTCGACAGCGTCGCCTCGTTCGAAACATAGCCGGAGGTGAACAGCAACGCCGCCTGCTTGCCGTGCAGATCGGCCAGCTCGGTTTCGAGGTCAACGTGATAATGCGTGTTGCCGCCGATGTTGCGCGTGCCGCCCGAGCCCGCGCCGACGTCGTGCAGCGCCTCCTCCATGGCCGCGATCACCTTGGGATGCTGGCCCATCGCGAGATAGTCGTTGGAGCACCAGACGGTGATCGGCTTCGGCCCGTTATGCCCGGCGAAGCATCGCGCATTGGGGAACATGCCCTTGTTGCGCAGGATGTCGATGAACACGCGATATCGACCTTCGGCATGAAGCCGGTCGATCGCCTGAGTGAATACGCGCGAATAATCGACGCCGCGCGCTTCGATGCTCTCCGTCTTCATGGTGCCCGCGATTACTCCCTCAGACCGGCGATGGCCAGCGCAGAACCGCACTCTCTATGATCGAAAAGGGTGGACAAATTGCCCTACCCCCACCGCCTCCCCGTCTACAACGCCTCGACGCGCGCGAAATCCAGCGCGGTGGCCAGCCGCCGCTCGGCCTCGCCGAGCCGCGTGAACACCAGCACATCCTCCGCCCGCGCCGGCCACGTCTGCCCGTCGGTGAGATGCACGATCCGCCGCGCGATCCCCGGGCCGCCATCGACGAAGCGCACGCCTGCCGGCACCAGCGCCGCCATCTCCGGCTCCAGCAATGGGAAATGGGTGCAGGCATTGACGATCACGTCGATCTTCGCCCCGCCGGGCTGCGCGAAAAGCCCGTCCAGCTCGCGCGCCAGCGCCGCCGGGTCGGGCGCAGCCCCCGCCAGCTTCGCCTCCGCGATCTCGACCAGCGCCGCCGAGCCATAACGCAAGACCGTGCAATCGCTCGCGAACCGTGCCGTCAGGTCGTCGACATACGGCTGGCGCACCGTCGCCGCGGTGCCGAGCACCCCGATCACCCGCGACCGGCTCATCGCCGCCGCCGGCTTGATCGCGGGCACGGTGCCGACCACCGCGACATCGAGAGCGGCGCGCACCGCCGCCAGCGCGATCGTCGATGCGGTATTGCACGCGATCACCACCAGCCGCGGCCGATAGCGCTCGACCAGCCGCCCCAGCAGCGCCGGCACCCGCGCGGCGATCTCCGCTTCGCTGCGCGTGCCGTACGGGAAGCCGGCCGAATCGGCGGCGTAGACGATCGGCGCTTGCGGCAGCAGCACGCGCGTCGGCGCCACCACCGACAGGCCGCCGACGCCGGAGTCGAAGAACAGGATCGGTGCGTTATCGGTCACATCGCCGTCTAGTCTTGATCGACCGCGCAGGGCAACGCTGCCGGTGGCGTACCCGAAATGTTTCGGCTAAAGATCGCGCTCGAGGGGGATCGAACACTGCCGACCGAGATCATCTGGATAGCGCCCGTGGCGGCCTTGCTGATCGGCTATGTGCTCGGCTCGATCCCGTTCGGCGTCATACTGACGCGGATGACGGGCGCTGGCGACCTGCGCCAGATCGGCTCGGGCAATATCGGCGCCACCAACGTGCTCCGCACCGGGCGCAAGGGACTGGCGGCGGCGACATTGCTGCTCGATCTCGCCAAGGGGCTCGGCGCGGTGCTGCTGGTCGCATGGCTGTGGCCCGGCGAGCAACCGCTTGCCGCGGCGGGTGCGCTGATCGGGCATTGCTATCCGGTGTGGCTGCGGTTCCGCGGCGGCAAGGGCGTCGCGACGTTGATGGGGGTCGCGCTCGGCCTCGGCTGGCCGCTCGGGCTGGTGTTCGCGATCCTCTGGCTCGGGCTGCTCGCAATCACGCGCATCTCGTCGCTGGCGGGGATGGCGGCGGCGATCAGCACGCCGGTGACCGCCGCGATCCTCGGCGACTTCGATCTGGTGCCGCTGCTGATGGCGCTGGCGGCGATCGTGCTGTGGAAGCACCGTGCCAACATCGCGCGGCTGGTCGACGGGACCGAGCCGCGCGTCGGCGGTTCGAAGAGCACGCCCGCGGACGGCGAAGTGGCCGGAGACACCGGTGGATGACACGATTGCACGGCTGCGGTTGATCCGCACGCCGTCGATCGGGCCGGTCAGTTACCGACAATTGCTGGCGCGGTTCGGCACCGCGGCGGCGGCGCTCGACGCCTTGCCCGATCTCGCGCGCCGTGGCGGCGGACGCATCCCGGCCCCGCCGTCGATCGCCGCGGTCGAGCGGGAGCGGCAGTTGGTCGACCGGCTCGGCGCGCGGCTGCTGTTCCTCGGCGATCCGGACTACCCCGCGCTGCTCGCCGAGATCGACAATGCTCCCGCGGTGCTGACGGTGCGCGGCGACCTCTCGCTGGTGCGGCGCACGCCGGTGGCGTTGGTCGGTGCGCGCAACGCCTCGGCGGCGGCGTGCCGCTTCGCTCGCGGGCTGGCGCAGGAACTGGCCGCGGAGGGCGCCAGTGTCGTCTCCGGGCTTGCGCGCGGGATCGACACCGCCGCCCATGACGGCGCGGGCGCCGCGACGATCGCGGTGATCGCGGGCGGGATCGACATCATCTATCCGCCCGAAAACGAAGCGCTTCAGGAGCGGATCGCCACTCACGCGCTGCTGGTCGCCGAGATGCCGCCCGGCACCGAGCCCCGCGCGCGCCACTTCCCGCACCGGAACCGTATCATTGCCGGGCTAGCGCTCGGCACGGTGGTGGTGGAGGCCGCGCCGAAATCGGGCTCGCTCATCACCGCGCGGCTGGCGGGCGAGCAGGGGCGCGAGGTGATGGCGGTGCCCGGCCATCCCTCCGATCCCCGTGCGCAAGGCTGCAACGCGCTGATACGCGAGGGCGCGACCTTGATCCAGAACGCCGCCGACGTCCTCGAACAACTACGCCCGATCGACGCCCGCGCCGCGGTCCGCGCGCACGCGCCGACATGGGGGCGCCACCGCCGGAGGACGCCAGCGACGCCGAGCGCGCGCGGGTCGCCTCGTTGCTCGGCCCGGTTCCGGTGGCGGTCGACGAACTGGTCCGCCAATCCGGCTGCGCCCCCGCGGTCGTGCAGATGGTCCTGCTGGAACTCGAACTCGCCGGACGGCTCGAGCGTCACGCGGGTGGACGGGCGAGCCTGTCATGACTGCCTGTCGCTCCGAACCTGGTCGAAACCCCTGTCACGCTATGACCGTCATGCCGGACACGTTCCGGCATCCACCCGTCCGCGAACATGCAACTAGTTGATCTTGCGGCATGGGGGGACCCCGGAGCAGGTCCGGGGTGACGATGTGATCGAAGCGACCTTGAGAATCCTGCAAAGCTCGCGACGTGATCCGGGCCGACGAAACCAGGCCGCTTCTCACACACCCTTGACGCCCCCCGCCGCTCCCCTTCACCCTCGCACGTACGTGTGAGGCTCCCTAGTTAGGCAACAATGCAGCTCGTCATCGTCGAATCGCCCGCCAAGGCCAAAACCATCGAGAAGTATCTCGGCTCGGACTATCGCGTCCTCGCCAGCTACGGCCACGTCCGCGACCTGCCGCCGCGCGACGGGTCGGTGAACCCCGACGAGGGGTTCGCGATGGAGTGGGAAAACTACGCCGACAAGGCCAAGCAGCTCAAGGCGATCGCCGATCTCGCCAAGACCGCCGACCGCCTGATCCTCGCCACCGACCCCGATCGCGAGGGAGAGGCGATTTCTTGGCACGTCCAGGAGGTGCTCGCCAAGCGCAAGGCACTGCCCAAGGACGTCCAGCGCGTCACCTTCAACGCGATCACCAAACAAGCGGTGACGCAGGCGATGCAGGCGCCGCGTGCGCTCGATACCGACCTGATCGACGCCTATCGCGCCCGCCGCGCGCTCGATTATCTGGTCGGCTTCACGCTGTCGCCGGTGCTGTGGCGCAAGCTGCCCGGCGCGAAATCGGCGGGGCGCGTCCAGTCGGTGGCGTTGCGGCTGATCGTCGATCGCGAGCGCGAGATCGAGGCGTTCCGCGCGCAGGAATATTGGTCGGTCATCGCGGAGTTCGAGCAGGACGGCACGCCGTTCGCCGCGCGGCTGGTGCAATGGCAGGGCAAGAAGCTCGACCGCCTCTCGATCGGCAGCGAGGGTGACGCGCTCAAGGCCAAGGCCGATGTCGAGGCCGGCAACTTCTCGGTCCAGTCGGTTGAGACCAAGCCGGCGACACGCAACCCGCCGCCGCCCTTCACCACCTCGACGCTCCAGCAAGAGGCGGCGCGCAAGCTCGGCTTCTCCGCCGATCACACGATGCGGATCGCGCAGCAGCTCTACGAGGACGGCGCGATCACCTATATGCGGACCGATGGCGTGCAGATGGACGGCAGCGCCATCTCCGCCGCGCGCGCCGCGATCGTCGATCGCTATGACGGCGGCTACATTCCCGACAAGCCGCGCCAGTATCAGACAAAGGCCAAGAACGCACAGGAAGCGCACGAGGCGATCCGCCCGACCGATTTCACGAAGGACCGCGTCGGTTCGGTCGACCACGCCCGGCTGTACGACCTTGTCTGGAAGCGTGCGCTCGCGTCGCAGATGGCTTCGGCGCGGATGGAGCGTACCACGATCGAGCTGGCCGACGGCACCGGGCGCAACGTGCTGCGCGCCACCGGGCAGGTCGTGCTCTTCCCCGGCTATCTCGCGCTCTACGAGGAGGGGCAGGACGATTCGCAGGACGAGGACGCCAAGCGCCTCCCGCGGATGCGCGAGGGCGATGCCCCTGCGAAGAAGGACGTGCTCGCCGAGCAGCATTTCACCCAGCCGCCGCCGCGCTTCTCCGAGGCGTCGCTGGTCAAGCGCATGGAAGAATTGGGGATCGGTCGCCCGTCGACCTATGCCTCGATCATCAAGACGCTCAAGGACCGCGCCTATGTGCGCGTCGAGAAGAACCGCTTCTTCGCGGAGGAGAGCGGGCGGCTGGTGACGGCGTTCCTCGAACGCTTCTTCGAGAAATATGTCGGCTTCGACTTCACTGCGGAGTTGGAAGAGGAGCTGGACGACGTGTCCGGCGGCCGCGCGCAATGGCAGGCGGTGCTGGAAGCGTTCTGGCGCGACTTCAAGCCGCGCACCGCCGAGGTGATGGAGCAGAAGCCGAGCGAGGTCACCGCCGCGCTCGACCAGTTCCTTGCACCATACCTGTTCCCCGAAAAGGCGGACGGCAGCGATCCGCGCCTCTGTCCGGCATGCCATGCCGGGCAACTCGCGCTGCGCGGCGGCAAGTTCGGCGCGTTCATCGCGTGCAGCAATTACCCCGACTGCAAGTTCACGCGCCGCTTCGCGCAGGGCGGCGACGCGGCGGCGGAGGAAACCGGGCCGGAGACTCTCGGCCAGGATCCCGAGACCGGACTGCCCGTCGAGCGCAAGAGCGGGCGGTTCGGCCCGTACATCCAGCTCGGCGAAGGCAAGGAAGCGAAGCGCGCCTCGATCCCCAAGGACATCGGCGAGCTCGACCTCGAGATGGCGCTGCGTTTGCTCAACCTTCCGCGCACCATCGGACAACATCCGGAGACGGGTCTGCCCATCAACGCGAGCATCGGCCGCTATGGGCCGTACCTCGTGCACGACGGCAAATATGCGCGACTTTCGTCAACATCCGAGGTGTTCGAGACCGGCATGAACGCCGCGGTGGTCAAGCTGGCCGAGGCCGCGGCAGGCGGCGGTCGCCCCGCCCGCGGTGCGGCGCGCGCCCCGCTCAAGGTGCTCGGGCCTCACCCGCGGACCGAGGCCGAAATCAAGCTGATGGAAGGCCGCTACGGCCCCTATGTCACTGACGGCACGACCAATGCGACGCTCCCGAAGACGATCGCGCCGGACCAGCTCACGCTGGAGGAAGCCGCGCAACTGATCGACGACCGCGCGGCAGCCGCGCCGGCGGGCAAGACGAAGAAGAAGGCGCCAGCGAAGAAGGCCGCGGCGAAGAAGCCGGCCGCGAAGAAAGCGCCAGCCAAGAAAGCGCCAGCCAAGAAAGCCGCCGCGGAGGAATGACATAAGCCGTCATTGCGAGCGAAGCGAAGCAATCCAGGGCGTCGTGGTCCGGCCCTGGATTGCTTGGCTGCGCTCGCAATGACGGCCGAAGAGGCCGCCGGCGGCAAAGCCGCCGGCATGACGTCGGACGGGATCGGCTCCGCCGCCCCGCCGGCCGGACCGGTCGTTGCGCTACGCGCACCGCCGCGGGCGTAGCCGCGGCAACGACCGGTCACATCTTTTCCAGCAATTCCTTGATCGACACGAACGCGAACCCGACCGAGCTGTCGGCGATCCCGTACGGCATGAACAGCTTGTCGCCGTGCTTCATCGCACCGCACGTATAGACCACGTTCGGCACATAGCCTTCGCGATCCTGATCCGCCGCTGCCAGGATCGGCGAGCGCGTCCGTCCAATGATCCGCGCCGGATTCTCCTTGTCGAGCAACGCCGCGCCGATCGAATACTTCCGCATCGCACCCACGCCGTGCGTCAGCAACAGCCAGCCCTCGTCGATCTCGATCGGCGGCCCGCAATTGCCGATCTGGACGAACTCCCATGGAAACACCGGCTTGAGGATCAACTCGCCGTCGTCCCAATGCGTCAGGTCACTGGTGCGCAGCAGATACAGGTTCTCGCCATCCTGCCGACCGATCGACAGATACTCGCCGCCCACCTTGCGCGGGAACAGCGCGATGCCCTTGTTGCGCGCCGCGCTGCCGGTCATCGGGATCAGGTCGAATGCGCGGAAATCGCGCGTCCGCAACAGCTCGGACTGGATCGTCGCGCCATTATAAGCGGTATAGGTGCCTAACCATTCCTGCGTCCCGTCATCGTGCGTGAAGTGCACGAGCCGCAGGTCTTCCAACCCCTTGGACTGCGCATCGGTGATCGGGAAGATCACCGTGCCCGACAGCGTGCTGTCACGGTGGCGATGGACGGTCACCGGCCCGCTGGGTGGCGCTTCCTCGTCGGTGCCGGTCGCGTCGGTCGCGGTGGCGAACGGCGGCTCCGGGGCCAGCTTCAACTCGTTGTTGCTGGTGATGATCCCCTCACGGAACGCGACCGAGGAGATATGCCCCTCTCCCACCGCACGCAGCGACATGACGATCCGCTGCGCACCGTCCTCCATCCCCGACTGATCGGGATGCGACACCGCGCTGGGGTTCATCAGCGCGGCGGCGGCATAGCTGTATTCGTGACAGAAATACGCGCCGATCAGCTGCCGCTTCTCGTCCGAGATGCGGCTGCCGTCGAGATCGTGCGCCGCCGCGATCTCGTCGTAGCGGGTCATGAACACGCGTCGCGTCTGCCAGTGGCGCGCCTCGAAATCCTTCAGCACCAGGTCGAGCTGGTCACGCGCCTCTTGCGGCGACATGTCCATGACCTCGCTGATCAGCCGCTGCGAGCGGCTGACGCCGTTGGCATTGGCGATCCAGCCGATGTGAAAGGGGCGCACCACGACGCGCGACGGATCGGCATGCAGACGCAGCCGGTGGTTGAACAGCTCCAAGGACCAGCCTCGTCTTTAGGGACGTCGAACGCGAACGTCGCCGCCATCAGGCGGAGACGCGCACCGTCCCTGCCACTTTTCCAACGCGCTTTGAAAGCCCCGAAATCGCACAGGACGCCATTTGTAACGCAAGGATCGACTCGGCGCCCTGATTGCGGTTGAGCCCGGTCGGCATCAGCCCGTCGAAACAGCCACCATCGCGATGCGTCGCCAGCGGCAGGTCGAGATCGTTGACGCCAAGATACCAGTCGTAAGCGCGCTTCGCTTCCGCATACCAGCGCGCATCGCCGGTCGCATCGAAGGCCGCCGCGCAGGCATCGATCGTCGCCTGCGCCTCGAGCGGCTGCTGGTCGAACGGCAACGGCTCCTCATAGATGCGCCCGAAGCTTTCCGAGCCGACCGCGCGGAAATGCCCCTCCGGCGCAGTCTGGCGCGCGACGATCCAGTCGAGCGTATCGAGCCCGCACGCGATCAGATCGGCGCGGTTGAGCGCCAGACCGGCGCGTAGCATCGCCTCGGGCAACCGCGCATTGTCATAGGCAAGCACGATCTCGAACCAGCACCATTCCGGCCGCCGTGCCGCGTCGAGCAATGCGAGATGCTCGTCTGGGAAACGGCGCAGGATCTGCAATGCCATGTCATGCCGTGGCGACGCCTCCAGCATCGCCGCCGCACCGAGCATCGCAAAGGCTTGCGCGCGCGGGCTGCCAAGGTCGAGTGCGAGGCTGGCGGTATTGTCGAACATCGCGGTCGCCCAATCGCGGTGCTTGGGCTCGTGCGCATCACGCGCCGTCACGCCCAGCGCCCAGAGCGCACGACCGTTCGAGTCCTCGGACCCGACGTCCTCGCACCATGTCCGGTCGAAGTTCATGAAGTTACGGAAACGCCGCGCGTCGGGGTTCCAGGCGAACTGCACGAACGACGCATAGATCGTCATCCATTTGTCGCGGGTCTCGGCGTCGAGGTCCTCGATCGCGCTCATCAGCATCAGCGCGCGCGCATTGTCATCGATACAATAACCGTGCCGGCGATCGGGCACCGAGAAGATCGAATGCTGGAGCATCCCCGTGGCGTCGCTCATCCGCTCGACGGCGGAGATATCGGGAGCCAACACCTGTTTGTCGGCCTTGCCGGGGTGCGGAAGCCGTTGCGTCCGCGTCGACAGACTGGCGATCAGTTCGTCCATTGCCTTCTCCACCACGCGCGGCCAGATCATCGTCCGGCCCCGCGCATAAGCCCGGGCCGACAGCCGCGCGAGATTGCGCGCGCTGCCGAGCAGGTCGTTGATCTCGCGTGCGAACGCGGCCGGGTCGCGGAAATCGACCAGAACGCCGTGTCCATCGGCAAGGATTTCGGTGGCATGGACATACGGGGTCGAAACCACCGCCTTGCCGACGCCGACCGCATAGCTGAGCGTACCGCTCGTGATCTGTGCGGGGTTAAGATAGGGCGTGGCGTAGATATCCGCCGCTTGCAGGTAATCGATCAGGTCGTCGTGGTCGACGAACGCATCGATGAAGGCGACGTTCGCGCCGACACCCAGTTCCTCGGCACGCGCCTTGAGCGAATCACGATATTTCTCGCCCTCGTGCGCGACGAGATTGGGGTGCGTCGCGCCGAGCACGACATACATCGCCTCCGGGTGACGTTCGACGACCGACGGCATCGCCTCGATGATCGTCTCGATCCCCTTGCCCGGCGCCAGAAGGCCGAAGGTCAGGATCACGCGACGACCGTCCCAGCCGAACCGTGCCTTGAACGAATCCGGTTCGGCGAATGGGCGGTCAGGGACGCCGTGCGGGATCGTCGCGATCTGCTTCGGATTCGCGCCATAGACGCGCTCGAGGATCTCGCGCCCGCGCTCGGCCATCACGATCACCTTGGCGGCGCGGCGCAGCAGCCCTTCGAGCACCGTCCGCTCGGCAGCGCTCGGCTTTTCGAGAACGGTATGCAGCGTGACGATCAGCGGCAGCGATACACGGTCGAGCAACGCGAGGATGTGGCCACCCGCCTCGCCGCCGAAGATGCCATATTCATGCTGGAGCCACAGCACCTGCGCACCGCTGGTCTCGATCGCCCGCGCCGTAGAGACATAAGCGTCTCGGTCGTGCTGCGGGATCGTGCCGACCACCGCCGCGGGATAATCGTAGCGACCGGGGTGGTCGTCCATCGCGTAGACGTCGACCTGCATGTCCGGAAAACGGCTGCGCAGCGCCTGGTAGGTATCGGTGGTGAAGGTCGCGATCCCGCACTTTCGTGGCAGGAAGTTACCGATCAGCGCAATGTGCCCGACGTTCAGCGCCCCGGTCGACTGCTTCATCCCCTTGCCTTTGCGATGATTACGGCGCCCGTTGCGCGCGTGTTCGTAAAGTGAACCATCTGTCCGACGAAAGGTTGCCAAATTTCCGCAGCGCAGCATTCGCGAACGGGTTGATCGCGATCAGTCACCCTCGCCCGCGATATGGGGCAACACCCTGATCGGGCAGCCACAAATCCGCCGGCGCCGCCCCGGATTGCCAGAAGACGTCGATCGGCATTCCACCACGCGGATACCAATAGCCACCGATCCGCAGCCATTGCGGCCGCATCTCGCGGAACAGCCGTTCACCGATCCCGACCGTGCAATCCTCGTGGAAGGCGGCATGGTTCCGGAACGAGCCGAGGAATAGCTTCAGCGACTTGGATTCGACGATCGTCTCGGCGGGCGCATAGTCGATCACCAGGTGCGCGAAGTCCGGCTGTCCGGTCACCGGGCACAGCGAGGTGAATTCGGGCTGCGTGAAGCGCACCAGATAGGTTTGCGCCGGACGCGGATTTGGAACGTAATCGAGCACCGCTTCGTCGGGCGAAGCGGGCAATGTGCTGGTCTGGCCAAGATGCATGGGGGTCATGCGCGCGCACATAAGACGTGGCGTGGGCAATTGCGACCTGTTCCAAGCCGTCGCGCTGGCGCTATGGAGAAGGCCATGACCGCTCTCGTCTCCACCGAATGGCTTGCCGCGCACGCGGACACGCCGGGCCTTCGCATCCTCGATGCCAGCTATCACGTCGGCCTGCCCGGCGAAGCGCCGCGTGACGCCGCCGCCGAGTTCGCCGCCGGGCATATTCCGGGCGCGACCTTCATGGACCTTGCCGCCTTCGCCGAACCGGACGCACCTTTGCCCTCGACGATGCCCGGCACCGCACATTTCGCGAAGCTGGCCGGGCGGCTCGGGCTGCGCAGCGACGACCGGATCGTGCTCTACGACGATGCGCCGCACCGCACCGCCGCACGCGCGTGGGTGATGCTGCGTGCGTTCGGCTTCACCGATGTCGCGCTCTTGGACGGTGGGCTGGCGAAGTGGAAGGCGGAAGGTCGTCCGCTGGAGCAAGGGGCAGCGCCGGTCACGCCCACGACGGTCGATGTGCCCCGTTCGGGCATCGGCCTGCTCGATCTCGCCGCGATGCGCGCGCTCCAGTCGGGCGGCACCACACAGATCGTCGACGCGCGTTCGGCGGCGCGCTTCACCGGGGCGGAGGCCGATCCCCGCCCCGGCGTCGCGCCCGGCCACATCCCCGGCTCGCGCAACCTGCCCTATCCGCAGCTCTTTGACGTCGACGGGACGTGGAAGCAGGGCGATGCGCTCGCGGCGGCCTTCACCGCCGCCGGGGTCGATCTCGACCGCCCGTTGGCGATGACCTGCGGCTCGGGGATCACCGCCAGCGTGCTTGCGTTCGGTGCGCATCTGCTCGGACGCGACGCGGCGGTCTATGACGGTAGCTGGACCGAGTGGGGCGGCGATCCCGCGACGCCCAAGGCGACGGGGGACGCATGAGCGCACGCGACGATATCCGGCCGGCAACGCGGCTGGTCACCGGCGGCCGACGCAAGGAATGGACCGCCGGGGTGGTCAACACGCCCGTATGGCGCGCGTCGACGATCCTCTACGACGATGTCGCGCACCTGCGTGCGACCGGTGCGCGCGACACGCACCACCGGCTGTTCTACGGCCGCCGCGGCACGCCGACGCAATGGAGCCTCGCCGACGCGCTGACCGAGCTGGAGCCGGGCGCCGAGGGGACGTTCCTCTATCCCTCGGGCGTCGCCGCGGTGTCGGCGTGCCTGCTCACGCTCCTGTCGCCCGGCGACGAATTGCTGCTGGTCGACAGCGCCTATGACCCGACCCGCGCGCTCGCCGACAAGTTGCTCGCCCGGATGGGGGTGGCGACGCGCTATTACGATCCGCTGATCGGCGCCGGCATCGCCGACCTGATCAGCGAGCGCACGCGCGTGATCTTCATGGAAAGCCCCGGCAGCCTGACCTTCGAGGTGCAGGACGTCCCCGCGATCGTTGCCGCCGCAAGGGCGCGCGGCGTCGCGACCGTGATCGACAACACATGGGCGACTCCCTGCTGTTCCCGGTCATCGGGTTGGGCGTCGATTATTCGATCCTCGCCTGCACCAAATATATCGGCGGCCATTCCGACGTCATGATGGGCTCGGTCACCGCTGCACCGGGACACTTCGCCGCGTTGCGCGACACCAGCTTCCAGCTTGGGCAGGTGATCAGCGCCGACGACGCCTATCTCGCCGCACGCGGCCTGCGCACGATGGGGGTGCGGCTGGAGCGCCACGAAACCAGCGCACTGCGCATCGCCGAATGGCTGGCGGCACGCCCCGAAGTCGCGCGCGTCCTGCACCCAGCACTACCCACCTGTCCCGGCCACGACCTGTGGCGGCGCGACTTCAAGGGCGCGGCGGGGTTGTTCGCCTTCGCGCTGGCGGGCGGCGGCGACACCGCCCGTACCGCCCTGATCGACACGCTCGACCTGTTCGGAATCGGCTACAGCTGGGGCGGGTTCGAAAGCCTCGCGGTCCCGATCGACCCGCAGCGCCACCGCACCGCCACCACCCCCGACTTCGCCGGGCCGCTGGTGCGGTTGCAGATCGGGCTCGAAGACCCCGACGACCTGATCGCCGACCTCGACCGCGGGCTGGCCGCGTGGCGCGCGGCGCAGGCGTGACCAATGTCGGCGCCCTGCTCGAGATGGTACCGGCGCAGGCCGACCTGATCGAGCTGGCGGCGGCCGGAGCGCTGGTGATCGCGGCGCTGGCGCTGGGCGTCATGGCACAGCGGATCGTCGGCGCGCGCACCGCCGCGTGGTGGCGCGCGCGCGTCGGCGCGCATGTCGAGGGGCTGAGCCCGCGCATCGCGACGATCATCCGCCACGGCAGCGCGGTGGTGCTGCTCGCGTTGATCTACGCCGTCTGGCCATGGGGTCCGCTGGCGGCGGCGGCGATCGGCTTCGCGATGGCGGCGGCGGGAATGCTGACCGCGCACCAGTTGATGCGCGGCGTCGGTATCCCGCGCTGGGCCGCCTATGTCGTCGAACTGGTCGTGTTCACCGCGATCTTCAGCCATGCCGTCGGCGGTCTGGAGCCGATCACCACCACGCTCGATGCGATCGGGGTAAAGGTCGGCAGCCGCCGCCTGTCGTTGCTGTCGTTGATCGAGGTGCTGGTCATCGTCGTCGCGCTGATGGCGGCGGTGCGCGTCGCCAACCGCCTGACCGCGCACACGATCGCGCACGCCCGCGCGCTGGACCCGACCCAGAAGGTGCTCGCGCAGAAGATCGCCGGGATCGCCGTCGTGGTCTTCGCCTTCCTGTTCGGGATCGACCTGCTCGGCATCGACCTCACCGCCTTCGCGGTCTTCTCGGGCGCGTTCGGGCTCGCGGTCGGCTTCGGGATGCAGAAGACGATCGGCAATCTGATCGCCGGCATCATCCTGCTGCTCGACCGCTCGATCAAGCCCGGTGACGTGATCGCGGTCGGCACCAGCTTCGGCTGGGTCAACAAGATCGGCGTCCGCGCGGTGTCGGTGGTGACGCGCGACGGCAAGGAGCATCTGATCCCGAACGAGGATCTGATGACCCGCGAGGTCGAGAACTGGTCCTATTCCGACCGCAACGTCCGCGTCCGCATCCCGGTGCGCGTCCCTTATGATTGCGACCTGCAGGTCGCGCAGGCGCTGATGCTGCGCGCCGCACGCGAATCGCCGCGCGTGCTCGACTCGCCCAAGCCCAACGTCTGGCTGACCGGCTTCGGCACCGATGGCGCGGAACATGAGATCCTCGCGTGGATCAGCGATCCCGAGAGCGGGGTCGGCAACGTGCGGTCGGACGTGCTCAATCGCTTGTGGACGATGTTCCGCGACGCCGGGATCGGCATGCCGTTCGCGCAGCGCGACATCTACGTGCGAAGCTGGCCCGGCGAAACGCCCGCCGAACCGACGCCCCGGACCTGATCCGGACGCGCTTCTTCCCCACACCGACAGTACGAGAACCGTCGTTCCTGCGCAGGCAGGGACCCATGTCTGTAGAATGCACGAAAGCCATCTGACACACGGCACGCGCGCCTGTGTCAGATGGCCCGATAGGACGAAACAGTCATAGGCCCCTGCCTTCGCAGGGGCGACACCGAGCTTACTGCTGCGGCGTCGGCTGCGCTGGAGCCCTCTGCGCCGGGGTCGTCTGCGCCCCCGCCGGCTGCGCCGGAGCAGCCGCAGCCGCCCCACCGACCGCCGCGCGCGCGTCCTGCCCGTCACCCTGCGGCGCGGCGACGATGTCGCTGGTCGTCTGGCCCTTGTCGATCACGTTGGTCGCCGGATCGCCGACGCCCGAGCGGATGCCCGGTGTCGACGCGCTAGCGCCGCCCGCCTGCTCGACCACGCCCGCCTCGCCCGCGCTGCGCGCCGCCGGGCCGCCGAACAGCGCCTCGATCGCCTGCGCCTGCGGATTGTTCCCCTGCGTGCGCGCGGCGCCCGGCTGCGGCGGGACTAGCGCGAAATCGGGCGGGATGATCAGCGGCGCCTGGCGCGCCACCGCGAATTCGTCGGGGCGGGCGCGGTCGTAACCGCGCTTGCCGCAGCCGGCGAGCAGCCCCAGCGCCGCCATCCCGGCCACCACCACCACAGACTTACGCATGGACATTCTCCGAAACATCGTCGCGCTTCTCGCGGATCAGGAGCGCGCGCACCAGCAGAATCAGCACACCGATCGTGATCGCGGCATCGGCGACGTTGAATACCAGGAACGGCCGCCATTCGCCGAAGTGCAGATCCGCAAAATCGACCACATAGCCCAGCCGCACCCGATCGAGGATATTGCCGAGCGCCCCGCCCAGCACCAGCCCGAGCGCGAGCTGATCGGCACGCTTGCGCTCGCGGAACATCCACACCGCCACCGCGATCGCGATCGCGGCGGTGAAGGCGACCAGCAGCCAGCGCGTCGTGTCGGTCTCGGCGCGTAACATGCCGAGCGACACGCCCTCGTTCTTGGTGAAGCGCAGGTCGAAGATCGGCAGCAACGTACGATACGCGCCGAGAAAATCGATCCGTAGCGGCCCGGTGACCAGCCATTTGACGAACTGGTCGACCGCAAACACCACCGCGGCCAGCAGCAATCCCGCGCGCGGGATCACGCTGCCGTTCCCGTCACATCGGCGCCCGTCACCTCGGCACATCGCGCGCACAGCTCACCATCGCTCGTCACCTCGGGCAGATGCCGCCAGCAGCGTCCGCACTTGTGATAATCGGTGCGCGCCACATCGACGGTCCCCGCCTCGCTCACCTTGGCGACGATGAACAGCTCCGCCAGCGCCTCGGGCGTCAGCGGCAGCTCGGGCACGGTCACCTCCGCCTCCAGGCTCGACCGGATTGTCTTCTCGCGCCGCAACGGCTCAATCGCCTCGGTAACCCGCTCACGCAGACGACGCACCTCAAGCCAGCGTTGCGCGACATCCTCGCCCGTTTCGTCGGGCAGCGTCGGCCATTCGAGGAAATGCACCGAGCTGTCATCGGCCGGGAAACGTGCCTGCCACACTTCCTCGGCGGTGAAGACCAGCACCGGCGCGGCATAGCGCACCAGGGCATGGAACAGCACGTCCAGCATCGTGCGATACGCGCGCCGCTTCACGTCGCCCGGCGCATCGCAATAGAGCGAGTCCTTGCGCACGTCGAAGAAGAACGCCGACAGGTCCTCGTTGCAGAAGTCGGTCAGACGCCGGACGTAGCGGTTGAACTCATAGGAAGTCGCCGCCTCCTTCAATTCGCGATCGAGCGCATGGAGCAGGTGGAGCATGTAGCGCTCCAGCTCCGGCATCTCGGCGACCGGCACCCGCTCGTCGTCGGTGAAGCCATCGAGCGCGCCGAGCAGGTAACGGAAGGTGTTGCGCAGCTTGCGATACGCGTCCGAGGACGTGGCGAGCACCTCCTTGCCGATCCGCACATCGTCGAAATAGTCGGTCGACACCGCCCACAGCCGCAGGATGTCCGCGCCCGATTCGCCGATCACCTTGAGCGGATCGACGACATTGCCGAGCGACTTGGACATCTTCCGTCCCTGCCCATCGAGCGCGAAGCCGTGCGTCAGCACCGCGTCATACGGCGCCCGCCCGCGCGTGCCGCAGCTCTCCAGCAGCGACGACTGAAACCAGCCGCGATGCTGATCCGAGCCTTCGACATACAGGTTCGCGCGCGTGCCCTCGCCATAGCGCGCCTCGACGACGAACGCGTGCGTCGAGCCCGAGTCGAACCAGACGTCGAGGATGTCGTTGACCGGCTCGTAATCGGCGACGTCGTAACCCTCGCCGAGCAGCGCCTGATGGTCGGCAGTGAACCACGCGTCCGCACCACTCGCGCGGAAGGCGGCGATGATCCGTGCATTGACCGCCGGGTCGTTGAGATATTGCCCGCTCTGGCGATGCACGTAGAGCGCGATCGGCACGCCCCACGCACGCTGCCGGCTGATCACCCAATCAGGACGGCCCTCGACCATCGAGCGGATGCGATTCTCGGCGCGGGCCGGAACCCATTGCGTGCGCGAAATGGCATCGAGCGCGAGCTCACGGAGGCTGGCGGCGTTGCCTCCAAGCCCCGCCCCTTGAGGGGAGGGGTTGGGGTGGGGTGGTTGTGGAGCGGGCTCTTTCCCCATCGACCCCGCCCCCGGCCCCTCCCCTGAAGGGGTGGGGGGAGTGGATCGGCCATCCATCGGGATGAACCATTGCGGGGTCGCGCGGAAGATCACCTTCGCCTTCGACCGCCACGAATGCGGATAGCTGTGCGCAAAATCGTCGCTCGCCGACAGCAACCCGCCCGCCGCGCGCAGATCCGAACAGATCGGCCCTTCGGCGCTGACGAACTTCTTGTTGATGACGCTGCCCTGCCCGCCGAGCCACGCCCAGTCGGCGCGGTACATGCCCGCACCATCGACCGCGAACACCGGATCGATCCCGTTCGCCTTGCACAGCAGGAAGTCGTCCTCGCCATGATCCGGCGCCATATGGACGAGGCCGGTGCCGGCATCGGTGGTGACGAAGTCGCCCTCGAGGAACGGCCGCGGCGTCGCGAAGAAGCCGCCCAGATGGTGCATCGGGTGGCGCGCGGTCGCACCCTCCAGCACCGGCCCCTTGATGAGCGCCACGATCTTGCCCATCGGAATGCCGGTGCGCTTGGTGAAGGCAGGCATCAGCGGCTCGGCGACCAGATAGCGCCGCCCGTCGTGCTCGAACTGCAGATAATCGATCGCCGAGCCATAGGCGAGCGCCTGGTTGACCGGGATCGTCCACGGCGTCGTCGTCCAGATCACCGCCAGCGTGCCGGCCAGCCCCGGATATTCGGGGCAGTCGATCACCTCGAACCCGACGTCGATCTGTGTCGAGACCACGTCCTCATATTCGACCTCGGCCTCGGCCAGCGCGGTCTTTTCGACCGGGCTCCACATCACCGGCTTAGCGCCGCGATACAGCTGGCCGCTCTCCGCGAACTTCAGCAGCTCGCCCGCGATCGTCGCCTCGGCCTCGAACTTCATGGTCAGATAGGGGTCGTCCCAATCCCCCATCACGCCCAGCCGCTCGAATTCGTCGCGCTGCACCGATACCCATTTGTCGGCATAGGCGCGGCACTCGGCGCGGAATTGCGCGACCGGCACCTGATCCTTGTCGAGCTTCTTGGCGCGATAGGCTTCCTCGACCTTCCACTCAATCGGCAGCCCGTGGCAGTCCCAGCCCGGCACGTACGGCGCGTCATAGCCCATCAACGAGCGGCTGCGGACGATCACGTCCTTCAGCACCTTGTTCATGGCGTGGCCCATGTGGATGTCGCCATTGGCATAGGGCGGCCCATCGTGGAGGATGAACCGCTCGCGCCCCAGCCGCTGCTGGCGCAGCTGCTGGTACAGCCCGATCCGCTTCCAGCGGTCGAGGATCGCGGGCTCCTTCTGCGCCAGCCCCGCCTTCATCGGGAAGCCGGTCTGCGGCAGGAATACGGTATCGCGCCAATCGCGCGTTGTGTCGGATGCTTCGGCCATGTGTGTGTCAGCCTTAACGGCGGGTCAGTCCGCCAGCAACTCGCGCGCGCGGGCGCAGTCCAGGTCCATCTGCGCGACCAACGCGTCGAGGCTGTCGAACTTGGCCTCGGCGCGCAGCCACTCGATCAGTTCGACTTCGAGCACCTGTCCGTACAGGTCGCCCGAAAAGTCGAAGAAATACGGCTCGAGCAGCTCCTTGGGCGGATCGAACGTGGGTCTTATGCCCAGGTTCGCCGCACCGTTCAGCACCCGCCCGTCCGCCAGCCGCCCGCGCACCGCATAAATGCCGTACGCCGGGCGCAAATATGGCCCCATATCGAGGTTCGCGGTCGGATAACCGATAGTCCGCCCCAGCTTGTCGCCATGCTGGACAATGCCCTCGACCGCGAACGGTCGCGTCAAAAGTCGTGCCGCACCAAGCGGATCGCCGCCGCGAAGCGCCGCGCGGATACGCGTCGACGATACCGGCTCGCCCTCCAGCAGCACCGCACCCACGGTATCGACCGAGAAACCCGCCCGCTCGCCCGCCGCGCGCAACGTCGCGATATTCCCGCTCTTTGCATGGCCGAAGGTGAAATCCTCCCCCGTCACCACGCCGCCGACCTGCAACGCCCCGATCAGCCGCTCGGCGATGAACACATCGGCGGGCAGCGCGGCGAGCGCGGCGTCGAAATGGAACACCACCATGCCGTCCGCCCCCGCCGCCGCGAACAACCGCGCACGCTGGTCGAGCGTCGTCAGCCGGAACGGCTCGGCGTCGGGCCGGAAGTGACGGACCGGGTGCGGATCGAAGGTGGCGACCAGCGCCGGCCGTCCCTCAGCACGCGCACGATCGACCGCACGCGCGACAACCGCCTGATGCCCAAGGTGAAAACCGTCGAAATTGCCCAGCGCGACGATCGCCCCTGCCAGAGCGGCAGGCACCGCCGAGCCGCCGTCAAGCCGCTGCATCGGCCGCCCTTAGCGCCTGCACCGTCACCGTGCCAGCGTTACGAAATCATAGCCCGGCCGCTCGCCTTCCGCCGGATGCGCCACTCGCGTCACCTCGCGCCAACCGGTGAACGCCGGCACCATCGCATCGCCGTCGGGCGAGCAATGAACCTCGGTCAGTTCGATCCGGTCGGCGCGGTCGAGCAGCAGCGCGTAGATTTCCGCGCCCCCGACGACGCTGATGTCGCCCGCGCCCGCTCCCGCGAGCGCCAGCGCCGCCTCGACGTCATGCGCCACCTCCGCCCCGGCGGCGGACCAGTTCCGGTCGCGCGTCAGGACGATGTGCCGCCGGCCGGGCAGTGGCGCGGGGAAGCTCTCGAAGGTCTTGCGCCCCATCACCATCGGCGTGCCCATCGTCAGCGCCTTGAATCGCTTGAGATCCTCCGGCAACCGCCACGGCAGCCGGCCATCGACACCGATGACGCCATTATCGGCGCGCGCGAGAATGAAGATGATCATGCGCGCCGCGCTAGGCGCGAACGGTCGGCGAGAAAAGCGCGCATCACGCCTGATCGAGTCGGCTGGTCAGCGTCCAGCGCGCCTCACCCTCCAGCCCCAGCGCGGTCAGCCGGCCGGTGCGATACGCCCCCGTGTCGATCGCAATGCGATTGAAGCGATACTCCACCTTCGGGACGATCGTGTGCCCGTGCACCACCATCGGTCCATGATCGGCCGCGCTGTTCAGGAAATCCTTGCGGATCCACCGCAGGTCGCGCGCGGTCTGCTCCTCGATCGCGACTCCGGGGCGGATACCGGCATGGACGAACAGATAGTCGCCGATCCGCACCTGCGCGAGCATCGCGCGCAGGAAGGCGATGTGGCGTGACGGGATCGCGGAGCGCAACACACGCGGCAGCGCCTCGGGATCGTCCCAGAAGCGCGTCGGATCGACGCCATAGCTCTCCAGCGTCTCCGCCCCGCCATGGTCGAGCCAGCGCACGACGCCTTCGCTCTCGCCATCCAGGATCGCGAGCAGCATCTCTTCATGATTGCCGCACAGGAAATGGCGCTGTGCGCCGCTGCGATCCTCGGCGATCAGCAACTCGATGACCTTCGCCGATGCCGGCCCGCGGTCGATCACGTCGCCGATCATCACGATGTGCAGCGCCGCTTCACCGCCGCGGCGTTGATGATCCTCCGCGATCCACCCGAGCAGCGGCTCCAGCAAGTCGGCGCGGCCGTGCACGTCGCCGATCGCATAGACGCGCATCCCCGTGGGGATCGCGGCGCGGCGCGGCGGCGGCCATCCGAGCAGTTGGCGCAATCTCCCCATCATGGTGCGAGCAGCTCAGCCGAACAGCATCGTGTCGATGGCGTCGAGCACCGGCGCGCCATGCGCGTGACCGAACCGCGTCGGCAACGGCAAAGGCACCGTATAGCGCCCGGCCCGAACGCGCCGCCCGCCCTCGTTGAAGCGCAGCATCGGCAGCCGGATCTCCGCGCCCTCATCGTGGCTGCGCTTGAGCCGGTGGTTCCCGTCCGCCTCGAACTGATCCAACCCGGAATTGGGCGGCCCGAACCGCGCGGCGGCGCTCTCGGCCGTGTCGCCGATTGAGCGATAGTCGATCAACGCGTCCGCGCCCGACGCGGCCAACTCGGCGCGCACCGAGCGGAAAATCGCGAGGCAGCGAATCAGGCGAAGCGTCAGGGCAGCGGTTCCGGTCACGAGAGGATGATAGCATCGCCATCCTAACCGTACCCTACCGTCCCGGTCGACTGCGATGTGCATCGGCCCCGCTCCGCCGCAGCGTCCACCGTCATCGCCAATGCTCAATAAAAAACGGCGACGCACCCCTGAAGGTACGCCGCCGCTTTTCAGATCGTCACCGTGACGGCGCGTCAGCGCCATCACGATGCCGTGATCAGATCGCCTGCGCGAAACGGACCGCCGGACGACGACGCATCGCGTAACCGACGATGCCGAAGCCCAGGATCATCAGCGCCCAGGTGCCCGGCTCGGGAACCGCGGCGCTCGCACGGAATGCGACGTTGCCGCCGTAGGTCGCGCTGCCGCCTGTCACGGTGCCCTTGACGATCAGCGACTGCGGGTTGTTCTTCGACGGGATCGGCGACAGCGACTCAGCCTGATAGTTGTTCGTGCTGGTCGGGGTCAGCGTCAGGTCGACACCATTCAGCGTCACCTTGGTCAGCACGAAGTTCACCATCGGATCCATGCCCGGCAGGTTGAAGGCGAGCGTGATCAGGCTCGCGCCAACGAAACCCGCCGACGGCACCGTGAACTTGTAGACGTCGGTAAATTCGCCCGTCTTCGATTCCGACGCGAACGCTCCCACGTAGAGACCATTGTTGTTGGTCAGCGGGATGTTCGTTGCTGCCATTGCCGGTGCAGAAACTGCAACCGTCGCCGCTACAACTGCGGCCGCGAAAATCTTCTTCATGCTGGAAACTCCCCTTACACCCTGTTGACGTCCGTCCGTACCACTCACGCGACCCGCCGATCCCGGCGGAGATGAACCGTTGCCACCCGGCCACCCGATGATTCGATGTATCGCACCTTAACGAACCGAAAACCATCGTCTTTTTATCGACATACCGCTTTCCTTGGGCTGTGCTGTTTTTGCACTGCAGGAAGGCGGCATCGAGCGTTACGAGCTTATATACGCCGCGTGACCCACTTTGGATGCGGTGCAACATTCCGGTCATAGTCCAGTTTCGGGACGTACAGAGCAGCTTGCGTCGAGGAAAAAGCGGGACGCTCGGCGTACGATCGACGCCAGTTCCAAGCTTTTAGGCGGAGGTGCCGCAAGATGCGACTCGCGCGCGCAACGCGGCGAGAAGCACGATCATGATGCCGCCGATCTCGAGAACCCAGTTCCACTTCACGCCAAGTATTGTCGCGTTGATGAACCGATCGACATGATGAAACGAGGCGGCGCGAATAAGAACGTAAGTATAGATCGAGCAAACACCAACCACAGCGGCCCGCATATTGCGCCGCAGCATGGGAAAGCGTCGCACGATGAAGAAGGCGATGATTGGCGAGGCCATCGCCAGTCCAATGATGAACGCAAGCTGAAGAGTGCGACGCTCTGCAAACCAGCCATGCTGGAGCGCATCGTCGCGAAGTAGCTGAGTAAACAGCGATTGCAGGTCAAGCTGCTTGTTGATGCCCAGCGCCAGCATCATCACAGCGACGATCGCCCAGAAGCGCAGACCACCACGCGCATCGTGCATGGCGCGACGCGCCGCCATCGCACACGCGCCTGCCGCGATCAGGTAAAGCGCGACCGTAACCCAGCCGATCACGCTCGGATCGCCGATCCGCGGCGTCCAGCGCTCGTTCAACGCCCCCGGCCGCGCTGCCAGCGGTGTGCCAGCCGGAAAATGCGCGGACCGTCGACCAGATAGCGCCGCCACAAGCGGCCCGGCTGCGACGCCAGCCGATGCGCCCATTCCAGCCCGAGCCGTTGCACCACGCGCGGTGCGCGGCGTTGGCGCCCGACGATGAAATCGAGCGACGCGCCGATGCAAAGGCCGCAGCCATGGGCACCACCCGCCTCGGCGATCCGTGCCGCGAGCAACTCCTGTTGCGGCGATCCGACCGCGATCAACACGAACCGCGCCGCTGCCTCGCGACCGAACGCCACCGCAGCGGCCAGCGCGGCGGAATTGCCGAGCATCCCCATCGGCGGGATATGCTGCACAATGCCGAGCGTCGGAAAGCGCGCACGCAACGCCGTCAGCAACGGCTCGTCTCCCCCGATGATCGCGATCCGGTCGCCCGGCTGCGCCACGTCCGCGAACAGCCGGACGGTCAGGTCGCTGCCCGGCGCGAGCGGTAGCTCGATGCCATAGAAACGCGCGAGTCGCGCCAGCACCCGACTGTCGCACAGCACCAGCGCCGCAGCGCGATAGGCTCGCCACAGCTCACCCCCGACCGGGTCCTGCTCGCCAAGCGCCTCCAGTCTGACGATATGGTCGACATTGGGGGTGACGACGTAGCGGAAGGGTGTCGCCGCCGTGATTTGCCGTAGCCATGTCACCGCCGCATCGGTGTCGAGCGGATCAAAGTCGATGCCGATGAAGGTGCGGCGCGGCGCGGCGGCGGGCTCAATAGGCATTTTTATCGAACGCCAGGTTCACGACCGTCTCGACCATGATGCGCAGGTCGAGCATCAGCGACCAATTGTCGATGTAATAGCGGTCCAGCTCGACGCGTCGCTTGGCCCGCTCGATCGTCTGGATCTCACCCCGCAGCCCGCGCACCTGGGCCAGCCCCGTGATGCCCGGCTTCACGCGATGCCGCGCCGCATAGCCGCGCACCGCGTCGAAGTAATAATGGTCGCCGACCTTCATATGCGTGGCGTGCGGACGCGGGCCGACGATCGACATCTCGCCGCGCATCACGTTCCACAGCTGCGGCAATTCGTCGATGCTCAGCTTGCGGATCAGGCGCCCGACCGGCGTGACGCGCGGATCGCCCTTGGTGGTGCGCGCCGCGCCGCTCACGTCCTGCCGGTCGACATACATCGACCGGAACTTCCACACGAGGATCTCGCGGTTGTTGAACCCGAAGCGCGGCTGCTTGAAGATCACGGGGCCGCGGCTGGTCAGCTTGATCGCCGCGGCGGTCACCACCAGCAGCGGCGCCAGCAGGACGATCGCCACCGTCGCGACCACGAAATCCTCGAGATCCTTCACGATCGTATTGCCGTCGCGCATCTGGCGCTGCCAGAGCGTCAGCACCGGGATCTGCCCGACGAAGTTGACGCGATAGTCGGGCGCCAGCGCGATCGCCTCGCGCGGGATCAACGAGACGTCGACCGCCACCTCGCTCAGCTTTTCGATGATCACTTCGACACGCTCGCGCGTCATGTCGGACAGGGCGATCAGCACCTGATCGACCTCACCGTCGCGCGCCATCGCGAGCAATTCGGGAAAGCCGCCAATGAACGGCAGGTCGTCCACCGCCTGCGGGTCCGCGGCGCGGGTATAATCGTCGGCGACCCCGACCAGCAGCAGTTGCGGCAGCGCCTGCAGATCGAGCATCCGACAGGTGCGCGTCAGCGTATCCTTGTCGGCACCATAGAGGACGACGCGCTGGCGGATGCGGCCGCTATCGGCCAGCCGTCGCAGCGCCGCGCGCAGCACGAACCGACTGACGAACAACAGCCCGGTCACCGCCCCGACATAGGTGAGCGTCAGCCCGCGCGAGAATTCGTCGACCAGCCCGAACTGCCAGACGATCGCACTGCTGAGCAGCGCCGACATCAAATAATCGACCGCCACCGCGGTGTCGCCGGACTGGAGCAGGACGATCGATTGACCGTAGACGCCCCGCGACTGGCGGATCAGGAAGAAGGCGATCCCCGCGATGAAAGCGGCCGCGGTGTGCACGCCCGGCACCACCGTCTGCTGGAAGATCGTGGTGTAGAGTATCACCGCGACGGGTGCGCTGACGATCAAGCACAGAAGGTCGACGGTCATCACCATCGACGGGATAACGTTCGACGTGAAGCGCCGTCCCTGAACCGTTCGCGATCCTGCCACCTGTTGCCGTCCCGATTCCGTCGGGTCGTTATCGCCCCGCGCTACCATTGCGCACGCGCTACACGCTTTTGCTCAACAAATTGCTGCTGAAGGTCGGCAAGTTCGTCCGAACGCCCCGCCTTCACGAGAAATTCGCGCAGCCCCCCGAACAGCAGCGGATCGGCACCGATCGCCTGGATACCGGCGCGATAGGTGTTTTCCGCCAGTTGCGGCTGCCCCGCCAGCGCATAAGCGCGCGCCAGCCGTACGCGATCGTCCGCCGACCGCGGCTTGCTGGCCACAAGTCGCTGCGCATCGAACACCGCCTGCCGCCCGCGCCCGGTACGCAGGTACAGATCGGTGCGCGCACGCAAGGCCAGGATGTTGCCGTCATCGAACGTCAGCACCGCATTCAGCAGCGTCAGCGCTTCGTCGTCGCGCCCCTGCATCGCCTGCGTTTGCGCCAGCAGCGCGAGTGGCGCCGCGTTGGCAGCGGTCACGGGCAGCGACACCAACGGCGCGACCAGCGCCTCCGCATCGCGCGCCTGCCCGGCCAGCATCAGGAAATAGGCGTAGCGCATCTTGTCGGCGGTCGAGGCCTGCGCCGCGAGCTGGCGCACCTGCGCGATCGCGGCGTCGCGCGGCTCGTATTGCAGCCACAGGCCGAGGATGTCGATCAACCGACCTTGATGTTCGCCGCTGCTCGCAATTGGATAGGTGAGATCGTGCGCCGCCGCCCGCTCGCCGAGCCGGTACAAGGTGCGCGCATAGGCGACGCGCAACCCCATGTCCTTCGGCCTGAGCGTTATTTCGCGGCTCTGCGCTTCCTTCTGCCCCGCTAGGTTGCCGAACCGGCCGGACATATCGCCCAGCGCGTCGAGCGCGGTGGCGTCGCTGGGATGGCCGGTGACGAAATCGCTCAGCAACGTCAGCGCGGCATCGGACTTGTTCAGCCCGGCCAGCGCACGCGCCTTGAGGATCGTCGCATTCGAATCGTCGATGCGCGACGCCAGCACCGCGTCGGCATGTTTCAGCGCCGCCTCGTAATCGCGATTGCGTAGCGCGACGAAGCCGAGCGTGGTCTGCGGCGCAGGATCATCAGGGCGAAGCAGCAACACCTGCTTGGCATAGCGCTGCGCATCCTCGATATGGCCGCCGATCACCGCCAGATCGGCCAGCGCCTGCAACACCACCGGGCGATTGTGATCCAGTTCGTTGGCGCGCAGATAGGCGTTGTACGCGCCCGAATAATCGCCGAGCATCAACTCGACCTGACCCAGTTGCTGCCAATAGTCGGGGTTCGAGTCGTCGAAGCCGACCGCCTGCTGCATCGCCAGCCGTGCCATAACGGGATCGTTGTTGGCCATTGCGGCTTCATAGACGGACGCGAATTTGCCCGCACGTTCCTCGCGCGAACCACAGCCGGACAACAGCGCCAACGCCATCGTCGAAGCGGCGATGGCACGCCGCCTTACTGCCCGCCGAGTCGGGGTACGCTTCACAATTGCCCCCCGTACAAGAATGCCGCTTGCCCCCAACAATCTCGTACGTACTTCGTAAGGATTATGCTGTAAGGCACCTGACGATCAGCGCTTTACCCGATAAGGGACGGGCTGGCAAACGATGGAAGCGGCCATGGTGCTGGGCAACGTCGCGGGTGCCGGCACGTCGGCATGGGGGAATGACATGAAGACCAAGCTTTTCTGCGGCATCGGATTGTTGCTGCTGCACGCGACGCCGGCCATGGCGCAACAATCCGCCGCCGCCTCGGCGCGCGGCGCGCCCGCTTTGGGCGCCTTGGTGCCGTATCGCATCAATCCGGGCGACGAACTCGAGATCTTCGTCTGGGGCGAAGAGCGGCTGCAACGGACCGAGCGTGTGCTGCCCGACGGCACCTTCTCCTTCCCGCTGGTCGGCAAGGTCGATGCGCTCAACGCATTGCCGAGCGAGATCGAGGCGCGGATCACCAAGGGGCTGGAATCGCAGTACCGCACCGCGGTGCCGCAGGTGACCGTCTCGGTGAAGACGCCGGCCGGCCTGCAATTCTCGGTGCTCGGCAAGGTGCGCAGCCCCGGGTCGTTCAATCCCGGCCGGTACGTCAACGTACTGGAGGCGCTCAGCCTCGCCGGTGGTCCGGGTGAGTTCGCGCAGCTCGGCAACGTCGTGATCCTGCGCAAGACGCCGACCGGGGTGCAGGCGATCCGCGTCCGGCTGAACGATGTCCTGAAGGGGCAGGTGAGCGACGTCAGCAACGAGACGCTGCCGCTGGTGCGCGGCGGCGATACGGTCATCGTCCCGTGATGCCGATGAATAGTGTAGCGCGCAGGTCCGCCGCGCTGCTGCTCGTCACCACGGCGGTCGCTTTGCCGCTGGCTCCCGTCAGCGCGCAGGAGATGCGCGTTGCGGTCGACGTGTCGGCGGGCGGTGCCTATTCAACCAATCCGTTCCTGATCCGCGGCGGCGGTGGCGGCGCGGCATCGACCGAACTGTCGGTAACCCCGCAAGTCAGCTTCGTCGACGAGCGCAGCGAGGCCTCGATTGTCGCGCGCTATCGCCGCAGCGACTATCTGACGCGCTACAGCTCCGCAGAGGCTTATGGCTTCACCGCGCTCGCGCGTCGCGCGATGAGCGCGCGGCTCAATATGCGCGCGGACGTGTCCTTCGACAGCTCGATCATCGGCCAGAACGGGTTGGGCGTCGTCGGCGTCGTCGATCCGACGCTCACGCCGGGTCCGGTTCTCGGCACGCCCGACATCACTTTGATCGGGCTGAACCAGCGCCAGACGACGATCTCCGCCTCGATGGGCGGCGACTATCGCCTCAGCTCCCGCGACACGCTCAATGCACGGGCGAGCATCACCCGCATCAGCTATGGCGACGGGAACGACGCCGGCCCGCTGCTGTCGTCGCGCACCACTGCGGGCACGGTCGGCTATAGCCGCGCCTTGTCGGAACGGCTCAGCCTCGGTGCGCAAGGATCGGGGTCGTGGATCGACTATGACAACCCGAGCTATTCGGGGCACACCTATTCGCCGCAATTGACGCTCAATTACCAGCTCAATCCGCGGATCAACCTGTCGGGTGGCGCAGGCGTCGTCTTCGTCTCCTCGACCACGCCGCGCGGGACCTTCAACACCACCGGCTTCTCGGGCACCTTGAACGCGTGCCGCAATGCCGGCCGCTCGGTCCAGTGCCTACGCGCTTACAGCGATGCACAGCCGACCGGGTTGGGCGACGTTTCGCTGCGTTACGGCGCGGCGCTCGACTATTCGTACCAGCTGCGCGAATTCGACCTGGTGCGGGCGTCGGTCGATTATTCGCGACTGAACACCACTTCGAACACCACCCTGCAGGCGCCGAACACGGACTTCTTCAGCGCGCAGACCAGCTATGAGCGCAGCTTTACGCGCCGCGTCTTCGCCGGCGCGTCGGTAGGGTATCGCCAGGCCAATGGCCGCGGCTTTGGCAGCCCCTCCGACGTGACCTTCCGGCTTTTCCTGCGAACCAGACTGGGCGATATCCGGTGAGTGACAGCGTAGACAATGAAGATCAGGCCGCCGCTGGCGGGGGCTTCATCAATTACATCCCGCGAGATCCTGTGGGAGCGCAAATGGCTCGTGATCGTGCCGTTCGTGCTGCTCTCAGTCGCGGGGATCGTGACCGCATTCGTGTTGCCGCGCATCTATCGGTCGAGCGCAACTTTGCTCGTCGAATCGCAGGAGCTGCCGTCGGCGCTCGTGACGTCGCCGATCAACACGATCATCGACCAGCGGATCGCCAAGATCCGTGAGCAGGTGCTCAGCCGCGGCGACCTGATCCAGCTGATCGAGCAGAACAACCTGTACGAAAAGGAGCGCCGCTCGAAGCCGCTGTCGTCGATCGTGACGAAGATGCAGGAAGCGACCAAGCTCGACGCGGTCAGCGGTGACATCGGCGGCGGCGCCCAGCCGGGCGGCACCAACACGATCGCCTTCACGATGAGCTATGATTATGCCGACCCTGCCAAGGCGCAGGCGGTGATGCAAAGCTTCGTCAGCCGCTTCCTTGAGATCGACGCCACCACCATGGCGGCGCAGGCCAACAATACCGTCGATTTCCTCCAGGATCAGGCCAGCAAGCTGACCTCCGAGATCAACGGGATCGAGAGCCAGATCACGTCGATCAAGGCGCGTAACGGCACGGCGCTGGCGACCAACGGCATGGTGATGCCCGCCAACACCGGCACCTACAGCGCGCAGATCGCGCAGTTGCAGAGCGAGAACCGCCAGCTGATGGCGCAGGTCCAGCGCAGCGGCGGCAAGGATCCGCTCGTCCAGCAGGCTGAATCGGCACTGGTCGCGGCGCGCGCGGTGTTCGCCGAGACGCACCCGGACGTGATCCGCGCCAAGTCGCGGCTGCAACAGGCCAAGGACATCGCCGCCTCGCAGGGCAACAGCTCGGACAATGCGTTGGTCCAGAGCCAGATCCAGGCGAACAACGCCCAGATCGCGCAGCTCCAGCAATATCGCGCCTCCGACGAATCGCGCGCTGCCGCAGGGATGGCCGCGCAATCGCGTGCGCCGGTGTTGCAGGAACAGGTGTCGCAGCTCGAAGCCCGTGCCGCGACGCTGCGCGACCAACTCCGCGACGTCTCCGGCAATGTGCTGCGCGCGCAGAATTCGGCGCGGATGGCGCAGGAGCAGAAGGGTGAACGCCTGTCGGTCGTCGATCCGCCCTCCGCGCCCGACAAGCCGGTATCGCCCAATCGGCTGTTGCTGATCGGCGGCGGGATCGCCGGCGGGCTGGGGCTGGGCATCGTGCTGGCGCTGGCGCTCGAGTTCATGCTGCGCCCGATCCGTGGCGTCGGCCAGATCCAGAGCCTCGGCCTCGAGCCGCTCGCGCTGGTGCCGACCTTCGTCCCCGACCGGCCGCTCGGTGAGAAGCCGCGCCGCCGCTTCTTCCGCCTGCCGGCCTTGCGTCGGCGACGTCAGGCGGCGACCGAGCCGCAGGGTGCGCTGTGATGACCGATACCGCATTGAACAAGGTCGCCAGCGACCTGCGTCCCGCCGCCCCGCTCCCGACGCTCCAGGAGGCTCGCCAGTTCGCCTGGTCGGTCACCGAAGCGAAGCAGCGCGGCATCTATGGCTTCGACAGCCGCGACGTGCGCTCGCGTCCGTTCAACCTGCTTCGCTCGCGGCTTCTGAAGCTGCATCGAAACAAGGGCTGGCGGCTGTTCGGGATCG
Organism: Sphingomonas sp. LR60; assembly: GCF_036855935.1. NCBI lineage: Bacteria > Pseudomonadati > Pseudomonadota > Alphaproteobacteria > Sphingomonadales > Sphingomonadaceae > Sphingomonas > Sphingomonas sp. LR60. The sequence goes on along the minus strand of NZ_JASPFK010000001.1, from coordinate 178,294 downwards.
TCTCGGCGACACCCGCGGTCGGCAAGTCGTTCATCGCGACCAACCTGTCGGCCGCGCTGTCGCGTACGCCGGGGATCGACACGACCCTGGTCGACCTCGATCTGCGTCGCGGCTCGGTCGCGACCAACTTCGGGTTGACCGTCGAGCGCGGGATGCGTGACTTCTTCGAAGGAACGGTGGCGTCGCTTGACGAACTAGCGCTGCATCCGGAGGGCGAGCGCTTGGTGATCCTGCCGACCGACAACGCCCCGGCGCGATCCGCCGAGTTGCTGTCGTCGCCGCGGATGGACGCGATGGTCGCCGCGATGCGCGCGCGCCCGACGCACAGCATCTTCCTGTGCGATCTGCCGCCGGTGTTCGCCAACGATGACGCGACGATCGTGACGACCAAGCTCGACGCCTACATCCTGATCGTCGAGGAAGGGCGGACCACGCGCAAGCAGATCCAGGACGCGCTGCATGTCCTCGATCAGGCACCGTGCGCGGGTGTCGTGCTCAACCGCTTCGATGGCGGATTGCTGACCGACAATTACGGCTACGGCTATGGCGCGGGCTATAGCGACTATTACAGCAAGTAAGCCGGATGGCGGGTGCCGGTCCGGCACCCGCCCCGTTCACCTCAATACCTTTTCGGCATCCACCAGCCGCACGTCGTGCATCTGGTTGAGATAGGCCTCATAATAGCCCTTGTGCGAGGCACCCACGATCGCCAGCAAGCGCTTGCCCGGCTGTAGCCCCAGGATGTCGCGGATATTGGCGACCATTCGCAGGTTGCGCGTCTCCCAATAACCCAGATAGCCACGCCCGAAGCGCTGCGCCGACGGCTCGACGAAGGTCGCGCCGAAATCGCTGTGATAGGCGAGATCCTGCGCGCGCGGCGAATTCAAGGCGCGGTACAAGGCCATGATGCCACCTGGCTGCATGATACCCGCCTCCAGCGGTGCAGTGAACGCCCGTCGCTCGCGGCCGGCGGGATTGTCCCACGCCCGGGTGATCGCTTCGCCATAGGCCTTCTCCTGGTCGGGCGGGGTGGGGCTGTCGGCGCTATGGTCGTCGACGCTGTATAGTCGCTCAAGCCCCAGCCGCGCCGCCAATGCTGCCGCCAGCCATTCGGTCTCTCCGGGTTGACGCCAATGCCGCTCGATCACGGCCAGCATCGCCGCGTCTAGACCATCGCCGATCCGGCGCTCCGCCTCGGGCAGCCGCAGCCATTGCACCAGCGCCGACCCTGGTTCGCCCGCTGCCAGGAACAATGCCGCCAGCCGCCGCCGCTGCGCCGCGCTCGGCGCGGCGGGCCACGTCGCAAGCATCTGCTCCACGGCGACATTGGCCGCGGGCACGTCGAGGCCGAGCGCCTTCCCCGCCGCCATAGGGTTGAAGCAATAAACTTGGACGCTTTCGGCATAGCGCGACGGAAAGCGGCGCATCGAATCGCAGAGCAATCCCGACATGTTTTCGGTCGCGATCGCCTGCGGCTGCCATCGCGCGAGCCGGTCGAGCAGCGGCGTCAATGCTTCGCGGGACAGGCTCTTGTAGGAGGAAAGGTGCGGGCTACCCAGCACCAGCACCTGATTGAGCGGCCCGGGCGGTGGCCCCTTGAGCCGGTCGGGGCGAAAGCTGGGCACGTAATCCTGTGCCGCGGCGGCGAGCGGCAGGCTGCCCACGGCCAGCGCCACCATGCCGCGCATCAATCGTCCAAGAAATTGCATCGTCACCCCCGGCTGTCATCCGGAGTGTATTATGCAGACAACACTCTGCGCCGCAAGCCGCGGATGCGAACGGGGCCGGTTTGGTAACCGACCCCGCGGTACAGCTTACTTTGCGGCAGCGCCCGCCGCCGGCGTCCCGTTCGCGACCGGCGCATAGCCCGGCTGGTATTCGATCTTCGCGGTCGAGCGAAGCTGCTTCACCTGATCCGACAAGCCGTTGCGCGCATTCTGCTGGCGCAGCGCCGCCATCGCCGCCTTGCGCATGTCGTCCTGCGACATCTGCACCGGCTCGCGCCCGACGATGATGTTGGCATACAGCTTGCCGTTGGCCGGAAGCACGAACGGCTCCGTCGCGGGCAGCGCGAAGATGCGCTTGAGCGCCTCGGGCGGCACGCTGGCCGTGTCGAGACGACCGCTGGTGCGCGTGAACGGGATCTTCAGCCGCGTCAGCGTCGCCGCGACCGCGTCGAGCGAATGTGCATCCGCCAGCGGCGCCAATGCCTTGGGATCGGACGGCGCATCGATCGCGATCTGCTGCAACGCCAGGATCTGACGCTGCCCGAACTGATACGGGTTCTGCGCGATGAAGGCATCGACCGCCGCCTGGTCGGGCAGCTTCTGGCTGCCGGCCTGCCGCTCGGCGTTCATCGAGATCAGCAGCTCGTCGTTGAGACGGCGCTGGCGGCTCAGGAATTCCGGCGACTTGTCGACCCCGTTCTTGCGCGCGGCTTGTGCGAGCAGGCGACGGTCGATCAGCCCTTGCAGCAATTGCTGGCGGGCCAGCTTCTGGTCGGCGCTGGGCGGCACGTTCGCCATCTGCAGCTCGCCGTTCAACTCGCCCGCCGAAATCTCTTCGCCGTTCACCACCGCGACGCTCTGCCCGGTCGCCTTGCGATCGCAGGCGGTGGTCACGAGCGAGAGGGCGGTCACGGCCAGCAATGCACCACGCTTAAACATAGGATTCCCCCTGAGAGACTTTGACATTGCGGCGTTACTAGCACCCGCTGAACAAATCCTGTAGTGCCTCACGGCGGTAATTGGGAACCTTACATGGAAACGGTCTACGATTGGGTCACACTGGCCATCTTTGCCGGCCTCGTCGTGCTATTCCTGCAGCGTTCGATGGCCGACGATCATCAGGATTCGATGCTCGCCTATCTCGCCGGCGCGGCAATGTGTGCGCTCGCAAACTATCTCGGCAACGAAGGGCATGACCTGTTGGCCAGCCTGCTGATCGTCGCCAATCTCGCCTTTATCGTGCTTGTCCTCAAGCCGATCGAGCTGCCGCGCCGTTCCTGACGGCGCGACGCGCGCGGATCAGCGCGCGTCGATATCGAGGAAGCGGCGCACGTCGGCTGGTACGGAGGCGAACATCGCCTGCACGAAGCTCGTCAGCGCTGCCATCCCCGCCTCGCGATCCGGCGTCAGCGCCGAGACGCGCACCAGCACCGCATCGGGCACATCGCCCTTCAGATTGGCGCGCGCCACCGACCAGCGCTGCCGCGCCCAGGTCAGCGGCATATCCTCACCGACACGGGTCCAGTAAAGCAGCTGTTCGGTGCGATCGTCGGCGTTCGCCGTGATCGACGTCGTCTCCAGCCGGCTGCCCGGCAACGCGACCGGCAATACGCTGCGATGCGACAGCGTGAAGCCGCCCGCCGGATAGCAATATTCCGGACGATGGACCTGCAATACGCCGGTCTGCCCGCCGCTCTGCGCGATCAACAGCATGATCGGCAACGCATTCGGCGCGACATAGACGCGCGTCATCAGCTGCGAATACAGCGCATCCTTGAGCTGATCGGCGGGGGGCACCACCAGCCCGCTCTTCGAATAGAATTCCCACGCGCCGATCTGGGTGGGGATCAGCTTGTCGATCTTGCGGTCCCCGAGCAGGTCGATGTGGTGCCGCGGCACGCGCGCCACCGCAGCGCCCGCGGTCAACAGGAACGCACCGCCCAGCAGCGCCTGCCGGCGGCTGATCGAAGGCCGGTCGGCGGCGTGCTCAGTTGTCGTCATGGCCATTCCCCAGGGCGCGGCGCAGCGGCGCGGCCAGCCCGTCCAGCGCGAAGATCGTCAGCACTGAGATCAGGAACATCACCAACCCCGCAAAGTCGTGCGCAAAGCCCTGCGCCGCGGCGTCGCCGAAATAATAGGTGATGAGGATCAGCAGGATGACGCGAACGAAGTTGGCGAACACCGCGATCGGGATGATCGTCAGCATCAACAACGCGCTGTAGCGCCAATTGGCGTGATGTCGGACGTAGATGTAAAACAGACAGATTGCGGTCAGGCTAATGATCGAATTGAGCCCGGCGCAGGCCGCGGCGACCAGCAGGTCGTATTGCGCGATCTGGATCGACACGCCCGAGCTGCCGATCGGATAGCCGAGCGCGTAGAGCAGGTTCACCGCCTGTTCGGAGATCGCGATCTTGATCGGCTGCGTGATGACCGCAACCAATTGGTCCGGCGGAGGGAAGACGAAGCCGAGGTAAAGGAGCGGGAACCACAGTTCGCGCAGCACCCGGCCGCCGAAGATCAGATAGCCTGCCCCCAGCAGCGCGCCGTAGAAGGCGAAGCCCTCGACCTCAATGATGCCGGTGATGTGCGCGAGCAGATAGGCGAACAGGCACAACGCGACGAACGCGCCGCCCAGCAACGCATTGCCCGGCGCGCGCAACCGCATCGCCCCCGGCACCTCGCGCCACATCAGCCACATTCCGGTCGCCAGCACCAGCGGACCGTGCCCGCCCTGCTCGGTCGACCAGCTGACGCGCGCGACGGTGAGCATCGTCGGGATACCCAGCGCAATGATCCCGGCGATCAGCAGCCACGCCGCCGCCGACAGCTTCGGCCAGCGCAACGGTACGGCGCGGCGTCGCGACGGCTTGTGGTCTGCGCTCTCCCATGTTCCGACGGCTTCGTTATTCAACTTATCTGTTTCCGACGCGCGGGCACAATCCTGGTTGGCACCGGCGCCCCATCCGGCTTGGACCTTGTAGACACTCCACTTCTCCGCCGCAACACACGCGACGATGCGACCAAAGGCGCACTTCCCGTCGCGGGACGAGGGCTATGGCGGCATCTTTCTCAAGGTCCGGTAAACTGTTGCCGTGGCATGGCGGTCGGCGGCGCGACCGCCTACACGCGGTCGACAGCGGCTTGGTACGGGCATCGGGGATAGGGCTATGGAGGTGATTGGGACGATCGTGGCGGTGGCGCTCGCCGCGCCGCTCGTGGTGCTGACCGCGACCTTCGCGGTGGAGGTGCTTGCCGGGCTGCGTACGATGCGCGGCGCCGCGGTCACCGCCGGCACCGCTCCGGTCGTGATCGTCATGCCCGCGAACGACGAGGCGGCGGTCATCACCCGCACGCTGACGTTGCTCGCCGCCGAGTTGCCCGATGGGTTCCGCGTGCTGGTGGTCGCAGACAATTGCACCGACGATACGGCCGCCCTCGCCGAGCAGGCCGGCGCCGAGATGTTGCGCCGCGACGATCCCGTCCACCGCGGCAAGGGTTTCGCGCTCGCCCATGCCCGCGATCATCTCGCCGCGCAGGCGAACCCGTGCGCGGTCGCGATCGTGCTCGATGCCGATTGCACGATCGATCGCGAGTCGTTGACCGCGTTGGCCGCCGCCGCGCAGCGGACCCCGGCGCAGGCAAGCTATCTCATGCAGCCCGAGCGCGACGCCGCGCCGATGGTGCAGGTGTCGAACTTCGCCTTCGCGATCAAGAACCTCGTCCGGCAACGCGGGCTCCAGCGGCTGTCCGGCCGCGTCAATCTGACCGGCACCGGCATGGCCTTTCCGTGGCCAGTCTTTCGCGACGCACCGCTGGCGACCGACGATATCGTCGAGGATCTCGCGCTCGGGCTCGACCTCGCACGGCGCGGCACGCCGCCGCGCTTCGCCGCCGGCGCGACGGTATGGAGCGCCGCGAGCAGCGCCGAAGGCACGCTCAAGCAGCGGACGCGTTGGGAGGGCGGCTTCATCGCCACGTCGCGCCGCCATGCGCTGCCCGCGATCGCCGCTGGGCTGCGTACCGCCAATCCCCGCGCGATCTGGGCGGGGCTGAGCCTCGCGGTACCGCCGCTCACGCTGCTGCTGCTGCTCGACGTGGTCGGGCTGGTCGCACTCGGCCTGCTGACCCTTGTCGGGGCGGCGGCGTGGCCGGCGCTGTTGCTCGGCACGTTGCTGCTGCTCGCGCTCGCTGCCCTGGTGGCGGCATGGGCGCGCGTCGGTCGCCCATTCCTGTCCGGTGCGGCGGCGGTGCGGCTGCCGCTCTACATCTTGTGGAAGATCCCGCTCTACCTCGGGCTCGTGCGAAAGCGCCCGACCGACTGGCTGCGCGCCGGCCGTTAAAGCGCCGCGGGCACGCGCCGCCGTTCGAGGCGCTTGCCAAGTGCGATCATCGGATGCTCGAACCTGAAGGTCGACAGGTGCGCTGCGGCGAAGGTCGCGGCGAAAAGCAGCGGGCGCTTGGCATATTTCACCAGCGTGTCCCCACTGCCCAGCCACGTCGCCGACAGCATCCCATGGAACACGTACACCGCATAGGACACCTCGGCGATGTAGCGCGCCGGCCGCGAGGCGAACAGTGCGCGCATCCAGCCCGGCGCCGCAACGATCGACGTCCCCACCGCCGCCGCCGCGAGGTACGGACGAAGGTAGTTGAGCGCGCCGGTCCGCTCGTTCGCCGCCGCGACTGTCAGCACCAATAGCACCAATGGCAGCCACATCGGCAGCGCGCGCCGCACCGGTGCCGCGACCAGACGCGCATGGAGCAGCGCCAGCGTCGCCCCGGCGAGGATCTCGTCGATCCGCTGCCAGGTGTAGTTGCTCATCAGCGCGCCGTCCGCGACGCGCCCCAGCGTCACCGCGACGCACAGCACCGGCAGCACCCACAGCCCACGCGCCCCCGCCAGCGCGACGATCACCGCCACCGTCAGATAGAATTGCACCTCGACGCACAGGCTCCACAGATGCTCGCCGCCGTGCATCAGCCGCACCGGCGGCAGATTGGCGACGAACAGCAGATTGGCGAGCATCGTCTGCACGTCAGCGCGCGTCGCGATCGTCAGGATCAGCATTGCCAGCCACGCCAGTGGCACGATCCGGAACAGGCGCCGGATCAGAAAGGCCCGCACATCGAGCCGATGCAGCATGAACTGCGTGATCAGGAATCCCGACAGCGTGAAGAACAGCGCCATCCCGGCCCCCGCCACCGCGGCGATCATGCTCCAGCGATGCGGGCCGAGCGGCAGCAGGTGCCCGGCCAGCACCATCAGGATGCTGAGCGCGCGCCAGCCGTCGAGGATCGGAATCCGCTGCATACCCAACTTCCATAACAATGTTTGCGCAAGGCGTAACGCCTCCTTAGTAGCCATAGCCTAACGGTTTGCGCGCGACGCCGCCCGGCGCTCGCGGACAGGCGACAAGCAGGGGATTGGTGCCGGATGGCGCGGAATTATCAATCACGTAAGCGTATTCTGGTCACCGGTGGCGCAGGCTTTCTGGGATCGCACCTGATCGACCGGCTGCTGGAGCGCGGCGACGAGGTGGTGTGCGTGGACAATCTGTTCACCGGCGCCAAGCGCAACATCGAGCATCTGCACGCCAATCCAAGCTTCGAATTCATGCGCCACGACGTGTGCTTCCCGCTGTATGTCGAGGTCGACGAGATCTACAATCTCGCCTGCCCGGCCTCGCCGATCCATTACCAGCACGATCCCGTGCAGACGACCAAGACCAGCGTGATCGGCGCGATCAACATGCTCGGGCTGGCGAAGCGGCTGAAGTGCAAGATCTTCCAGGCATCGACCAGCGAAGTCTACGGCGATCCGCACGTCCACCCGCAGACTGAGGATTATTGGGGCAACGTCAACCCGATCGGCATCCGCTCCTGCTATGACGAAGGCAAGCGCTGCGCCGAGACGTTGTTCTTCGACTATCACCGCCAACTCGGCGTCGAGGTGAAGGTCGCGCGCATCTTCAACACCTACGGCCCGCGGATGCACCCGGCCGATGGCCGCGTCGTCTCGAACTTCATCATGCAGGCGCTCAAGGACGAGCCGATCACGATGTACGGTGACGGATCGCAGACGCGCAGCTTCTGCTACCGCGACGATCTGGTCGAGGGGTTCCTGCGGCTGATGGACACCGCACCGGACGTCACCGGCCCGGTCAACATCGGCAATCCCAACGAATTCACGATCCGCGAGCTGGCCGAGCTGGTCATCGAAATGACCGGCTCGCGCTCGACGCTCGACTATCGCCCGCTGCCGCAGGACGATCCGATGCAGCGTCAGCCCAACATCACCGTCGCGCGCGACAAGCTCGGCTGGGAGCCCAAGGTGCAGCTCCGCGAGGGGCTGGAGCGGACGATCGAATATTTCCGCGACTTCGTGAACTGACCCTCATCCCGTCACCGCGAGCATAGCGACGCTACGCTCGCGGTGACGGGGTCTGTGCCGCCACGACCTCGGCCAGAAACTCCCGATATTGCGCCGCGACTCGCGGCCACGCGAAGTTGCCGGCGCGCGCTACCCCGCGCGGCACCAGCGTCTCGCGTGACGCGATCGCCTGTTCCAGCGCGCGCGCTACCGCTACCGGGTCGGAGGTGTCGAGCAACACCGCATCGTCGCCGACGATCCAGCGCAACCGCGCCGAATCATGCCCGACGACCGGCGCACCGCACCCCAGCGCCTCGATATAGACGTTGCCGAACGATTCTTCCTTCGACAGGTGCAGGAACACGTCGGCCGAACGATAGAGCGCCGGCATCTCGGTCGCCGCTACGGTCAGTCGCCGGAACCGTCCCGGCAGCAAGTCGGCCGCCAGCCGGTCCACCGCCTCGCGCTCCGGTCCGTCGCCCGCAACGACGAGCTGTGCGCCGGGCATGTGGCTCACCGCGCGCACCCCGTCTTCGACGCGCTTCGACGGGATCAGCGCGCTGACCATCAGCACGATCGGCCCCTGCTCGGGCAAGCCCAGTCGCGCACGCTCCGCCGCCCCCGGCGTGAAGCGCGTCGCGTCGATCCCGTTCGGGATCAGCGCGCAGCGCCAGCGATCGCGATTGCGCTCCAGGTAATCGGGGTTGGTGCACACCAGTCCCTCGCAGCCGAAGGTGCGGAACTCCGAATCGTTCGAGATTGCCGGCCAGTCGCCGTTCTGGGTGACGAACACATGCGACGGGCGGCGGCCGCCGATCACCGGTCGCCGCAGCACCCAATTGGTGAACGGGAACGAACAGGTGACGGTCACATCATGATCCGCGGGACGGTAGGCGCGCAGCAATCCGGGCGCGAACGTCGCCTCTTCCCAGCCGGTATCGCTGCGCAGCGCCGGGACACGCGGCAACTTCTCCAGCCGCTCGCGGCGTACCGACCCGGCATGGAGGAAGCGATAGGGTGTGCCCGCGCGCGCTTCACCCGAACCGATCACCGTCACGTCTTCGCCCGCGCGCCCCAACTCCGCGGCCAGCGACAGCAACGCGACCTCGGCGCCGCGCTCGAAGCGGTGGAAACCGGGCAGGGCAAAGAGAATCCGCATCGTCATGTCCTTATCCCGCACGCACAGCCTTCTTGGTCGCTCGAATTTAACCGCTGCAATGCTAGAGGCACGGGCGGTGGATCAATCCGGCTTGATTCGCAACGCTCACTGGACGACCGCTGCGACGGCATGACCTTTTCTTCCCCCACCACACCGACGCGGATCGGTATCGTCGCGATCGGCCGCAACGAAGGCGAACGGCTGATCCGCTGCCTCCGCGCGCTCGACGGCAGCGGCGCGGCGGTCGCCTACGTCGATTCGGCCTCGACCGATGGCAGCGCGGACCGCGCCCGCGCGATGGGGGCGACCGTGGTCGATCTCGACCTCACCCTGCCCTTCACCGCAGCGCGTGCGCGTAACGCCGGCTTGGCGGCGCTTCCCGATGTCGAGCTGGTGCAATTCGTCGACGGTGATTGCGAGCTGGACGGCGCGTGGCTGGCGACCGCCACGGCCTTTCTCGATACGCATCCCGATGTCGCGGTGGTGTGCGGACGCCGACGCGAGCGCTTCCCCGAGGCGTCGGTCTACAATCGCCTGTGCGACATGGAATGGGACACGCCCATCGGCGAAGCGGGTGCGTGCGGCGGCGATCTCGCTGATGCGCGCCGATGCGGTTCGCGCGCTCGGCGGGTTCACCGACACGCTCACCGCCGGCGAGGAGCCAGAGCTTTGCGCGCGGTTGCGGGCCGCTGGCTGGCGCGTGTGGCGGATCGATGCCGAGATGACGCGGCACGATGCGGCGATGCTGCGCTTCAAGCAATGGTGGTGGCGCGCGGTGCGCACCGGGTTCGGCTATGCGCAGGCCGGCGACGCGACCGCCGCGCTGCCGCACCCGCTCTACCGCACCGAGGTGAAGCGCGCGCAGCTGTGGGCGGGGATCATCCCGTTCGTCGGCGTCGCACTGGCGCTGCTCGCCCACCCCGCGTTCCTGCTGCTGCCCGTCGCGGCCTTCGCCGCGCAGGTGGCACGGATCGCGCTGCGCGGCGGGCAGCCGCGCGGCATGGCCTGGCCGCACGCCTTCTTCACGATGCTCGCCAAATTCCCTGAGCTTCAGGGCGTCATCCGCTACCGGCGCGCCCGTCACCTCACCTCGGCGATCACCTACAAATGACCGACCCGCGCATCGCCTATGTGGTGAGCCAGTATCCGGCCTCGTCGCACACGTTCATCCGCCGCGAGGTCGATAGCCTGCGCCGCCACGGCGTCGACATCCGCACCTACAGCATCCGCCGCCCCTCGCCCGCCGAATTGAAGGCGCCCGAGGACAAGGCGTCGTTCGACACCACGCGCTTCGTGCTGCCGATGCGGATGCCGACGCTGCTCGGCGCGCACCTCCGCGCGCTCACGACGCGTCCGGCCGCGTGGTTCTCGCTGCTGCGGCTCGCGCTGCGTCACCGGGCACCGGGTGCGAAGGCGATGCTCTGGTCGCTGTTCCACTTCGCCGAGGCCGTCGTACTCGCGAAGATGCTGCGCGAGGACGGCATCGCATATGTCCACAATCATTTCGCCAATGCCGGCGCGACGGTCGGGATGCTGGCCGCGCGCTTTGCGGGTCTGCCGTGGAGCCTGACGCTGCACGGCATCTCTGAAACCGATTATCCCTCCGGGTTGACGCTCGGTGCGAAGCTGGAAGCGGCGGATTTTGCGGCGTGCGTCTCGTGGTTCGGGCGCGCGCAGGCGATGCGGGTCACCGCGCCCGCGCATTGGCACAAGTTCGCGACCGTGCGCTGTGGGCTCGATCTTCCCAAGCTACCCTCGGCGCCACCGCGCACCGGCCCACGCCGCGAGATCGTCTGCGTCGCGCGGCTGTCGCCCGAAAAGGGTCATCTCGGGCTGCTCGAGGCGATCGCACCGCTCGATGTGACGCTGACGCTCGTCGGCGACGGCCCGATGCTCGCCGAGATCGAAGCGGCGGTCGCCGCGCACGGCATGGTCGACCGGGTCCGCTTCGCCGGCCGCCTCGACGAAGCCGCGACGCTTGCCGCGATCGCGCGCGCCGATCTGCTCGTCCTGCCCAGCTTCATGGAAGGTCTGCCGATCGTGCTCATGGAAGCGATGGCGATCGGCGTTCCGGTGATCGGCAGCCGCGTTGCGGGTGTTCCTGAGCTGATTGAGGACGGGGTCGAAGGTCTGCTGTTCCGCCCCGGCGACTGGGCCGATCTCCGCCGCGCGATCGCGCGTCTTCGCGACGAACCCGATCTCGGCGACCGGCTGGCGACCGCCGCCCGCGCCAAGGTGGAACGCGAGTTCGATATCGCCACCGCGGTGCTTCCGCTCGCACACCGCTTCGGCAAGGATTGAGACGATGCTGTTCGACCATTTCGATCAAGTCCGCGTCATCAACCTGAAGCACCGCACCGACCGGCGCGCGCAGATGCTCGGCGAATTGCGGCGGATCGGCGCGGACAACGATCCGCGCGTCGCTTTTTTCGGCGCCTGCCGCTTCGAGGACGCGGGCACCTTCACGTCGATCGGTGCACGCGGCGTCTATCACAGTCATCTCTCGATCCTGGAGGAAGCCGCCGCGCAGGGGGCGAGCGTGCTGATCCTCGAGGACGACGTCGATTTCACCGCCGGCGCGCACGACACCGCGCTCCCTGCCGACTGGCAGATCTTCTACGGCGGCCATTACGCCGCGAAGCCGAACGACCTGCAGAACAGCGACATCATCGGCGCGCATTGCATGGGGTTCCGCGCCGAGATCGTCCCCGCGCTCGCCACCTATCTGCGCGGGCTGCTCGCGCTCGACGACCATCCGCCGATCGACGGCGCCTATGTCTGGTATCGTCGCGCGCACCCGGCGATCGTCACGCATTTTGCGGTGCCGCCGATCGCGGACCAACGCCCGTCGCGCACCGATATCGCCGAGTTGCGCTTCTTCGATCGCTGGCCGGTTCTTCGTCAGGCCGCGCAATTCGCCCGCCGCTTCAAGCGCTTGCTGGCCCGGCGTAACGGCAGCGCGGCGAACTGATCCTTTCGGTAGCACGCGCACGGAAAGTCGGAAATGTTTACCGACGCGTAACCACGCCACTTCACCCCGCCCTAACCACCGCAGCGTAAAAAGAGCCATCCCGACCGGACGTGATCCGGCCACCCCGGGCATGGAGCTTTCCGATGAAGTCGCTGCTGCGTCATGCGGCAACGGGCACGCTGACGCGTCGCACCGGCCGATCCCTCGCGCAACTCGCCGGCGCGCTCGCGCTGGCGTCTTGCGGCGGCGGCAGCGGCGGCGGCGGCAGCACGGCCGCACCCAGCGCCACGGCACCGGTCACGGTCGTCCCCACCGCCACGCCCACGCCCTCGCCCACTCCGACGCCGACGCCCGCCGCCAGCGCATCGCCGGTCGCGGTGACACCGGGCAGCCTGTCGGTCGCCGAAAGCTATCCCGAGATCCCGAGCAACTTCGACGTCAATTCGGAGCTGGTGCCGTCCTGGGGCACGGGCGAGATCGCGGCGACCGGCAAGCCCGACACGGTGGGCGCGTTCCGCTTCATCTGCGCCCCCAGCCACGAGCTGCGCGACGACCCTGTCGTTTTCCCCGGCCAGCCCGGCCGCTCGCACCTACACCAGTTCTTCGGCAACACGCTCGCCAACGCCAACTCGACCTACGAGAGCCTGCGCACCACGGGCGAGAGCACCTGCAACAGTCCGCTGAACCGCAGCGCCTATTGGATCCCGGCGATGCTCAACGGCAAGGGCGGCGTGGTCCGGCCGGACTTCATCAGCATCTATTACAAGCGCTTGCCGGAAAACGATCCGGAGTGTCAGCGCATGGGCAAGGCGTGCGTCGACCTGCCGCGCGGGATGCGCTTCCTCTTCGGCTTCGACATGGCGAGCATGTCGACCAAGTTCGGCGCGGGCTATTTCAACTGCCAGGGACCGACCGCCACCTCGGGCCATTACAACGACATCGTCGAGGCCGCAAAGAATTGCCCGGTCGGCAATCAGCTTGGCGCGATCATCAACGCGCCCAATTGCTGGGACGGCAAGAACCTCGACAGCGCCGATCACCGCTCGCACATCGCGAACGCCGGCTATGGCGACTGGGGTTACCTGAAATGCCCGGCGACGCACCCCTATGTCATTCCGGGGTTCACGCTCGGCGCATGGTACACGGTCGACTCCGATCTCGACACGTCGGGGACGTGGGATGGCGGCAAGTCGTCGTGGCATCTGGCATCGGACGAGATGCCGGGGATGCCGTTGATGCGCCCGGGCAGCACGCTCCATGCCGACTGGTTCGGCGCCTGGGACGACTCGGTGATGCGGATGTGGACCGGAAACTGCATCAACAAGCTGCTGAGCTGCAATGGCGGCGACCTCGGCAACGGCAAGCAGCTCAAGATGTTCAGCGGCTTTTCCTGGACTGCCAAGCCGCACGTCATCGCGATCAAGAACTGAGCATGTCTGGCGCCGCCTTCCCGCATCGCCGTGGCTCAGGTCAGATCAGGAATGCGGCGATCGGCGTCCAAAGCAATGTCGCCAGCATCATGCCGATCGAAATGCCGCGTGCGGCGGAAAGCGGATCAAGCACATCGGCCACGAACGGACCGATCATTCCGAAGCGGTCGAAGACCAGTGGCACGCCGCTGGCGGCAAATCGTTCCCTTGAGTTGAACAGCAATTTCCCCTCCACTTGGTCTGTTCCCTACGCCTCCGTCCCGGAACGGCACAGAAATCTTGCATGGCGATGAACGTATTCGATCAAAGTTGTTTCCGCGGGCGCAAATTCGATGGCGCATTAACCCGCTGGTAGCTCTGCGACGACTAACCCCTGATGCTCAGTGAAAGGCGCGGCGATGCTCATACCGGCAATATTGCTACCCAGCGATTCGGACGATCGCCGCTCGGCAGAGCGGCAGCCGATCAACCAACCCTCGACGTTGCGCGACGCGCGTGAAGAGGCGACCGACGTCTATGTGCGCGACCTGTCCGAAACCGGCTTCAGCGTCGCCACCGACTCGCGGCTTGAACTCGGCAGCCTCGTGACGATCGGCCTGCCCGGTCGCGGTCGCGCCAGTGCGCGGGTCGTACGGCAGGTGACGGGCGGTTACGGCTGCGAGTTCATCGAGGCGCTCGGCCGGGCCGAGGTCATGCAGACCTTCCGCGGTGGTACCGTCATTCAGCTGACCACCAGCGCCCCGGTCACCCATCCGCTGCCCGAGCCGCAGATCATGCGCTATCCGGGTGCCGTACGGCTCGGCGTGATCGTCGGCGGTTCGGCACTGCTCTGGGCCGGGATCGCGAAGGCGCTCGCCAGCTTGTTCTGAGGAGGGTGGTCGGCGGCGTTCGGACGCCGCGACCCGTGGCAGGTGGCATCAGTCACCGAGCCGGAACGACCGATGTGAGTGCGCCACGTTCCGGCGGATCGTGATCGATCCGGCCGCTGATCGGCATAGAGCCATTCTGCCGAGCCAACCCGTCTGAGCGCCGCGTTCAACTCGAGAATTCGCCGGTCTGCCTCTGCGCCAACGCGACTCCGGCAGCACCATTGCCCCATATCGAGACAAAGCAACGCATTTGCTCGCAGCTGCAGCGCGCATCCCAAGCAGAATAATCAAGATGTGGCGTGCCTTTGGCCGCACGATCGCCGCTATTTGAGCGCTCGAAGCGGTGTCGCCATCGCCGTTCGCCCCGCCACGTCAAATTAGTGCAAGGAAGCGTTCCATGGTTAATGAACGCTCTGCCTCTCCAATGCCACGGCTCACCGCTTGGCCGGAACTGAGTTGGTAAACATCAATTTACCGATTGCCACGACGGATCGGCAGACCGACGGGGTGGGATGAAGGACACGTGATTTTCTACCTGTTTTCATTTCCTTCATTTTCATTTACTTGTTGCGTTGCAGCGTAACGTCAGGGAGCGAAGCCGTGCATGAAGCGACCGTGATGGTTGCGCCGGACCGGGCCGGCGTGATCAACGAAATCAATGGCTCCGCGAATTGGCAGCGACTGGACGACATGGCCAGCCGGGTCCTCGACGTAACGCTTGCCATTACGGCGTTGATCATCCTCGCGCCGTTGATGGCGATCGTCGCTGCGGTGATCTACATACTCGATCCAGGTCCCATCATCTTCGCGCATCAGCGAATTGGGCGTGGCGGCCGGTCATTCCCGTGTTTGAAGTTCCGCAGCATGGTCGTGGATGCCGACGCACGTCTCCGCCACCTGCTCGAAACCAGCCCGGAAGCGCGTGACGAATGGGAGCGCGATCACAAGTTGCGCGACGATCCGCGCGTGATCGGCATCGGGCGCTTTCTGCGCAAGACCAGCCTCGACGAGCTGCCGCAGCTCTGGAACGTGGTCCGTGGCGACATGAGCCTCGTCGGCCCTCGTCCGATCGTCGTCGGCGAGATCAGCCGATATGGTCGCTATTTCGAGCATTATTGCGCGGTGCGGCCGGGCATCACCGGTCTGTGGCAGGTCGGCGGTCGCAACGACGTGTCCTATCGTCGGCGCGTCGCCTATGACGTGACCTACAGCCGCGCGCGGTCATGCGCGATGAACGTCAAGATCATCGCCTTCACCGTGCCCAGCGTGCTGTTCCAGCGCGGTTCTTACTGATCTACCCTCCCCGCGGCGCTGGGGCCGCGGCAAGGATCATCCACCCCGCAGCTGTTCGCGAACCGCCGTCAGATGCTGTTCGGCGCGGCGATGTTCGGCAGTTGCCAAGGCCAGCATCCGGTCGTTCAACACCTGCAACTCGCGGCTCGCCCGCGCGGCGTCTCCATCGACCTTGGCCACCTGGATCTTCAGCGGCATCAAATCACGCTGCAATGCCGGCGTATCGTCCACCGTCCCACGCTGCTGTGCCTTGGCATAGACCTGATCGATTTTCAGCGACAGCACCGTGCGTTGCGACTCGTGAAGGTCGCGATCGGCGCGAAGCTCGCTGATCCGCTGCAAGACGACGTTGCGTCGCGCGGCTGCCGCGGCACGATCCGTGGTAAGCTGCTGTTGCGCCGCTGTCAGCGCCGCGGCGACCTCGTGATTGCCGCGCCGCGCCAGCAGGGCCGGCGGGTAAGCGATGGCGGGCGCCCCGCTCAACTCCGTCTGCCACAGCGCTTCCTGCGCCATCAGCCGGTCGGTCGCGCTCCCGGCGACGGGCTGCGGCGTCCGCGCGGTGCAGGCGATCGCTGCGACGGCGGTCAGTCCGAACAGCCCGGCAAAACCGATCGCGCGGCGCAGTGCCGCGGACACGTCGTCCTCGATCGTCGCCCGCCTGCTCGTCGCTTCCATGATGCCGCTCATCCTCGATCGTCCGTCGATGGGCCATGTTAAGCGGTGTCGGTTAATAACCGGTAAGCCAAGTTACCCGGCGCGGCGATCGTCCCGTAACGCTATGCCAACGTCGCTCCACCACCGGCCGGCATTAACTTGGTCTTCAAGCGATCGGCCTAGCTGCTGTCTGTCCGTTGCAACGACGGAAGCGGTTCTGACTCGGGCGGACGGGCGTGATGACGCGGCTTCGTACACATCTTCTCCCCGCCGCCGCTTGGACACTCGCGGAGTGCGCCAACGGCGAATGTAGGCGGCTGCGGTGCGTCTACGACCCCGGTCGTCGCGGTCCCCGTGTCCTGACTTTTGCCGACTGCGTCGCCGACGCCGGCCTGCCCGATGTCGTCCCGAACTGGGCCATGTGGTCGACCAACGGTCGCGGACCGATCGGGCTATACGGTTGAGCATGCGGGTGTTGGCGTTTGTCGCGGTGCCGCGCGTCCTCTATAAGGCTCCGGCCTGCTGGAGACCGATTGTGTACCGCCGCCTGATCATCGCCGTGTCGTTGCTCGGCTGCGCCGCCGCGACTCCGGCGCAGCGCACGATGCTGCGCGCCGACGAGATGGCCTATGAACTGCGCGGGCCGGAGGAAGCGTCCGCCACGGGCAAAGGGCATGAGTCGCACAACGTCGGCAGCATGCATGGCGATCAGGTCCGCCCACGGCTCAGCGACGACGTGCTCGAAGTGCCCGCGTCGATCCCGTCAACGGTGCGGCCGGCGACGCTGATCGTCCCGACCGGCGGCAAGGGGAACTCCCGCCGACCGCCGCGCCCGACGTGGTTGGCGCGTTCCGCTTCATGTGTGAGCCGGGACAGATCAGCTACGACGATCCGATCGTCTACCCGAACCAGCCGGGCAGAAGTCACCTTCACCAATGGTTCGGCAATACCGCGGCGAACGCCAGCAGCACCTATCGCAGCCTGCGCACCTCTGGCAACAGCACGTGCGTCAACATCCTCAATCGCTCCGCTTACTGGATGCCGGCGATGCTCGATGGGCGCGGCCATGTCGTGCGGCCGGACTATGTTTCGGTTTATTACAAGCGCTTGCCGAAGGACAGCGCGGACTGCCGGCGGCAGGGCAAGGAATGCGTCCCGCTGCCACGCGGGCTGCGCTTCATCTTCGGCTACGACATGCTGACCGGCAAGACGCCGACCGGCGGGAGCTATTTCAATTGCGACGGTCCGTCCGCCACACCCGGGCATTATGCGACGATCACCGAGGCTGCGGCCAATTGTCCGGCGGGCAATCGGCTCGGCGCCTCGATTTCGGCGCCGGGCTGCTGGGACGGCAAGCGACTCGACAGCCCGAACCATCGCGATCACACCGCAAACCCGAGCTATGGCTCGTGGGGATATCTAAGGTGCCCGGCAAGCCACCCCTATGTCATTCCGTCGTTCACGATGGGCGCGTGGTACACGGTCGGCCCGGAGCGCGCCGACAGCTGGTATCTGTCCTCTGACGAAATGCCGGGTATGGCGCGAATGCCCGCGGGCTCGACCTTCCACGCCGATTGGTTCGGCGCATGGGATGACGACGTGATGGCGGAATGGACCGAGCATTGCATCGACATGCTGAAATCCTGCCACAGCGGCAATCTGGGTGACGGGCGACAAATGAAGGAAGCGGCGCCCTTCGTCTGGACCACGCCGCGCCGACTCGTCCCGATCCCGCCGCGCCCCGCCGCGGGCGCGACCGCGAGCGGCAAGGCAACCGCCGCGCGCTGATCGCGCCCACCAGCTTTGTGGTCGTGACGCACTCCGCGCCATGTCCCTCCGCCTATCGACACTGCTTACGACGGATATCCACGGGTCCATGGCCGATACTTCAACGCTGAGCGCTAGATTGCTGGCGCGCGTCCATGTGCCGGAGGCGCTGTTGCGGCGGCTCGGTTGGGCGACTTCAGGCTATATGATCGTGCAGGTGGTGCGCTTCGCCACCAACCTGGTGCTGACGCGCATCCTGGCGCCCGAATTGTTCGGGATCATGATCCTGCTCACCTCGCTGCGCGTCGGGCTGGAGCTGTTCACCGACATCGGCATCGCGCAGAACGTCGTCAGCAGCCCGAACGCCAACGACCCGCGCTTCTACAACACCGCCTGGACGTTGCAGGTGCTGCGCGGTTTCGGGCTGGGGATCGTCACCTTCCTGCTGCTACCGGTGATCGGGCATTTCTACGGTGACCCGACGCTGCATCAGCTGTTGCCGTACATGACGATCTTCTTCGTGCTGACCGGCTGCACCTCGATCGGCCTGCCGCTTGCGATCAAGCAACTCGCGCTCGACCGGACTGCGAAGTACGAGGTCACCTTCGCCTCGATCGCCTCGATCGCGCTGATCGTCTCGGCCTGGGTCTCGCCGAATATCTGGGGGCTGCTCACCGGCAGCATCCTCGCGTCGGTCTCGCCCACCGTCTGCTCCTATTTCATCATGCCCGGGATCAAGCACCGGCTGATGATCGACCGCACCTATGCGCGGGAGATCATCGGCTTCGGGAAATGGGTCTTCGTCTCCTCGGTCGTGTATTTCCTCGCGCTCAATTTCGACCGACTGATCCTCGCCAGATACGTCAGCTTCGCTGCGCTCGGCATCTACGGCATCGCTCGCTCGCTGTCCGACGTCTTCGCGCAGTTCAGCGTCAAGCTCGGTGCGGAAGTCGTCTTCCCCAGTGTCGCCGCCACGACCGCCCGCGGGGCCGAACTCCAGCGCAAGCTCGCGCATCGTCGCCTGCAGTTTCAGGTCGTTGCGCTGGTCGCGATCGCCGGGTTCATCGCGACCTGCGACTTCGTGATCCGCATCTACGATCCGCGCTACCATGACGCGGCGCAGCTGATCCCGTGGGTGGGGCTGGCGGCGTGGCTGATGATCCTGAGCACGCTCAACGAAAATCTGATGCTCGGGCTCGGCAAGCCGCATTACAGCGCGTTCGGCAGCAGTGCGAAGCTGCTCGGACTGGTCGTCTTCCTGCCGCTCGGGCTGACGCGCTACGGCATCGCTGCCGCGGCGGGAGCGACCGTGCTGGCGGAGGTGATGCGCTACGCCTGCCTGGCGATCGGACAGGCGCGCCTGAAGGTGACGTTCATCCGGCAGGACGTGCTCGCCACCGCCGCGCTGATCGCGCTCGCCTTCGCGATCCGCTGGGTCACGTTCCAGATCGGCCTCACCGGCGCACCCGGCGAGCTGTTCCGGATCACGATGTACCGGTAATAACCCGGCTCCGTCGTCACGGGTTTCCACTTGCGTTCCAGCCCGGATCACCACGGGCTCCTGCGTTCGCAGGAGAACGATCCGATGTCGCTGAATCTTACCCGCGACGACACGCCGAAGCCGGAATGGTACCGGCTTGGCGCAAGCCCCTCAGGCGTTCGGCCCGTAATAGCCGCGATACCATTCCGCGAACCGCTGCAATCCCTCGCGCAGCATTACCTTGGGCTGATAGCCGGTCAGCGCGTGGAGCTTCGAGACGTCGGCATAGGTCGCGGTCACGTCGCCGGGCTGCATCGGGCGCATCACCTTCTCGGCCTTCTGCCCGATCGCGTCTTCCAGCGCCTCGATCATCTCCATCAGCCCGACCGGATGGCTGTCACCAATGTTGAGCACGCGGTGCCCGCCCGCCTCGGGCGGATGGTCGAGCGCCCCGACGATCCCGTCGACGATATCGTCGATATAGGTGAAGTCGCGCGCCATCTTGCCTTCGCCGTAGACCTCGATCGCGTCGCCACGCATGATCTTCTGCGTGAACGAGAAATAGGCCATGTCCGGTCGACCCCACGGGCCATAGACGGTGAAGAAGCGCAAGCCGGTCTGCGGAAAGCCGTACAACTTGGCATAGGATTGGCTCATCAGCTCGCACGCGCGCTTAGTCGCGGCGTAGAGCGAGACCGGATCGACCGCCGCCTCGTCCTCGGTGAACCCCTCGCCACCCATCGGCTTGTCGCCATAGACCGAGCTGGAACTGGCGTAGACGAGGTGTTCGAACTCCTCGGCATGGCGGCACGCCTCCATGATCGACAGATGCCCGGCGAGGTTCGACCGCTCATAGGCGAATGGATTTTCGAGGCTGTAGCGCACCCCCGCCTGCGCGGCGAGGTGGACGACGCGGCGCACGCCCTCGTCGTTGACGATCTTCGCCATCGCCGCGGCATCGGCGATGTCGGCGCGATGGAAGGCGAAGGTGTTGCGTCCCTGGAAGGTCGCGAGCCGCGCTTCCTTGAGCGTCGGGTCGTAATAATCGTTGACGATATCGACGCCGATCACACGTTCGCCGCGATCGAGCAGGCGATGCGCGACGGCGTGGCCGATGAAGCCGGCGGTGCCGGTGACCAGGATCGGATCGGTGCGGCCGCTCATGCTGTCATCCCTCGGTTCGCGCCGGGGTCGGCGCATTCATGCTGCACCGCCTCCTAAAGGTGCGGACGGCAAACGGCAACGCGTCCCGCCCTAGTTCCGCACCGATTCCGCGGGTTGCCACACCACATAGCGTTTCCTGCGCCAGACCGGGGAACAGGCTCGGCAGCGCGCGACGACGCCGCATCTATCCAGCCCCACGCTGCGCCTGCAGCCGATCTTGCGTCCGCACTTGCTGCTCGCTCCGCAACGATCGCCATATTGCGTCATGTTCTTCCTGCAAAATGGCACACGACGTTTAGACTTCGAAAAGTGGAATTCGACACTTTGCATCCGGCAGAGGCCCCGGTGAACTATCACGATGAATAGGCTGGCAATCCTGCTGTCGGCTCTGGCGCTTTTGACAGCTTGCGCCGATCGCGGCGCACACCTGCCACTACAATCCGCCTCTTCACTCGGGCGCGAGCGGGCGACACCGGTCGACGCCACCTACCAACTGGGCGTCGGTGACCAGATCGCGATCGCGGTCTATGGCGAGCCCGATCTCACCCGCACCTATCCGATCAATCCCGACGGCACGATCGAGGTGCCACTGGCGGGCACGATCAAGGCGCAGGGAAGGACGATCGCCGCGATCAGCGCGCTGATCCGCGACCGGCTCGCCGACGGCTTCCTTCGCAATCCGAGCGTGACTGGCGCGATCGTCAGCTATCGGCCCTTCTATATCCTCGGCGAGGTCAACAAGCCTGGGCAATATTCGTATCAGACCGGCCTGACGCTCGACGGTGCGGTCGCGCTGGCGGGCGGCTACACCTATCGCGCACAGAAGAAATACGTGTTCATCCGCCCCGAGAGCGGCGGCGAAATCAGGGTGGAGGCGACGCCGGACCTGGCCGTGCGCCCCGGCGACACGATCCGCTTTGCCGAACGCTTCTTCTGACCGCGGCGGTGGCGCGCGTACGTCGCGCACCCGCGTTGCGCGACTACTGGCGGCGGCCTCGACGCTCGTCGCGGTTATGCCGGCCGCGCACGCGCAAACCGCCCGCTCATTGCTCGATACCGGCTTCGCCTTCGATCTGCCGTTGACCGACCGGGTCACGGTCATGCAGCGCCCGCATCCCGAACTGGCCGTCGCGGGCGTCCGTGCCGGCGCGTTCCTCGTCTTCCCGCAAGTCGATCTCGCCGCGAACGCGACCAGCAACGTCTTCGGTGCGACCGACGCCGCCCTTTCCGATGGCTATAAGACCGTCGCGCCGCGGCTCGACTTGCGCAGCGACTGGTCGCGGCATCAACTGCTCGGCCATCTGCGCGGCACGTTCCGGCGCTATCTCGATTATTCGATCAAGAACGAGAACGGCTACGATATCGGCGTCGAGAGCCGGATCGACATCATCGGCACGTCGACCCTGCGCGCGGCGGTGAATGCCGACCGTATCTACATCACCCAATTGTCGGGCGACTTCCCCCGCTTCGCCGCCGCCTCGGTCCCGCTCGACCGCCAGGTCGCTTCGCTGCGCGGCAGCTATGCGGTGAACCGCCTGCAACTGACGGGCGACGTCAACGTCACGCGACTGAATTACGGCGACACCCGCGCACGCGACGGGACGCGGATCGATCAGGACTATCTGGACCGCACTTCCACCCGGCTGACCGCACGCGCCGACGATCGTGTCTCGCCGGTCACCGCGCTGTTCGTGCAGGGAAGCTATTCCCGTCACGACTATAGGCTGGCCAGGGTCGATTTCGACCGCAGCGGTGGCGAACTGCGCGTAATCGGTGGTGCGGCGTTCGACCTCACGCCGCTCATCCGCACGCGGCTGGGCCTCGGCTGGCTCACGCGGCATTACCGCACCATCGGCGTCACGAACCTCACCGGGCTCGCGATCGACGCGCAGGCCGATTATCTCGTCACCGCGCTGACCACGATCAGTCTTTCGCTGCGCCGCGACGTGCGCGATGCGATTGTCGCCGGGTCGCCGGGCTATGTCGCGCTGCGATGGGCGGCCGAGGTCGACCACGAATTGCTGCGCAACCTGATCCTGATCGCGCGCGCTGATGTCGAGAACGACGATTTCGCGCGCATCGATCGTGGCGACACGTTGCGCCATGCCGGCGCGAGCGCCCTGTACACGCTCAACCGCTCGGTGATGCTGACGCCGTCGATCGACATCTCCGCCCGCGCCAGCCGTGGTGCGCAGAGCGGGCAACGCTTCAGCGAGGTCCGCGCCGGACTGAGCGTGACGTTGCGGCGCTAGTCCGCGGCACGGGTACACAAAAGGGGCAGATGATGGCGGATGTGACGACCATGCGGATCGACGAACGCCAGGATCTGGCGGGCCTCTTCTCGCGCCTGAAGCGCCACCTGCCGATCATGCTCGGCTGCATCGTCGCGATGGTGGCGGTCGCTGCCGGGATCGGCAAGATCGTGCCGCGCCGCTACACCGCCATCGCGCAGCTTGAATATACGCCGCCGAGTGTGGTCGCCGGTGCGCCGCAGCCGCAATTGTCGGATCTGGCGCGCGACGCAAAGATCGACGCGCAGGTTCAGACGATGAAGTCGCTGGCGGTCGCGACCCGCGTTGTCGATCAGCTAAGGCTCGACCGCGATCCCGAGTTGCGCGCCGCCGCCAAGGCGTTGGTGACCGGGTCCGCAACCGGGAAGCAAGCGATTGCGGGCGCGCTGCTCACCAATCTCGACGCCGCGCGGATCGGCACCACCTCGTTGTTCGAGGTCGGCTATACCGACCGCAATCCGCTCAAGGCGATGCAGGTCGCCAACGCCTTCGCGCAGGCGTTCATGGCCGAGAATTTGCAAGCCAGGCTGTCCGAGTTCAGTGACGTCGACGCGCGCCTTGCCGGACAGCTCGACGCACTGCGCCGCAAGGTGGAGCAGGCCGATGCCACCGTCGCCGCCTTCCGCGTCCGCAACAACCTGCTCGAGCTGCCCGATTCCGCCACCGCCGAGCAGGAGATCGCCGCGATCCGCAGCGCGCTCGCCTCGGCGCGCGCCGAGGAGGCGGCGGCACGCGCGCGCAGCGCCGCCAGCGGCGCGACGATCGTCGGTGGCGGGGGCGGCACGAGCAGCCCGTACAGCACGGCGACGCTGTCGTCGCTTCGCCAACAGCGCGCGCAGGTTGCGGCGCGGGTCGCCGCGCTCGAAACGCGCTATGGCGAGCGCTATCCGGCGCTGGCCGACGCCCGCCAGGAACTTGACGCGATCGACGCGCAAGTGGCGCGCGAGCGGCGCGACCTGTCGCGCTCGGCCGGCGCCGCCGCGCAGGCCGCGGGTTCGACGACCGCCTCGCTGGAGGCGAGCCTCGCCGCCGCGCAGGCGCGACAGGCGAACGACGTCCGTGCCTCGGTCGACCTCGCCGAACTGCAACGCGCCGCGCAAAATGCGCGCGACGCCTATCAGCAATTGCTCAACACCAGCACGCAGCAGAATGCACAGCGGTCGATCGTCCGTCCCGATAGCCGGATCGCCGCACCCGCTTCGCTGCCGCTGACGCCCAGTTCGCCGAACGTCCCGCTGTTGCTGTTCATGGGGGCGGTGCTCGGCGTCGCGATCGGTCTGGCGATCGCCTATGTCCGCGAACGCTGGGTGCAGGGGCTCGACACGGTCGACGATATCGAAGCGATGCTGGGCGTCGATTACTTCAACAGCGTGCCGACCCCGGCCAGCGCCATCGACCAGCCACGCACCGGGGATGCGGCAGAGGCGCTGCTGCTCCATCCGCTGTCCGCTTATGCCGAGGCCTATCGCAACATCGCGACCAGCCTCAGCTTCTGCGCATCGTCGGCGCGGGGCGGCAAGATCCTCGGCATCACGTCGGCGCTGCCCCGGGAAGGCAAGACGACGACCGCGACCTCGATCGCGCGCGTGCTCGCCACCGGGGGTTCGCGCACCTTGCTGCTCGACACCGACCTGCGCCGCCGCTCGGCATCGATCGCGCTCGCCCCGCAGGCGCACGTCGGGCTCGGCGAGGTGCTCGCCGGCACCGCTACGCTCGACGACGCAATCGTACGGGAGGAAGCGACCGGGCTCGACGTGCTGCCGCTCGCCGCGACGGCCGGCGCCGCGCCGCACTTGCTCGAAACCGCTGAATTCGCCGCCTTGCTCGCCGAGCTGCGCCGTCGATACGACCATATCGTGGTCGACACCGCACCGGTGCTCGCGGTCGCCGATACCCGCCTGCTCGCCCGGCACTTCGATGCGCTGGCACTGCTGGTCCGCTGGCGTGCCACCCCGGCCCGCGCCGCACGCGCCGCCTTGCATCAGATCGCCTCGGTCGGCGTGGACGTCACCGGGGTCGCGCTGACGATGGTTGACCTCAGGGCGCAGGCGCACGCCGAGTTCGGCGATCCGTCCTACTACGCCGATTACATGAAGGACTATTACGCGAAGGCATGATCCGACCCCGTTGCGTCCGGACGCAACGGCTGGCGAACGAATATATCCTCCGCTACCTTCGGGCACCTTTTCCGGAGGTGTTGGTGAACGCCGCGCTTTTCACGTCCTATCTGCTGCTGTGTCAGCGCGGCCGCGCCTGTGGCGGAGCGGGCCGGAAGTGATCGTAGCGACAGCGCTGTCCGTGAAGCGCAGCCGGGCGCGCACCTACCGGATCGCGCCTCGATGACCGCCGTCGCGCGCCTCGGGCTGGGCGGCAGCAAGTTCGGTTCGTTCGCCAACCCCGCCCCCGCCGCCGACAGCGAGCGGCTGGTCCGCACCGCGCTCGATCTCGGCGTCACCGTCCTCGATACCGCCAGCATCTATGGCCAGGGTGACAGCGAGCGGATCATCGGTCGCGCGATCGCCGGCCGGCGCGACGCCGCGTTCATCGTCACCAAGGGCGGGCAGACCTTCTCGACCAGATATCGGCTGCTGCGTACCGCCAAGCCGCTGGTCCGCGCGATCCTCGCGCGGCGCGGCGACCCCGGCAACGTCGTCACCGCGCACCGCAGCCGGGCGATGCACGCCGACTGGCGCCCGCGCGCCGTGGTCGCCAGCTTGGACGCGTCGCTCAAGCGGTTGCGGACCGACCGCGTCGAGGCGTTCCTGCTCCACAGCCCACCCGCGCACATCGCCGCCGATGCCGAACTGGCGCTGGCGCTGGTCGCGGCACGGGCCGGCGGCAAGGCGCTGCGGATCGGTGTGTCGTGCGACGATCTCGCGACGCTCGACGCCGCGCTCGACCAGCCCGGCTATGACGTGCTCGAACTGCCGTGGACCGTGCTGACTGCGCTCGGTACGCGCGCCGATACGATCCGCAAGCGCGGGCATCTGGTGCTCGCGCGCGAGGTGGTGACGCGGCAGCTCGGCCTGATCCCGGCGCAGGCGGTGGCGCGCGCCCTCGCGCATCCCAGCGTCGATTGCACGATCGTCGGCACCGGCAAGCCCGAGCATCTGCGCGCCCTCGCCGCGATCGCGCGCGGCGCGGCGCGATGATTCTCGATGCCCCGCCACCGGGCGATCACCGCACGGGACACCCCACTTGCACCATTCCGGTACGCGGGCGCCGCCTGACGCAAGAACGTCGCACGATCGTCACGGCGACGTAACAACGATCTCGCAGGCGCACGGTTAACAGGAGATCAACCCAATGCGCCCTCACGCTTTGCTTGCCGCTGCCGCCGCCGTCACGCTGTCCCCGCTGCCCGCGGGTGCGGTCACGCTGATTTCGGCCTATTCGATCGCCAACACTGCCGACCTGTCCGGCCTGCCCAACACCGGCGACAATCGCCTCGGCGGGTTCGGATCGGACCTCAGCTACGACGCAAGCACCGGCACCTTCTGGGGTACCACCGATCGCGGCCCCGGCGGCGGCGTGCTGTCCTACACGCCCCGGCTGCAAGGCTTTACGCTCGACATCGACACCGGTGGCAAGATCAACGGCTTCACGCTCACCAACACGGTCCTCTACCACGACGGTGCGACCAATTATAACGGCCTCAATCCCTCGCTGCTCAACGGCAGCGTCGCCGATCTCGGCCGCTCGTTCGATCCGGAGGGGCTGGCGCGGCTGCCCAACGGCAACTTCCTCGTCTCCGACGAATATGGCCCGTCGGTCCTCGAATTCCGTGCCGACGGCCAGTTCGTCCGCGCGTTCGAGACGCTGTCGAACCTCGTCCCCCACGATGCGAACGGCGGCGTCGACTATGTCGGCGGCGCGGGATCGATCGTCAACGGCCGGCAGGACAATCGTGGCTTCGAGGGGCTGACGATCAGCAAGGACGGCAAGACCGCCTATGCGATCCTCCAGGACCCGCTCGTCAACGAAGGCCGCGCCACCGATGGTTCGGCCGATGGCACCTACAGCCGCAACACCCGCATCGTCGAGTTCGACATCGCCTCGGGCAAGCAGACCAAGCAATATGTCTATCAACTCGCCTCAGTCGACGAGCTGAACGCCGGACTGACCAAGAACCAGTTCGACGCCGACAAGCAGGGCCGCTCGATCGGCGTCTCGTCGTTGCAGGCGATCGGCGACAACAAATTGCTGGTGCTGGAGCGCGACAATCGCGGCGTCGGCGTCGACGATCCCACCGGCAAGAAACAGGTCGCGGACAAGCGCATTTACGAGATCGACCTGAGCAACGCGACCGACGTCAAGGATATCAGCCTCGCGGACACCAACGATCTGCCCGCCGGCGTCACGCCCGTGACCAAGAGCGCGACGCCGTTCCTCGACATCGCCGCCGCGCTGAAGGCAGCCGGCTACACCGTCCCCGAAAAGATCGAAGGTTTCTCGTTCGGGCCACGGCTGGCGGACGGCAGCTATTCGCTGATCATCATCACCGACAACGATTATTCGGTCACCCAATCGGGCAGCGGCGAGCAGTTCGACGTCTGCACCGGCAAGGGCGGCAGCACGCAGGTCACGCTCGGTGCCGCCTGTCCCAAGGGCAGGACGTTGATCCCGAGCATGATCTACAGCTTCAAGGTCACCGCCGACGAATATGCGAAGCTGACCGGCGCCGTTCCCGAGCCGCAGACTTGGGCGATGATGCTCGCCGGCTTCGGCGTCGTCGGCGCCACGATGCGCCGCCGCCGCAAACCGGCAGCACGCTCGCTGGTGTAATCGCTCGAACCGTCATTGCGCGCGCAGCGAAGCAAACCAGGGCGTCCTGGTCCTGGCCCTGGAGTGCTTCGCTGCGTTCGCAATGACGAAGCCGGGTCGATGTGCCGTCATCACGATCTGATCAGCCGAGGGTGGCGTGTTCGCGCGCCCCAGCAAACCCCTGCTATCGCACCCGCCGGTCCGGCAGCACCCGGTCGACCCACACGCCCAGCCTTCCGTGCGACCATGCCAGCGCACGGTACACTGACAGCACCTTGCGCGCCCAGGTCGTGTAGATCCCCGGCTTGCCGGTCCGCAGCGCGACCCGCGCCAGCCGGTGGCTGTCGCGCGCGATCATATAGCGCATCCGATACACCAGCCGCCGTCGCAGCGGCAGCCCCGCCGCAGACGGCGCAACGCGCTTGACCGGGCGCAGCTTCTCCCCGCGCCGCCACGTCAACCGATATGCCAGTCCTTCGCGGCGATGCCGGAACCCCGCCGCCTGCGTCTGCTCGACGAACGCCGCATCGACCGGGGTCAGCGCCAGCCGCCCCTCCGCCACCGCGCCCGCGATCATCGCATGGATCTCGGGCGAGCGCGCGATTACCACATTGGTCCCGCGCCCGTCCGACGAATAGGGCTCCACCCACGCATCGCCGAACGCGACATCGGCGGTTTCGGCGACGACATCGTCGCACCAGTCGCACGCCGGATTCTGGAAGAATCCCGCGCCCCAGTCACCATCCGCCAGATGCCACCAATCCTCGGCCCGCGCGCTGCCGTCGTCGAGCGTCAGGTGCGCGCGATACCAATTGGCCGGCCGCGTGGCGTCCTTGATCCGGTAATCGACCGCGCGCACTCGCGCGATCGGCGTGCCCAGCTGCCACGCGAAGCTGTCGACCAGCCGCGCGCTCTTCTGATGCCCACAGAACAGCCCCAGCAGATGGGTCACGCGCTCGCCGATCACCGGATCGGTGCGCCGCAACAGGTTCAGCGCCTTGATGAAGCACGGCACCGCCACCACCGCATAGCGCCCCGGCGTCGCGCGGATCGCCGCGATCACCGCCGACAGCTCGACCGGATAGTAACGCGACTTCGCCCCGCCCGCGATCTCGCCGGCCTCGCGCGACAGCCGATAGGAGAAGAACCGGCCGTCCGCCTGCGGATCGGCGACCGGCGCGACATGCGCGACCGCATCGACCGCACCGGTCCGCAGCAATTCCGCCGCGACCCAGCTCACCATCCCGCCCGAGCTGCCGTTCGTGCGAAACGCCTGCTCAGCGACATGCCCGACCCAGGTCGATTCGAACCGCCCGAGCAGATCGCTGCGCGCCGGTGCGACGGGGAAGCGCTCGGCGGCCAGTACGTCCTCGTTCGCCGCTGCCGGTGAGAACGGGCATTGCGCCGCAAAGTCCGCGCCGCCCGGTGTTCCCGCCTCGGGCTTCCACAGCCCGTCGCGGTCCATCCGCATCGCCGCCGCGCACCCGCCGCAGCCGATGCACAGCCCTGCGCCGACGATATCGTCCGGGCGCAGCGCCTCAACCAAGCGCTGCGCCGAGGAAAGCGGTCGATTGCGCACGCAGCGCCGCGATCCGCTCGCCGATCCGCGCGTCATGCGGTGCGCCGAGCAGCAGGTCATATTCCGCCTCGCCGGTCTCGGGCGCGACGATATGCCGCTGTGCATCGAGCGCCGCCGCCAGATCGCGCACCTTGTTGAACCGGTACGGCGACGGCGCGGTCACGAACGGCGTCCCGTGCACCAATGCGAAGACGCAACCGTGGAAGAAGTTGGTGACCAGCGCGCTCGCCCCCGCCACCCGCTCGGCGAACGCCTCGGGTCCGGCGTCGATCTCCTGCGTGTCCGCCCAGTCGTTGCGATAGCCGATGCTGTGCAGCCGCACATCGTGCCGCTGCGCCCATCGCCGCATCGCGTCGGCCAGCCAGTCGGGAAAGCCATGACCATAGACCAGAGCGTAGCGCGCACCCTCGGGTGCACCACGCGGCACCCGGTCCCCGAATTGCAGCACCGGATCGAGCACCAACGGCGGGGTCTCGTCCAGCGCGCCGCCGACCAGTGCCTGCGCATTCGCATCGCGCACCGAGATCGCGGTGAAGCGCCGCAGCCGGTCCGCCCATTCGTTCCCGATCCCGTCGGCGGCATCGTGGTTGCCGAAACTCGCGGCATAGGAAACCAGCCGCGGCGCGTTCAGCCCCTCGCCGAAGAACAAAGGGGTCGAGGCGTACCAGGGATGGCGGAAATTCCACACCTCGTCGCTGCCGATTACCACCGCGTCGAGCGCACCGACCGCCGCCGGATTGTCGATCGCAAACGCCGCCGAGCGCGGGAGGTGCTCGATCGCGGTGACGAACCGTCGCGCCTTGGCCTTGTACGCCCCCAGATCGCTTGCCGCAGTCCGCTCGGGCAGCGTCGGCTGCAACGCGCACCGCCATTCCGCTTGCACCACCGCATCGCTGTGATGATCGAGCAGCCGCGCGTCATGGCCCATCGCGCGCAGCCCCTCGACCAGGCATCGCGCCTGCCAATAGGATCCGTAATTGATGCAATTGTGAAAGGTCAGTACGCCGACCTGCGCGGGCAATTCATTCATTACCCCGACAATCTTCGGCAAGCGCCACGGTTCCGGGGTTCTGACGGGCCACCGGCAGAAGACGCTTTCTTAAACTTATCCGTGTCAATCGTTCGCGATGCAGATCGTGCACCTCTACAAATCGCTGATCGATGACGTCGTCGCCTGGGGCGGCTCGGCCAGCCTGCTGCACGTCCATGTCGGGATGGCGATCTATCTTGCGGTTCTGATGGCGGTGCGCCAGCGGCGCGCCGGGATGATCGCGCTGCAGGTCGTGCTCGCCGCCGAATTGGGCAACGAAGTCATGGACTGGCTGAATGCCAGCCCGGACTGGACGTGGTCCGATACCGTCTCGGATTTCGCGCTGACATTGCTGTGGCCGGTCGCGACCACCGCAGTGCTCGCGTGGCGGCGACGGCGCTGGCGAACGTCGGTCGCGATCATGGCGCGATCTGGCGCGATTCCGCTTCCTGCAAAGAGACATGTCCCAATTGCAATCACCTGAATGCTTGCCAGACGGCCAGTTGAGTCGCTAGCGGACTAGGCTTGCGATGCCGCCGGGGGCGGTTGATTCAAGGGAGCGACCGTCTTGCGCATTACCATGATCGGTTCGGGCTATGTTGGCCTGGTTTCAGGCACTTGCTTTGCCGACTTCGGCCATGACGTGATTTGCGTCGACAAGGACAAGGGCAAGATCGACCGGCTGCTGGCCGGCAAGATGCCGATCTATGAGCCGGGGCTCGAGGATCTCGTCGCCCGCAACGTCGCGGCGGGACGTCTGAAGTTCACGACCGACATCAAGGAAGCGGTCGCGGGGGCGGACGCGGTATTCATCGGCGTTGGCACGCCGACGCGTCGTGGCGATGGCCATGCCGATCTGTCCTACGTCTACGCCGCCGCCAAGGAAATCGGCGAGGCGCTGACCGGCTATTCGGTGATCGTCACCAAGTCGACCGTGCCGGTCGGCACCGGTGACGAGGTCGAGCGGATCATCCGCGAGGCTGCGCCGAACGCCGAGTTCGGCGTCGTCTCGAACCCGGAATTCCTCCGCGAAGGCGCGGCGATCGACGACTTCAAGCGTCCCGATCGCATCGTGATCGGCTCGGGCGACGACCGCGCGACCGAGGTCATGCGCCAGGTCTATCGTCCGCTGTATCTCAACGCCGCACCGATCCTCGTCACCGCGCGTCGCACCGCCGAGCTGATCAAATACGCCGGCAATGCGTTCCTCGCGACCAAGATCACCTTCATCAACGAAATCGCGGACCTTTGCGAAAAGGTCGGCGCCGACGTGAAGGACGTCAGCCGCGGGATCGGGCTCGACAATCGTATCGGCTCGAAGTTCCTGCACGCCGGCCCGGGCTATGGCGGGTCGTGCTTCCCCAAGGACACGCTCGCGCTGCTCAAGACCAGCCAGGATTATGACGCGCCGCAGCGGATCGTCGAGGCGGTCGTCGCGGTCAACGACAACCGCAAGCGCGCGATGGGCCGCAAGATCATCCACGCGATGGGCGACGACGTTCGCGGCAAGACGATCGCGGTGCTCGGGCTGACCTTCAAGCCGAACACCGACGACATGCGCGACTCGCCCGCGATCGCGGTGATCCAAGCGCTGCAGGACGGCGGCGCGAAGGTGAAGGCGTTCGATCCGGAAGGCACCGAGCAGGCCAAGCTCGTGCTCGACAACGTCGAATATTGCGACGGCCCGTATCAGGCGATCGAGGGCGCCGATGCGCTGGCGATCGTCACCGAATGGGACGAGTTCCGCGCGCTCGACCTGCGGCGCGTCAAGTCGCTGCTCAAGGAGCCGATCCTGATCGACCTCCGCAACATCTACACCCCCGCCGAAGTGCAGGCCGCCGGCTTCCACTACACCAGCATCGGCCGCTGATCGAAGGAAGCGGGGCTCCTTAGCCCCGCTTCCCGTACCGCCATCCCGGCGAAAGCGAGACCTCCCCAAGAGTCACCCGTCACGCCGGACCTGTTCCGGCATCCACCGTCCCGCGAACGCTTAACCCGTTGGATTGGCGGATCGGTGGCCCCTGGAACACATCCGGGGTGACGAAGTCGCAGACACGCCACGCCGCACGAGTGACGAACCGCGGCGCTAGAGTTTGATCCAGCTGGCCTGAACCATCCGTCACCGTACCCCGGCGAAGGCCGGGGCCCAGGTGGGAAGGCCCGGGAGAGGTAGCGCGACGCACATCAGCAGCGTCCCCCAACCAGCTAGGCTACACGTCAGCGTCGATAAATCATACCCTTACCCCGCCGGCAGACATTCCCGCCGCTGGTCGACCCGATCCGCACCGTCCGGCGCGCGCGTCAGCACCGACAGCGCGCGGCACGTCCGCCCGCCATCCGCCTCCGCCTCGCCCGCGACGACGAAGCCGTGCACCTGCCCGGTCGATTCATACCATTCCTGCACCTCGCCGCTGCGCAGCGCCGCCGCGACCGCCGCCGCCCGGCTGCCACTATCCTGCGGCAATTCGTCCGCCACGACGGCCTTCGCCAACGGCACCGCGACGGGCGCGACCGGCCGTACCGTGCGCGCCACGGCCACTGCCGGAGGCGCGATCGCGCGCTCCGGCACCGGCACGCTCACCGAGTAATTCACAGGACGGATCGGCGCCGCACGGGTCGCCGCCATCGACAGCCCGCCCGCGCTCACCGCCAGCATGACACCCAGTACGCCGGCCGCGCGCCAGCCGCCGCCCGAGCGCGCCCGCGCCGGCTCGTAGAACGGGTAATGCGGCCCCGGCGGCGCGCAGCGATATTCGCGCGTGATGCGCAGCGGCCCCAGCTCGATCGTCGTGCGGCGGATGATGTCACGCGCGTCGGTCACGGTCACTCCCCAGGTCAGCGCCCTTCATCGGTCGTCGCACCCCGCTTGGCAAGTCGTTGCTTCAGCGCGCCATTCGGCCGTCGAACAGCAGGCCGAAGTAATCGCCCTTGTTCCACACCGGCCGCTGCGGCGCATCGGCGATCTCGCGCGCGATCCGATAGTTGGCGTCGACGAAGCGCACTCCCTGATCCCACAGAATCGGCTGCGTCAGGTCGTCGCATGGCTTGTGATAGCAATTGTCCATGAACGTCTCGACCGCCACCTTGCCCGGCCCCTTCTGCCCCGGCCATAGGAACACCGAAGGCACGCCCTTCTGCACGAAGCGATAATGGTCGGAGCGGACGAAGATCGCCTGTTCGGGCATCGGATCGGGCGACAGGCCGACGCCGATCCCCGCCACCGCGCGCGCGATGATCGGGCCCAGCGTCGATCGGTCGCCGCCGAACGCCACCATATCCTCGAACTTATAGGTCAGGATCGGCATGTCGAGGTTCACGTCGGCGACGATATCGCCGATCGGCACGGTCGGATGGTTCGCGAAATAGTCGCTGCCGACCAGCCCTTTTTCCTCGGCGGTGACCGCAAGGAACAGGATGCTGCGCTTCGGCGGCGTCGCGGTCTTGAAGCGCTTGGCCGCCTCGATCAGGCTCGCGATCCCGATGCCGTCGTCGAGCGCGCCGTTGTAGATCGTGTCGCCGTTCACCGCCTTGCCGACCCCGACGTGATCGAGATGCGCGGACAGCACCACCGTCTCCTTGCCCAGCACCGGATCGCTGCCGGGGATCATCCCCAGGACGTTGCTGCTCGCGATCGGGCGGAAGGTGGTGGCACTCGCGATCGACAGCGTCCCCGCCGCGGTCGCCGGCCGCACCTTCAGCGTCTTGCGCGCTGCACCCTTGGCGAGTGCAGGCCAGACGCGCCCGAACACCTTCGCCGCGCCCGCCGGGGAGAGCGTGCCGAGCAGCGGCACGCCCGTAGCGCTGCCGGTGCCGTCCGGGTTCGCCCAGGTGATCCGCTCGGCCGCATAACCCTTGGTCACGGAAGCGAACGACGGCGCGCCGCGCCCGGTCTTGCGCAGATCGGCGATCGCGATCACGCCAACCGCGCCATGCTTCGCCGCCGCGCTCTGCCGCGCCGCCGCGCTGCCGAAGGTCGCCGATACCTCGCTCGGCAGCCCTGCCGGCGCGCCGCCGACATAGGCGACGATCTTGCCGTGCACATCGACGGCCGCATAATCGTTCAGCCCATATTGCGGCGCCTCCAGCCCATAGCCGACGAACACCACCGGCGCGGCGATCGTGGTCGCCTTCGCCGCCGGATTGGCCGCCGGGGTGAAGTCCTTGCCGAACGCCAGCGGGGTGCCGGCCCCGCCCGCCGCGGTCCACGATGCACTCCCTCGCCCGCGATCTTATACCCGGTCAGCGGCACCTTCTGCAGATAGCCGCCGTCGTCGCCCTTCGGCTTCAGCCCCGCAGCATAGAATTGCGCGGCGACATATTGCGCGGCGATATCGAACTCGGGCGAACCGACGTCGCGCCCCTTCATCGCGTCCGATGCCAGGAACATCACATGCGCCTTCATCGCCGCCTGGTCGGCGGGCAGCGGGGCGTTGAGCGCGGCGTTGCGCTCGACAGGAGTCGTCTGGGCAAGGGCGGTAGCGGAAAGCGCGAGCAACGGGAGCAAAGCGAACGAACGAAACATGGGCACGACCGGTGGAAGAGGAAGGATGGCCGACCTTACGGGCGGAGATGGTTGCCGTCGAGACGATCGCGCGGCTTTCGGCGCGCGGCTTTCGGATGGAACCATCGCCGCCTTTTCGTCATAGTCCGCGGCATGGCCGATGCCCGCACCACACCCGTCACGCCCGCCGCCACGCGCCGCAGCGATTACACCCCGCCCACCTGGCTGGTGCCGCAGGTCGCGCTCGACTTCGCGCTCGACCCGGTGGCGACCCGCGTCCGCGCGCGCCTGAACGTCACCCGCAACGGCGCGCATGACACGCCGCTACGGCTCGATGGCGCCGGGCAGGTGCCGCTGTCGGTGACGGTCGACGGGCAAGCGATCAACGACTGGCGGATCGAAGGCGAGCAGCTCGTCGTCCCGCTCTCCGGCGACATGCACGTCGTCGAGACCGAAGTCGAGATCGCGCCCGACCGCAACACGCAATTGATGGGGCTCTATGCCTCGGGCGGCAACCTCTGCACGCAATGCGAGGCGGAGGGTTTCCGCCGCATCACCTGGTTCCCGGATCGCCCCGACGTGCTCGCGACCTATCGCGTCACGATGACCGCCGACAAGGCACGCTTCCCGGTGCTGCTCGCCAACGGCGATCCGGTCGCGCAGGGCGACAATGCCGACGGTACGCATTGGGCGGAATGGCACGATCCGTGGCCCAAGCCATCGTACCTCTTCGCGCTGGTCGCGGGCGACCTCGCGGTCAATCGTGGCACCTTCACCACGCGTTCGGGGCGCGAGGTACAGCTCGGCATCTGGGTTCGCACCGCCGATCTGCCCAAGACCGACCATGCGCTCGACGCGCTGAAACTGTCGATGTCGTGGGACGAGCGCTTCTATGGCCGCGAATACGACCTCGACGTCTTCAACATCGTCGCGGTCGACGATTTCAACTTCGGCGCGATGGAGAACAAGGGGCTGAACATCTTCAACAGCCGCTACATCCTCGCCGATCCCGATACCGCCACCGATTACGATTACGATGCGATCGCCGCGGTGGTCGCGCACGAATATTTCCATAACTGGTCGGGCAACCGCATCACCTGCCGCGACTGGTTCCAGTTGAGCCTCAAGGAAGGCTTCACCGTCTATCGCGACCAGGGTTTCTCCGCCGATCAGGGTTCGGCCGCGGTCAAGCGGATCGAGGACGTGCGCGGCCTGCGCGCCGCGCAGTTCCCGGAGGATGCCGGCCCGCTCGCGCATCCGGTCCGCCCGGAAAGCTATATCGAGATCAGCAACTTCTACACCGCCACCATCTACAACAAGGGGGCGGAGCTGATCCGCATGAT
This sequence comes from Sphingomonas sp. LR60, assembly GCF_036855935.1. Lineage (NCBI taxonomy): Bacteria > Pseudomonadati > Pseudomonadota > Alphaproteobacteria > Sphingomonadales > Sphingomonadaceae > Sphingomonas > Sphingomonas sp. LR60. The sequence goes on along the minus strand of NZ_JASPFK010000001.1, from coordinate 141,899 downwards.
GGCGACGATGCTGGGGCCGCAACGCTTCCGCGCCGCCACCGATCTCTATTTCGAACGCTTCGACGGCACCGCCGCAACCTGCGAGGATTTCGTCGCCTGTATGGAAGAGGGCGGCGACATCGACCTGACCCAATTCCGACTGTGGTACAGCCAGGCCGGCACCCCGCGCGTCTCCGCCTCGCTGGTCCACGAACCCGGCAGCGGCCGCGCGACGCTCAACCTCGCGCAAAAGGTGCCCGAAACCCCCGGCCAGCCGGTCAAGCACCCGCAGGTACTCCCGCTGCGCATCCGGCTATTCGGCGGCGACACCGGCCAGCCGCTCGGCGACGAGCAATTGGTGATCCTCTCCGACACCAGCGCCAGCGTGACCTTCGAAACCGTCACCGAACGCCCGGTCGTCTCGCTCAACCGCGGCTTCTCTGCGCCGGTGATCGTCGAGAGCGACCGCAGCGCCGCCGACCTCGCCTTCCTCGCGCGCCACGACGACGACGCTTTCGCGCGCTACGAGGCGATGCAGCAATTGATGCTCGACACGCTGATCGCCGCCACGGTCGAAGGCGAAGCGGACTCGCATGCAGTCGTCGCTGCCGTGGCCGACACGCTCGACGACCCGACGCTCGACCGTGCCTTCGTTGCCGAGGCGGTGCTGCTGCCGTCGGAGAACTTCATCGGCGACCAGTTGAGCATCGTCGATCCCGAAGCGATCTTCCGCGCGCGTGAGGATCTGCGCGCCGCGGTCGGCCGCGAACTGGAGGCGCGCTGGCGCGCCGCCTGCGACCCCGCGCTACGCCGTCCCTATGCCTATACGCCCGAGGACAAGGGCATCCGCCGCCTGCGCAGCGTCGCGCTCGGCTACCTCGCCGCGTCCGGCGCGAACGATGCGCCGACGCTGGCCTGGGAACAGTTCGAGGCGGCCGACAACATGACCGACCGGCAGGGCGCGCTGGCGGTGCTGGTGAACGGCCAATCGCCCGAACGCGAACGGGCGCTCGACCATTTCTACACGCGCTATGCCGACAATGCGCTGGTGCTCGACAAATGGTTTCAGACGCAGGCATTGTCGTCGCGCGACGACACCTTCGCGCTGGTCGCCGAACTCGCGCAGCATCCCGACTTCACGCTCGCCAATCCCAATCGCGCCCGTGCCCTGGTCGGCGCCTTCGCGGTCAATCAGCGCGCCTTCCATGCCGCGGGCGGCGCGGGCTATCGCTGGCTGACCGACCAGTTGCTCGCGCTCGACAAGCTCAATCCGCAGACCTCGGCGCGGCTGCTCCCGCCGCTCGGCCGCTGGCGGCGCTTCGATCCGGTGCGCTCGGGCGCGATGCGGGCAGAGCTGGAACGGATCGTCGCCACGCCGGGGATCAGCAAGGACCTGTTCGAACAGGCGTCGAAGAGCCTGGAAGGGTAACGCCCGCGGTCATCGCGGGCTCAAAGTGCCATCAACGCTGACATGTACCCCGGCGGCAGCCCCTCTAAACCGTCATTGCGAGCGTAGCGAAGCAAGCCAGGGCGTCCTGATCCAACCCTCGATTGCCTCGCTACGCTCGCAATGACGAAAATAGATCGCCGAACGTCTTCTTGACCGATTGGCTCGATCGTTAAACGACCGCCACCAACTCCACCTTCGCATCGCGCTCCACGCGCCGCTGCTCGGTGCGCCGCGACTGTGCGGCCATCTTCATCCAGGCGTCTTCCGACCGCCGGCAACGTTCGCGAACGTTGTCCAGCGTGGTTTCCTGCGCATCGCGACGATGTTGCGCGGCGATCGCTTCGAAGCGTTCATATTCCTTGATGACCGGCCCCTTCGGTTTGCTCAGGCGGTACACGTACGACCTGCGCCGCCAATTCGTCGTACAGGTCGCAGACCTCGATCAACGCCTGACTGCCAAGGTGTATCCGCTCGCCCAGCGTAAAGCGGCGCAGCGTCCCCCCGGCCCCGACCAGCCGACCGTCATGTGGCTGCCGCCGCGCACGTCGGCACGCCGCGCCGCGCCCTGCGTGTAACGGAACGTCGCGCGTGCGCGCGCCATTCCGTCCAGCCGCTCGACGCCCCAGGACGCTTCGGCGCAGAACGTCACCAGCTTGCTTCCGGTGTTGCGCTGCCCCGATCGTACCGGCCGCCCGGCGTGATCCGCTGCGGCATCCAGCAGGACGTGCAGCAAGCGGTCGAGTTCGCCGATCCAATTGCCGATCACGCGTGAGCGCACCAGCCGATCGTTATCGTCCCAGCATTGGTCGAGCCACGAGCGGTCGATCTGCGTGCGCAGGAAGGCGGTCGCGCGCGCCAGCGTCACCGCCGCCTGATCGCGCGCCGCCGTCCTCACCGCCACGCGCGGCGCGTCCGGCGGCGGCGTGCCCAATCGCGCAGCCACCGGCGCCAGCGTGGCATCACGCAAGCTCCGCGCCGTGATCGATCGCGAGGATCACCGCCTCGACGCGCGCGCACGCCTCCGCGCTGTCGCCGGCCAGATGGAGCGGGGTCGCGCCCAGCCCCTCGTGATCGGCGTTGAGGAACGGCAGCGCCGCCGACGCGCCCATCCGCTCGATCGCCAGCCGCGTCACGCGGCTCTGCCGCTCGGCGCGATCGGGATCGTAGCGGACGCGTGCGGCGCGGAACGTGCGCGTCGCGCGCGGCTGTTCGTCACTCATGCTGCGACGAAGGTCCGGTCGGCACCCATTTGCGTCTGCGCACGGGCGATCTTTGTCGCATAGCGCCCGGCAAGCTGCACATGCGCCATGCGCGCCTCGCTGCCGCGCGCGGCGGCGGCCATCATCATCGACACTTGATGCCGATGGAAAAGATAATTGAGGTCCATGCGCTGGCTCCCGAGTGACAAGCGGGAGCGCGGCGTCTCTCAGCCGTCGGTGCTTGTGGGCAATCTACCGACGATGCCGAAGCTTAACACGGATCGGCAGCTTAACCTAATCGGCCCTCGTCACGTGAGGTCCGGATCGTCGCCGACCGCCACCGTTCACCGCGGCGCGCGCATCGCCGCCATCGCCAGCCCGGCGCCGAGCACCGCGCCGCCGCCCGCCCGCTGCGTCCACACGCGGGCGCGCGGATGCTGCAGCCACCCCGACGCCCGCGATCCCGCCAGCGCGTACAGGCTGTCGCTCACCCCCGCGATCACCGTGAAGGTCGCGATCAGCACCGCCGCCTGCGGCACGAACGGCGCGTCGGCGCGGATGAACTGCGCGGCGAAGGCGACGAAGAACATGATCGTCTTGGGATGGAAGGTGCCGACCGCGACATTGGTCGCGAACGCCGCGCGCGGGCTCACCGCGCGTCGCGGTACGTCGTCCGCCCCCGCCGCCGCACCGCTGCGCACGATCGCCAGCGTCCCGATCGCGATCAGATAGGCCGCGCCGATCCACTTGAGGATCGTGAACGCCAGCGCCGACGACGCCAGCACCGCCCCCGCGCCCGCCAGCGACACCGTCATCGCAATCATATTGCCGACCGCCATCCCCGCCACCGAGGCGAGCGCGGTGCGCCGTCCCGAACTGAACGCGAAGCCGACGATGCTCGCGACCCCCGGCCCCGGGATGATCGCCATCACCACCGATGCACCAGCGAACACCAGCCACGCGTGCCAGTCCATGTCGACCTCGCCTTACCCCGAGTTGCGCAACGCCGTCGCGATCGCGTTGATCGACAGCAGGATGCCCTGCCGCACGCGCTCGTCGCCCTCGCCGGCACGGTGCCGCTTCATCAGCTCGATCTGCAAGAGGTTGAGCGGCTCGATATACGGAAGCCGCAGCCGAATCGACGCGTCGAGCGCCGGATGCTTCTCGAGCAGATGCGCCTGCCCGGTCACGTCGAGCAACCCGTCATGCGTCTGCTGCCAGCCGTCGCGGATACGCCCGAACACATGATCGCGCAGCGCCTTGTCCTCGACCAGCCCGGCGTAGCGCTCGGCCAGCCCCATGTCGGACTTGGCGAGCACCATCTCCATGTTCGCCAGCGTCGCGGCGAACAGCGGCCAGCCCTGCGCCATGTCGCGCAGCAACGCGCGATCCTCGAACGCCGCGATCGCCTGCCCGACGCCGTACCAGCCCGGCAGCATCACCCGCGCCTGCGCCCAGCTGAACACCCACGGAATCGCGCGCAGATCCTCGATCGCGTCGGATTGCTTGCGGCTCGCCGGGCGGCTGCCGATCTTGAGCCCGGCGATCTCGGCGATCGGCGTCATCTGGCGGAAGAAGGTGCGGAACCCCTCGGTCTCGTATACCAGCCCGCGATACGCCCGGAACGCATCGCCCGACAGCCGGTCCATCGCGCCGGCGAACGTCTCGTTGTCGCCGTTCGACAGCGCCTCGGGCTCGAGGCTGGCGATCAGCGTCGCCGACGCCATCGCCTCAAGATTGGTCGCCGCACTCTCGCGCGTGCCGTATTTGCCCGCGATCACCTCGCCCTGTTCGGTGATGCGGATGCGCCCCTGCACCGTCCCCGGCGGCTGCGCGCGGATCGCCGCGAAGCTGCTGCCGCCGCCGCGCCCGACCGCGCCGCCGCGCCCGTGGAACAGCTGCATCCCCACCCCGACCTTGTCGAACACCGGCTTCAACGCGGTCGACGCCTTCGACAATTGCCAGGTCGAGGTCAGATACCCGCCGTCCTTGTTGCTGTCCGAATAGCCGATCATCACTTCCTGATGCCCGCGCGCTGTCGCGATCGCGCGCACCTCGGGGATCGCGAACCACTCGCTCATGATCGCCGGCGCGGCCTCGAGATCCTCGATCGTCTCGAACAGCGGCACCGCCATCACCGCCGCGCTCGCCGGCGGACCGGGACGATACAGGCCGACCTCCTTGAGCAACAAATGCACTTCGAGCAGGTCGGACACCGACTTGGTCATCGACACGATATATTGCCGGATCGCCCCCGCACCGTAGGTCGCATGCGCGTCGGCGGCGGCCCGCACGATCGCCAGCTCGCCCGCGGTCTCCTCCGAATATTCCGCGAAGCGCGTCGTCAGCGGGCGCGGCGTCGCCAGTTCCTGCCGCAGCAGCATGACGCGCGCGTCCTCGTCCAGCGCGGCATAATCGGCGCACACCCCCGCCACCTTGAGCATTTCCGCGACGACGCGCTCATGCACCGCGCTGTTCTGCCGCAAGTCGAGCGTCGCGAGGTGGAAGCCGAACACGTCGACCGCGCGGATCAACCGCCCGATCGCCCCGCCACTGCCCAAAAGTCCGTCGCCGCCCGCCGACAACGGCCGGGCGATCGCGATCAGATCGGCGCGCAACGCCTTGGGATCGGGATAGGGCTCGCCCTTCAGCGGCCCCGGCCGCGGCGCGGGCTGCCCGGTCAGCTTCGCATAGGTCGCGGCGGTGCGCGCATAGATGCCAGACAGTGCGCGCCGATACGGCTCGTCGCTGCGCGTCTCTGAGGTATCGCCGCTCGCATCCGCCAGCGCCCGCACGCCCGCATCGACCGTCGCGTGATGCGCCGAGATCGACAGTTCCGCACCCATTGCGTGAAGCTGTTCGAGATAGAAGCCCAGCACCGCCTGCGCCGCCTTGGCGAACGCGGTGCGCAGCGAATCGGCGGTGACGAACGGATTGCCGTCGCGGTCGCCGCCGATCCAGCTTCCAGGCCGCAGGAACGACGGCACCCGTCCGCCCAGCGCCCGGTCCCAGCGCTGGTAGAGCGCCGGCAGCACCGGCAGGAACACGTCGCGCAGGTAACTCAGCGCGGTCTCGACCTCGTCGACCACGTACAGCCGCTCGCGTCGCAGCACGCGCGTCTGCCACAACAGCGCCACCTGTCGTACGATCGCCTCGTCGACCAGATCGCCGTCCGGAGTCGTCTCCACCCCACGATCGCGCAGCGCCATCAATTGCGCGATGCGGTTGCGGTGGTCGATCATGCTCTTGCGCCGCACCTCGGTCGGGTGCGCGGTCAGCACCGGCGCGACCAGCGCCTCTTCGAGCAAGGCACGGACGCGATCCACGCCGACCCCGGCATCCTTCAGCCGCGCCAGCGCCGCCGCGACGTCCGCGCCCTCTTCCGCGGCGATCCCCTGCCGGTCCTCGGCAAGATTGGCGAGCATCGAGAACAGCATGAAGCCGCGCACGAAGTCGAGCGTCTCGTCCAGGTCGAGCGCGCCCAGCTCGGCATCCGCCGACGCCTGCTGGTTGCCGCGATGCCGCTCAACCGAGGCGGAACGGATCGCCTCGGTCCGCTCGTACAATGTCTCCCCGCCGTAAGCGCGGATCACATCGCCCAGCACACGGCCGAGATAGCGGACATCGGGATTGTTCGTGATCGGTGGCAGCGTGCTCATGAAGGCTTGCTGCGCTGCCGCACGGGCCGGGTCAACGATTGTTTGCTGCCCGGCCACCCTGATCGGCGATATTTAGTTGCGCGGTGCGGTCGTGTTCGCGGGCTCTTCCGCCGGGGTCGGCAGGTCGAGTTCCTTCATCTCACGCGCGCGCTCCCGCTCGTCGCTGGTCACGGTGCCGTCGTGGTTGATGTCCTGCGCGTCGAACCGCTTCATCATCCACGCGCTCCATTCCTCGTTCGAGATCGCGCCATCCTTGTTGAGGTCGATTTCGTCGAAGCGCGGCAGCAGCCGCTTGGAAACTTCGTTCCGCGTCAGCTTGTCGTCGTTGTTGACGTCGAGCCGGCGGAACCGCCGCTCCACCACGCCGCCGAAGTCGAGCCGCGACATGACGAACGGCGGGACGTAATTGGACAGCGCCGCCTGTTCCTCGGGAGAGGGCTCCTTGGGCTTCGAACATGCGGCAAGCGCAAGCGCGCCCGCAACCACCACCATCACCCGCATGTCCGTCGAAACTCCCTCAAGCGTCCAGCTCAACATCCCAGTAGAGCCAGTCGTGCCACGTCTCATGCAGATAATTCGGCGGAAAGCGACGCCCATGTTCCTGCAACTGCCAGCTCGTCGGGCGGATCGGCTCGATCGGCAGCGGCATCGCCGCCTGTTTCGGCGTCCGCCCGCCCTTCTTCAGGTTGCACGGCGCGCAGGCGGTGACGACGTTTTCCCACGTCGTCCGCCCGCCCTGCGCACGCGGCACGACGTGATCGAACGTCAGGTCGCGGACGTGGCTGCCGCAATATTGGCAGGCGAAGGTATCGCGCAGGAACAGGTTGAAGCGCGTGAAGGCCGGGAATTGCGACGGCTTCACGAACTGTCGCAGCGCGATCACCGACGGCAAGCGCATCGTCAGGTTGGGGCTGCGCACCTCGCGCTCGTAATGCGCGACGATATCGACGCGCTCGAGAAACACCGCCTTCACCGCGGTCTGCCACGGCCAGATGCTGAGCGGATAATAAGAGAGCGGCGTGTAATCGGCATTGAGCACCAGGGTCGGACAGGAGTCCGGGTGCCGCATCAGGTCGGGATGGAACACGTCAGAACGTCCCCCTTACCTCGCTAGGTCGTGCCGCGTGCTTTCGCTCCCCGGCGTGACGCCATGATGACAGCACGCGCCGGCCGCTTCAAGAGTCAGCAGGATCTACCGTTCGCGCTTCCTTCCCCTTCCATGTCCCCCCACCGTCATTCCCGCGAAGGCGGGAATCCAGAACCTCTGACGTTTCGCCTCTTGCGAAAACCTGCGCGTCTGGATTCCCGCCTTCGCGGGAATGACGGAAGGGACCCGCGGGAATGACGGAAAGGAGCCGCAGGAATGACGGAAAGGAGCCGCGGGAATGACCGAAAGGACCCGCGGGAGTGACCGAAAGGACCCGCGGGAGTGACCGAAAGGACCCGCGGGAACGACCGAAAGGAGCCGCAGGCGTGACTACACCCCAAGGCTATGCCACCTGTTCCCGCATGACGTCCCACACCGACCGCCTCGCCGCGCTCCGCGCGCAGCTTTCCGCCGCTGCCCTCGACGGCTTCATCGTCCCGCTGACCGACGAGCATATGAGCGAATATGTCGGCAGCTATGCGCAGCGCCTCGCATGGCTGACCGGCTTCGGCGGCTCGGCGGGCAGCGCGGTGGTGCTGGCGGATCGCGCCGCGATCTTCACCGACGGGCGCTACACGATCCAGGTCCGCGAACAGGTCGACCCCGCCGACTGGGCGTATGTCGGCGTCCCCGAGGAAAGCATCGCCGGCTGGCTCGCCGACCACGCCCCCGCCGGCGCGCGGATCGGCTACGACCCATGGCTCCACCCGCGCGGCGCGATCGACGAATGGCGCGGCGCGCTCGAAACCCGGGACGTGACGCTGGTCGCGGTCGACGCCAATCCGATCGACGCGGTCTGGCACGACCGCCCCGCCCCTTCGCCGGCACCGCTCATCGTCCAGCCTGAGGCGCTGGCGGGCGTCTCCTCCGCCACGAAGCGCGCCGCGGTCGCCGACTGGCTGGGCGAGGAGCGCGCCGACGCGTTCGTCGTCGCCGCGCTCGATTCGATCGCATGGCTGTTCAACGTCCGCGGCGGCGACGTCGATCACACGCCCGTCGCGCTCTCCTTTGCGATCGTCCACGCCGACGGCACCGCCGATCTGTTCGTGGCGCCCGAGAAGGTCGGCGCGGCGGTGCGCGAGCATCTCGGCAATGCGGTGCGGCTGCACGACCGCAAGGATTTCGCCGGTGCCCTCCGGCACTTCACCGGCAAGACGGTTGCGATCGATCCGGCATTGACCGTCGCGGCGATCTTCGACGCGGTCGAGGCGAGCGGCGGGACGACGCTGGCGCGGCGCGACCCGACCGTCGTGCCGCGGGCCTGCAAGAACCCGGTCGAGGTCGCCGGCCACCGCGCCGCCTCGCTGCGCGACGGCGCGGCGGTGACGCGCTTCCTGCGCTGGATCGCGGATGCCGCCCCGCGCGGTGGGCAGACCGAATTGTCCGCCGCCGCGCAATTGCTGCACTTCCGCGAACAGGGCGGCGTCCTGCGCGACCTGTCGTTCGACACGATCAGCGCCACCGGCCCGAACGGCGCGCTCCCGCATTATCACGTCACCGAGGAATCGAACCGCGCGATCGAGCCCGGCCAGCTCTACCTGGTCGATTCCGGCGGCCAGTATGACGACGGCACTACCGACCTGACCCGCGTCGTGCCGATCGGCACCCCGACGCCGGAGATGCGCGATCGCTACACGCGCGTCCTCAAGGGGCATATCGCGCTCGCCACCGCGGTCTTCCCGCACGGCACGACGGGCGCGCAGCTCGACGGGCTCGCGCGCGGCCCCTTGTGGCAGGCCGGGCTCGATTATGCGCATGGCACCGGCCACGGCGTCGGCAGCTTCCTGTCGGTCCATGAAGGGCCGGCGCGGATCGCCAAGCCGAGCTACCCCGGCGCCGGCCCGTCCGAGCCGCTGCGCCCCGGCATGATCCTTTCCAACGAGCCCGGCTATTACAAGGCCGGCGCCTATGGCATCCGGATCGAGAACCTGCTGCTGGTCGTGCCGCGCACGGTCGCGGGTGGCGAGGCGGAGATGCTGGCGTTCGAGACGCTGACTCTGGCACCGCTCGATCCCGACCTGATCGACACGTGGCTATTATCGGCGTCGGAGCGGCACTGGGTCGACGATTACCATGCTATTGTGGCGCGCGAACTGTCCCCGTTGCTCGACGAAGCGGATCGCAAGTGGGTCGAATCGCGCTGTTCACCGCTCCCGGCGTGATCAGGGCCGCTCCTTTTCCATGTCGTTCGCGTCCGGAAGCGGCTCAGCCTGCCCCCGCGCCTGCTCCTTGCGCCGCCGCAGATTGGCCCGGAGTTGCGCGGCGAGCCGCGCGGCACGTTCGTCCTGATCGCTCATCGGAAATATCCGCTAACGGCACCGATCGACCTTGACAACGACGTCCGTCTCGGCTCTTAGGCCCGCTCCCGCGGACAACGTGGGAAGTGCTGCCGTAGCTCAGTGGTAGAGCGCATCCTTGGTAAGGCTGAGGTCGTGAGTTCAATCCTCACCGGCAGCACCATTTTCTTCTGACGATCTCGCCCCTCGGGGCTGACGATCGCTCCAGCTTTTCAACGTCATATGCGACCCAGGATGCTCGGGGACGGGCGTTGCATGTTCCTGCACGCACGCATTTTCGCGCCTCGCAGCCCGCCCTCGGCAATTCGCCTGAGAAATCAATCGGGTTAACCGGCACGAACCTTGTCTATTAATCCGCGGCTAAGCGCCCGGTGCGAGAAGCCGGGGCATGAACTATCGTCATGCTGCGCTTTCCTCGCTGATGCTCACCAGTCTGGCCGCCTTCGCCGCGAGCCGGTCGGGCGATGCTCCCGTCACGACCGTCACGCCGGTGACCGTCGTCGCCAGCCCGCTGACGAACAATGCAAAAACCTTGACCCAGCCGTCGACGGCGTCATCCGTTGCCGCACCGAAGAGCAGCACCAGCCTGCTTGCCAGCAACCTCACGCTCGCCGCGACGACCGTCGCCAGCCCGCCTTCGCCCTGCGCCAGCACCTACGCGCAGGCCAACACCGCCGCGCTTCCCGAAATCACCGTCAAAAGCGGCGGGATCAATGGCTGGGATGAGCGCTACAAGGGACGTCCGCTCAGCCTGCTCAACGCCGCCGTCGATCATTGCCAGACCTTCGACGGGACAACTAGCCTCGTCGGGCCAATGCTTTACGCGAAGGGCCGCGAGAGTTTCGGCCTCGCGAGCTTCGATGCCGCCGGTGGCGCCGCCTATAAATTCTACAACGGCAATCTGGTGCTGAAGGCCTATAAGGACGCGGCCGGCGCACACAGCGGGCTGATCCAGTCGGTCAGTCCCGGGCAGGCCTATAACGGCGTCGCCATCCAGCCCAATCAGGCCGGCTACACCTGCGCCGGCTGTTATTGGGAAGCGCGGATGAAGATGCCCGTCGCTTATGGAACCTGGGCAGGCTTCTGGCTGCTCAGCCCGGACGATCCCAAGAACCGCGGGCACCTCGAAGTCGACGGCATCGAATATTACAGCCTCGGCAACAAGCGCGGCCACCACCACGCCACCCATCGCTGGTCCGGCGGCAGGTCGACCGGCAACAACGGCTACAGCCTGTCGGACGAAATCGGCAACGGCGACTGGCATACCTATGGCATCGACCTGCGCGGCATCGCGAAGATCGACGGCAAGCCCGCGATCGTGATTTACATGGACGGCAAGGAGATCGACCGGCTGGTGACCACCGCCGATTACTTCACCACGCCCTTCTATTATCTGGTCAACCTCGCCACTGCCACGCCGAAGACCGGGGTCGTCGACTATCCGCAAGCGCTCTGGATCGACCATGTCACCGCATGGAAACCGCGCGGGTAGGACGTCAGTCCGGGCTGACGAAGGCGAGCGCCTCCTGCGCGATGCGCTCGATCCGGCGAACGAGATATCGGACGCCCTGCAACTCGACATACCCCCTCGGTCGGCACCTGATGTTCGTCGCGTTCACACAGGAACTTTTTGGCCAATCCTGGCAGTATGTCACCTTCATCGCTCCTGGGTAGATGAAGGGGTTTTTCGTAGAACAGCGTTTACCATGCTGATTTCGCAGCATTTTGCGTGGCCACTCCGTGGCTGTCCAATATTGGGGCAAGGTGGCCCGGAAACGCCGCATCTAAGCCGTTCCTCCACACCGCCTGCGCAATAATCCTGCCTACCCCGCGCCACGGCCTTCCCCTCGGGAAGAGCCACGCAAATGCCGTCCGGTTTGACGGAAAGCGCGAAGGCATTCGCACCGGATCAGCGCCAGCCACCCGGCCGGGCACTAGCGGATTGCGTTCGCTCGCTGTCGCATCGTACTAGCCAATAGCGTGGATGCACACAGCGCTCCTTCGACCAAGCGCCGGGAAGATCGTGCTAATTTCCTACGCCGGGTTCTGAAACCTGCCTGCTGCACGAGGAGGCCGCAACGTGAATGGCACGAGGCCAACCGACTTGACCGAGCGGACTGCGCCACCGTTCGCCCATGTCATCGATCACGACATCGCGACGGGCCCTGCCACCGCGACCGGGCTGCCCGACGACGCGCCGGTCCTGCTCTGTCTATGGCGCGGCGACGTGCCGGTCGCGACGGTCTGGCTCCCGGCCACGGACCGACGCGATGCGCTGCTGGCGGAAGCGATTGCAACCGCGCCCGAGGCGGCACCGCAAGCGGCCGTGGCGCCGCGATCGACCAGCGTGGTCATCTGTACGCGCGACCGCCCCGACGAGCTTGCACGCTGCCTCGCCAGCCTGCCCCAACAGACCATGCCGCCCGGTCAGGTGGTGGTGGTCGACAATGCCTCACGCGACGACCGGACGCGGCAGGCGGCGCTGGCGGCCGGCGTGACCTATGTGCGCGAGGATCGCCCCGGACTGGATTTCGCACGCAACACCGGCGCGCTCGCGGCCACGGGAGAGATCGTCGCCTATACCGACGATGACACCGAACTGCATCCGCGCTGGCTGGAGCGGACGGTCGCGGCGTTCGATCGCGCCGACGTGATGGCGGTGACCGGGCTCGTGCTGCCCGCGCGGCTCGACACCGAGGCGCAATGGCTGTTCGAGACGGAATGGGGGTTCGGTCGAGGCTTCGCACGGATTGATTTCGACCAAGCATTCTATCGTGCCAGCCGTTCGCACGGCTGTCCGGCATGGGACGTCGGCGCCGGGGCGAACATGGCGTTCCGGCGCGAGATCTTCGGTCGGATCGGGCTGTTCGACGAGCGGCTCGACGTCGGCGCGGCCGGCTGTTCGGGCGATTCGGAATATTGGTATCGCGTCCTGGCGGCGGGGTTCACCTGTCGCTACGAACCCGCGGCGGTGGTGTGGCACCACCATCGCCTGTCGCTCGACGGATTGAAGAGCCAGATCTACCATTACATGCGCGGCCATACCGCGGCGTTGATGGTGCAGCACGAGCGGACCGGTGATCGTGGCAACCTGCGCCGCGCCTTCATCAGTATGCCCGCTTATTACGCGCGGCTTGCGGCGCGCCGCGTGCTGAAAGGCTCTAGCGCGCGCGACCGGATGCTGGCGCAACAGGTCGGCGGCGCGATCGCGGGCATCTTCTTCTACCTGCGCGCCCCCCGCCCGTCCAAATAGATGCCGCGGGTCTCCGTCATCCTGCCAGCGTTCAACGCCGCCGATACGATCGCGGCGACGCTCGCGAGCGTCATGGCGCAAAGCTTCGCCGACTGGGAAGTCCTCGTCGTCGACGACGGATCGACCGACCATACGATCGCGTCGGCCAGCCGGATCGCGGCCGGCGACACGCGCATTCAACTGATCTCGCAGCACAATCAGGGCGTGTCCTCGGCACGCAATCACGGCATCGATAGCGCCGGCGGCGAGCTGCTGCTGTTCCTCGACGCCGACGACACGATTGCGCCGGAGCATCTCGCACTACTCACCAACGCGCTCGACGCGCACGACGCAGAGGTCGCTTACTGCGGCTATCAGCGGATCGGCAGTACCGGATCCGCGCTCGCGCCGGTGTTCGAAGAGGGGATCGCCGACGCGCCGTTCGAGGCGTTCGCGCACGCCAACAAAGTGGCGATCCATTCGGTACTCGTGCCACGCGCCCTCGTCCGTGCGGTCGGCGGGTTCGATCCCGGGCTGGTCACGTGCGAGGATTGGGACCTGTGGCTCCGTATCGCGCGCACCGGTGCGCGCTTCGTCGGGGTCGCGACGCCGCTCGCTTTTTACCGGATGCAGCCGCGCTCCTTGTCACGCGACTTCACACGCCTCACCGCGGATGCCCTCGTCGTATTGGCGCGCGCGCGGACGAGCGACGATCGCGTCGCGGCGACGCCTGCACACCAGGACGGGTCGGCCTATGACGTCGCCATCGCGGCGGGGCATTTCGTCATCTGGGCCGCGACTGCCGCAGCAACGGCGGGACAGCCGGTGGCGCCGCTCGTCGCGATGCTACCCTCCACCGATTTCGCAGACGCCGAGACCGACGTCGTCGCCACGCTGCGGGATGCGCTCGCGATCGGCGGCGAAAGCTCCGATGCGCTCGGCCGTCTGTGGGAGGGCGCGGCGCCCGCGCTGGCCCCGCTGCTGGCTGCGATCGAGCGCCACGCAAGCCGCGCCGGGGTCGCACGCCGTATCGCCTACGTGCTTGAGCGCGACATGGTGCGCAACGACCCGCTCGACCGGCCGCTGTTCCTCACCACCGTCTGCGGCGTGCGATACGACGTGGCCGCATTGGACAAGATCGAGCCGGGCAGCGCCGACCTGCTCCATCTCCGCGTCGACAGCGCAGGTGCCCCGCTGTTCACGCACGAGCTGCCGCTGCTCGGCGGACTCAGCGCACGCGATGTTGCGCAGCATGTGCTCGCGACCTGCGGCTGGGACGATCTCGCACCACGCGTGCGCTGGATGCAGCGACGCGGCACCTCCGCACGCATTCTGGCACGGCGGCTCCCCGGCGTGGTCAAGCGCGTCTCGCGTCGCCACGAAGGACGCGCAGCGTGGCGCGCGCTCACGACCGAGGCATGGCTGACCGGCCACCCGGACGTCGTGCATGGCCCGCGCGCGAGCGCGGTCGAGGCCGATGTCATCCGCGACGCCACGGAGCGCTGCGCCGCGGTGCCGCCGTGCCCGGCGCCGGAGATCGCGCAGCGACACCTTCCTGCGGGCGATTATTCGCGCGACTATTGGGAAAGTTTCTTCACCGCCAGCGACGATCCATGGAGCTATGACGACACCTACGAACGTCGCAAGTACGAGCAGACCCTGGCGCTGATCGCCGACCTGAACGTCGAACAGGCGCTCGAAGTGGGTTGCGCCGAAGGTCATTTCTCCGCGCTGCTGGCACCGCATGTCGGCCGGCTGGTCGCTGCGGATATCGCACAGGTCGCGCTGGATCGCGCCGCGCAGCGGTGCGGCGCTCACACCAACGTCAGCTATCGCCAGCTCGACCTTCAGGGTCCGCTGCCCGGTGGGTTCGATCTGACCGTCTGCTCCGAAGTCCTCTATTACGTGCAGGACGCGGACAGCCTTCTTCGTGCCGCGAAGGCGCTGCGCGACACGCTGCGTCCCGGCGGGCATCTGCTCTCCGCGCACTCGCTGGCGGTGCAGGACGATCCCGCATCGACCGGGTTCGACTGGGGCTTCGCCTTTGGCGCGGACCGGATCGCCGCGGCCTTTGGCGAGGCGGGCGGATTGGTGCTCGAGCGCTCGCTGCGCTCCGATCTCTACCGCATCGACCTGTGGCGGCGCGACGATACCCCGGCGACATCGGCGCCAGCGGTCGAGTGGATCGACGCCGCGCTTCCACCCCGATGTACATCGCACGATCCGCTGGGGCGGGATCGAGGCGCGCGCCGAGGAACTGTGCCGCACGCAGGCGACCCGCGCGGTGCCGGTACTGATGTATCACAGCGTCGCCGCCGGTGATGCGGGGGCGCTGGCGCGTTGGCGCGTCGCCCCCGACGCGTTCGAGGAGCAGTTGCGCCTGCTCCGCCGCCACGGCTGCTACGCGCTCAGTGTCGAGGCACTCGGATGGTATCACGCGCGCGGTGAAGCGGTGCCCGGCCGCCCGGTGGTCATCACCTTCGACGACGGCTTTCGCGACCTTGTCGAGACAGCGTGGCCGATCCTGTACCGCAATGCGATGATCGCTGACGTCTTCGTCGTCACCGACCGCGTCGGTGCGCAATCGGACTGGGATCGACGGCTGGGAGAACCCCAACTACTGCTTGATTGGAGCGGCCTCGCCACACTGCACGCGCAGGGGCTCGGCGTGCACAGCCACCTCGCCTCGCACCGCCACGTCGACTCGCTCACGACGCGCGAACTGCTCAACGAGGCGGTCGCATCGCGTGAGACGATCGCGCGGCGGCTGAGTGGAGAGGTGCGCGCGCTGGCCCCGCCTTATGGCGGCAGCGACGAGCGCGCGGTGCGCCTCTTCGATGCCGCCGGCTATCATCTCGGCTTCACCACGGAGAACGGGATGGCGTCGCTTGACGACCATTCGCTCCGGCTTCCCCGCATAGAGATTCATGGCGACATGACGATCGCGCAATTCGCCGAGGCGGTGGGGCTCGCATGAGCGACACGGTCAGCGTCATCATCCCGGCCTATAACGCGGCCACGACGATCGACCGCACGCTGGACAGCGTGCGCGCGCAGACGTGGCGCGACCTCGAGATCATCGTCGTCGACGATGGGTCGAGCGACGATACCGCTGCGCGCGTCCTGCGCCACGTCGCGGAGGATGACCGCATACGACTGTCGGTGCAGCCGAACGGCGGCGTGGCGCGCGCGCGCAATTCCGGGATCGACCAGGCACGCGGTGCGCTGGTCGCGCCCGTCGACGCCGACGACCTCTGGCACCCCCGCAAGATCGAGTTGCAGGTCGCCGCGCTGCGCGCCGGCGGCGATAACGTCGGGCTGGTCTATTGCTGGTTCGCGGTGATCGACGACGACGATCGCATCATCCATTGGGGAAGCCATCCGCGCGACGAAGGCGACGTGCTGGAGCGGATGTGCCTCGGCAATCTCATCGGCAATGGCAGTGCCCCGCTGATGCGACGTGCCGACGTCTTGGCGTGCGGCGGCTACGACCCGATGCTGCGCGACAATGATGCGCAGGGGTGCGAGGATCTCAAACTGTATTTCGCGCTTGCCGAGCGGTCGCGCTTCGCGCTCGTCCCGCAAACGCTGCTGGGCTATCGCTGGTCCCCCGCCAATATGTCGAGCGACGGGCGCCGCATGTTGCGCTCGTACGATCTGGTGATGGAACCGAATGCGCTGCGCCACCCGCAGCATCGACGCACCTTCGCACGCGGGCGGATCTACCTGTTGGACTGGCTGCTGGAGCGCGCGCTGCGCTACGGCAAGGCCGCAGAGGCGGGTGCGATGTATGACGAACTGTACCGGCAGGATCGGCTGGCGGCGCTGCGCACCGCAGTGCGCGTCCCGAAGATCGTCGCGCGCCGCCTGCTTTCGCGCGGCGAGCGACGACCGCAGACGCGGTTCGAGGATATCGAGGTCGGCGATGCGCTGGAAGTTTGATCGCCGGCGCCTGGAGCCGATCCTCGCACGCTATCGCCCCTATGTGCCGGTGCTGGTGCTGCTGGGTGTTGTCGGATCGGTCGCCGAAAGCCTTGGGCTGAGCCTGATCGTGCTCCTGCTCAACGCATTGCTGGGGAACACCGGCTTCTCGTCGGTGCCGATGACGGGCACGCTCGGCCGGATCTACCAACAGGCGTACGCGCTGGTCGACGGGCGCGCGGCGCTGCTCGCCGGGCTGGTGCTACTGCTGATCACCGCCCGCTCGATCACCAACGTCATCTATGCCTTCATCAGTTCGTGGCTGCGCCATTCGCTTAGCGACGATGTCCGTGGACACCTTCATGCGGAGCTGTTCGACCTGCCATATGGCTGGGTGCGCGAACGCGACATGGGCGAGTGGATGACGGTCCTGTCCGCCGATAGCTGGGCGATCGCCGATGCGATCTATGCGCTCTCGCGCGTCGGCACCAACATCTGCTCGATCGTGATCTTCGGCGCGTTCGTCGCGGCGATCTCTCCCAGCATCGCGCTTATCGCGGTCGCCGGGTCGGTAGCGATCTTCGCCGTGGTGGAGCGTCTCGGCCGGCGGGCCGCCGCAATGGGCGAGCGCGCGGTCGCCGACAATATCGCACTCACCGATCGCATCCTCTCAGGGTTGCAGGGGATGCGCACGCTGCGCGCCTTCGGCGCCGAGAACGACGAAAAGCGCCGGTTCCGCGCGACGTCGCAGCACGCCCGCGACGGGTTCGTGGCGATCGACCGGCTGCAGGCGCTGCTGTCGCCGATCACCGAGATCAGTTATCTCGCCCTGCTGACCGGGCTGGTGCTGGTATCGGGCCCGCTGGGCGTGACGATCCCGGCGACCATGACCGCGGTGCTGCTGCTGTACCGGATGCAGCCGCACGTCCGCGAACTCGAAAGTAATCGCATGGCGCTGATCGGGCATCGCGCGTCGCTGCAACAGGTCGCCCGGCTGCTGGCGCTGCGCGACCGCGGCGTGCCGCCCGACGGGGAGCGAACGCTCACCAGCGTGCGTCGTGCGATCCGGTTCGATCGGGTGACGTTCGCTTATGGCGAAACGGATGCGCCCGTGATGCGCGACCTCAGCTTCGAGCTGCCGGTCGGTGGCGTGACCGCGATCACCGGCCCGAGCGGCGTCGGCAAGACGACCCTAATCGGCCTGCTGCTGCGGCTTTATCGGCCCGACACCGGGCGCATCCTGGTCGACGACGTGCCGCTCGACGAGATCGCGCGCGCCGATTGGCTGGCGCGCGTCGCGCTCGCCGGGCAGGACGCCGACCTGATCGGCGGCTCGATCGCGGACAATCTTCGCGTCGGGCGCGCCGACGCCAACGAGGCGGCGATGCGGGAGGCGGTGACGCTCGCCGGTCTGGACAGCTTCATCGATTCCTTGCCGCAGGGCTTTGACACCGAAGTCGGCGATCGCGGGCTCAACATGTCGGGCGGGCAGCGTCAGCGCATGGGGCTGGCGCGCGCGCTGCTGCGCGACCCCGACGTGCTCGTCCTGGACGAGGCGACCAACGCGCTCGAGGACCGGCTGGAGCGCGACGTCTACGATCGACTGCGCGCCCGCTTCGCCGATCGCATCATCGTGCTGATCACGCACCGCGCCGCCGGCCTGCCGCCCGCCGATCACGTCGTTCGGCTCGGTCCGCCCCCGGCGATCGGTTAGGGTCGCCCGGTCCGCGGCTCCCGCCAGGCAAGGGCGGTGCGGACGATCGTGTCGATGTCCGAATGCGCCGGCTGCCAGCCCAGCACTCCCCGCGCGCGCGTCGCCGACGCGACAAGCACCGCCGGATCGCCCGGCCGTCGTGGCCCCGCTCGACCTGCATCGGCGTGCCGGTCGCGCGTTCCACCGCGGCGACCAGTTCGAGGACCGACGTGCCGGTTCCGGTGCCGAGATTGATGATGTCCGCGCCCGCCGTATCGAGCAGCCGCGCCGCGGCGCGGACATGCGCGTCGGCGAGGTCGGTGACGTGGATATAGTCGCGGATCGCGCTGCCGTCGCGCGTGTCGAAATCGAAGCCGTTGACCCGGAAGGCCGGCCCGCGCCCCAGCGCGGCGTCGAGCGCAAGCGGGATGACATGGGTTTCGGGATCGTGGTTCTCACCGATCTCGCCCGCGGGATCGCACCCGGCGGCGTTGAAGTAACGCAGCGCGGTGGAGGTGAAACCATGCGCGACGGCATAATCCTCCAGCATCCGCTCGATGATGAACTTCGACCAGCCATAGGGATTGATCGGCCGCTGCGGATGGCCCTCGTCGATCGGGAGGTAAGTGGGATGGCCGTAGGTGGCGCAGGTGCTGGAGAACAGCAGCCGGCGCACATCGGTCGCACGCATCGCCTCCAGCAGTGCCAGCGTACCGGCGCTGTTGTTGTCATAATAGAGTTCGGGCCGCTCGACCGACTCCCCGACGTAGGCGAACGCGGCGAAGTGCGCGACCAGATCGGGTTGGTATTCGCGCAAGGCCGCCTCCACGGCACGACGGTCGTCGATGCGTGCGCGGACCAGCGGCCCCCATTTCACCGCCTCGGCAAACCCGCGCGAGAGATCGTCGAGCACGACGACACGCCAGCCCGCCGCGGCGAAGCTTTTGCAGCAATGCGAGCCGACATAGCCCGCGCCACCGGTGACGAGCACCGTGCCGCGTCGATTATCGCTCATCTGCCTTCTCCTCGTCGACGTCGCCGCGCGCCCTGTACCGGGTCGAAAATCCACGCAGCCGCTCCATCCGCGATCCGTCGCGGCGCGACCAGCCGGCGCACCGCCCGACCGGCGAGAAGCGCTGCCTGCTTCGCCGTGGCGCTTGCGCCCAGCGTCATCATCGCACGCACCGTCGCGACCCCGCCGGCACGGTCGCCGCTCTTGAGCTGGCGTTCCAGCAACAGCCGCAACATCCTGACGTGGCCGCGTTCGAGCGCATTACGCAGGTCCGGTCGCCGCTGCGCGATCTCGTCCGCAACGATGGCGCGCGACCGCAGCATCTGTTCGATATCGGACGACATATTGCCGCCGTAGACCCGATAGGCGGTAAGATAGGCCGGCACGAGCCGCGCCGGGTGGCGCTCGATCAGCCCGAAATAGAGCTTATAGTCTTCGCACCCCTGCGCTGCGCGGTCGCGGAGCGTGGCGTCATAGCCCCCGAGATCGAGCACCGCCTCGCGCAGCATCAGCGGCGCGCTGCCGCTGCCGACCAGATTGTTGTAGCACATGTGCCGGACGAGATTGTCGCCCTCGGGCAGGTTCCGCCGCCAGTGTCGCACGCCATCGTTCTCGTCGATGGTGACGTACCAGCTATAGACCAGCGCCGCCGGCGCCGCGCCCGCCAGCGCAACGTCGAGCTGCCACTCGATCTTGTCGCGCGACCACAGATCGTCCGCATCGATCGGCGCGACATAGCGCCCGCGCGCGTGCGAGAGGCCGGTGTTGCGCGCACGCGCGACCCCGCCGTTGGGCTGGGTGACGACCCTCACGCGCGCATCCTCATGTGCATGTGCTGCGGCGATGTCGGCCGTCGCATCGCTCGAACCGTCGTCGACGACGATGATCTCGAGCGCCTCATGGCTTTGTGCGCGAATGCTGCGCAACGTCTCGTCCAGATAACGTGCGGCGTTGAACGCCGGGACAATCACCGACACCAGCTCGTTTTCGTGCGCCTTCACCCCCGGCGCTCCGTGTCGGATATCATCAATGTTCGCGCCTCCCCCAATCGACGCAGCCGCGCTGTTCGCGTCGGCGATCTGCATCCGTCCATCGCGCGAAGTCGGCGCCGCAAGTGTGTCGGGATTGACACGCCGATGGACCTCGGCGGCCAATGCAAGCGCGTTAGCCCACATCCGCCAGCCCCTGAATTATGACAGATTTAGAGCATGTTAGCTGAACCGAGTCTCTTCGTTTCGAAGAGATCGGCGGCGCGAAGTGTCCCATTTTCAGTCAAAGCGCGGGGTTCAGAGTATGAAGTCCGACCCGACCAGCGCCGCCGAACCGATGGTGACAAGTGCGATCGTCAGGTCGGCGGTGCCATCTCCGTCGACGTCACCCTGCACGATCCAGCCATCGCCCAGCGCCGCGGCGCGGAGTTCACCCGCGATATGGCCGAACTCAGCGCTGCCGATGAAACGGAACGCATCGTTCCTGGCGGTGCCGGCGATCGCGTCGATCTGCGACAGGTCGATACGATCACGCTCCGCATGGCTGAAGTCGACGATCCGGTCGCCGATCGTTTCGGCGAGGCTCGCGAAGACGAACTTGTCCGCGCCGGCGCCGCCGATCAGCGTGTTCGCGCCCAGCCCGCCCGACAACACGTCCGCACCCTCGCCCCCGTCGAGCGTGTCGTCACCGGCTCCGCCGTAGATCGTGTCGTTGCCCGCCATCCCGAAGAGCTGGTCACCGCCGTCCGATCCGACGATCCGGTTGGCAAGCGCGTTTCCGATGCCGATGACGCCTGTCGCACTGTCGAACAGCAGGTTCTCGACCTCGTCGGCAAGCGTGAAGCTGCCCGATGCCTTGACGGTGTCCGTTCCGCCGCCTGCAAATTCGACGACCTGATCGCGGCTGTCGTCGACGATATAGGTGTCGTTGCCCGCGCCGCCGATCATCACGTCTGAGCCCGCGCCGCCGTCGAGCAGATCATTGTCATCGCCGCCATCGAGCAGGTCGTTGCCCTCGCCGCCATACAGCTTGTCGCTACCCTTCCCGCCGTCGAGCCGATCGTCACCCGCCCCGCCATAAAGGAGATCGGCACTGTCCTCGCCGAACAGCAGGTCCATGCCGTCATCGCCGTACAATTTGTCGTTACCGTCGCCGCCGAACAGCATGTCGTCGCCATCGCCGCCGCGCAGATCATCGTTGCCCGCGTCGCCATACAGCCAGTCGGCCAGCGATCCGCCGTCGAGCCGATCGTTGCCACCGCCGCCGTGCAACTCGTTGGCTGCCGTGGCGCTCCCGGTGATAATGTTGGAAAGCGCGTTGCCGTCGCCGCGCACGAAGCCCGCCGCCGTCACGAGCGTCAGCTTCTCGATATGCGCATCCAGCGCGAAGCTGACGGTCGAAATCACCTTGTCGGCACCCTCGTCCTCGTTCTCGATCACCTGATCGGCGGTGCTGTCGACATAATAGACGTCGTTGCCGGCACCGCCGCGCAACACGTCGTTACCCGCCCCGCCATCGAGAATGTCCGCGCCTGCGCCGCCCGTGATCGTGTTGTCGAGCGCATTGCCCGTCCCGATGAAGCTGCCGGCGCCGGTGTAGATCAGGTCCTCGACCGCTTCGCCGCGCGCCGCGAGGCTGAATTGCCGCAGCGACGTACGGATCGTGTCATGGCCTTCACCCGGAAGCTCGATCACCACATCGCCGCTCTGGTCGACGACATAGACGTCGTCGCCGAGGCCGCCGATCAGCCTATTGTTGCCCGCGCCGCCATCCAGCCAGTCGTCACCGTCGCCTCCGGTCAGCGAGTCGTTCGCGGCGGTGCCGATCAATGTCTGCGGGATCGCCGCAGCTGGCGCTGCGGCGGCAAGGCCGACGAACTGTTCGCCCAATGCGGTCAGCGATCCGTCGGCATTGAGCAGGCCGGTGTTGAGATCCCATTGGTCCAGCCCTTCATAGGCCGCGAACCACGACTGGCGCTCGACGAACGACAGATCGTCCATCATTCGGGTCGCCGCGACAAAGAACGCCTGTTGCTGCTCGGCGCTGAAACGCCCCTCGTTGGTCCAGTCCGCCAGCGACCATTCGGTCACCCACACCGGCTTGCCATAAGCGGCATGGACGTTTTCCAGGAAGGTGCGAAACGCCGTCACGCTCGGGTCCGCCGAATAATAATGCACCGCGACGAAGTCGACGCGGTAGCCGGCGTCTTCCGCCCCGGCCATGAACCGCCCGAGCCAGCTCTTCTCGCCCAGCGCACCGTTGATCGTGGTCGCAGGCGAGCCGAGCCGCTTGCCGGTCTCCATCAGCGCCGGCCAGAATTTCAGCGCCTGCTCGACCGACATATTGGCCTGATGCCGATCGTCGGGCTCGTTGAACGTCAGCAGCACGGGCGAAGCGGTCGCGGCAACCTCGGCGAGCCGCATCATATCCGCGGCGCCCCAGACCATCGGCACGAAGTCCGCGGTCGTCGCCGTCGTCGGCGCCTGCCGATCGAAATCGCCGTTCTTGAGCAATTCTACGGCACCGACACGGACCGAGACGTCGTCGAGCGCAAAGCCGCCACCCGCGTCGGCATAAGCGATCAACCTGGCGCTGGTCGTGCCAGCCGGGGTGATCGCGTCGAGGGTGAAGCTGCCGCCTGCGCTGTCGATCGGCACGTACGACCCGCCGACGACCCGCCCGCTGGCGTCGAGATAGTCGAGGACGATCCCGCCGCTGCCGCTCGCCCCCGTCGCGGCGAAGCGCAGCGTCAGCGATTGGTCGCCCGCGATCCCGATGTCCTGTATCGCCCAGCCGTCGGCGCCGCCGTCCAGCCGCAGTTCCCGGTCGCCACCATCACCCGCCAGCGCCGCGGCTGCCCCAATCGACCAGCCCGACACCGCCTCGCGCGGCAGGAACGCGGCCCAGGTGTAGAACCAGGCGGCATGCAACGCATCGACACCGCCGATCATCGCGTCGAGACCATAGATAGGGTAGGTACCGATGCCGATCTTCTCGGGGTGGTCGATGATGTCGGCACGCAGCATGGAGGATCCTCAAAAACAGGATCACCGCGGCTAGGGCGCAATCGTTGAAATCCCTTGAATTTTGCCACCCCGACCCGGCAACGTCGCAGACGGATACCCAAGCGAAAACGGACGTTTAGGTGTATCCTGCTGCACGAGGCACGCAGGCTGTCGCGATGGTCATGCTGCCGTAGCAACGAGGAGGTGGCATGAGGAACACGACGTTATGCGGGGCAGTCGCACTGACCAGCCTCTTCGCGCTTCCGGCGTTCGCGCAGGATCGCGCATCCGACGATCGCCCCTCGCTGCAACGCGCCAGTTTCGACGGCGGCCCGGCGATCTCTCCCTCGAGCGCGACGGCGACCGTATCGGCGAGCAGCGTCCCGCAAGCGATGGAGCGGCTCAGCGGCGACGATACGCGCCTCGATCTGTCGCTGGGCACGCTGTACGGCGCTGGCAAGTTCGGCACCAACTCCACCACGACCATCTGGAGTTCCGCGGTCAGCGCGCGGGCGCACTTCAACAACCTGACGCTTTCCGCCTCGTTGCCGTGGATGCAGATTCGCAGCCGATCGACGATCGTCACCGGCATCGACGCCACGCCGGTGCTGGTCGCGGCCAATACGTCCGCGACGAAGCGGACGGTCGACGGGTTCGGCGACCTGACGCTCGGGGCGGCCTATACGATCGCACCCGCGGGTTCGCCGGTGGAAGTCGAGCTGTCCGGGCGCGCGAAGATCAACACCGCGAGCCGCAGCAGCGGCCTGTCCAGCGGCGCAAACGATTATGCCGTAGGCGCCGACGTCTCCTTGCCGCTCGGCACTGTGACGCCCTTCGCCTCGTTCACGTACCGCTTCCTGGGCGACACGAACGCCTATGTGCTGCGCAATGGCCCGGCCGCCTCGACAGGCGCGTCGGTCGCCCTGGGACGCGAGGCATTCCTCGTCGCCTCCTATCATTATTCGAGCGCCGCCACGCGTCAGGTCTCCGCGGCGCACGAGCTGTTCGCGGGCGCGTCGCAACGGCTCGCGGGAACGCCGCTGCGCCTGACCGGCTTCGTCACCACCGGGCTGTCGCGCGGGGCGGCGGCAATCTCGGGCGGAGCGTCACTGTCGATCGGGCTCGGCCCGCGTTCCGGCATGTAGTGTACGCCGGAACCGGCAAGAGCGACTGACGGCCATGCAACCCGACCACCATGAAGAGGCGCGCGAGCGGATCTACGCCATCGGCGACGTCCATGGCCGCCTCGATCTGTTCGGCGAACTGATCGCGCGCATCGGCCGCGATCAGGAATGCAGGGCGGCGGTCCCGACCAAGATCATCCTGCTGGGCGATATCATCGATCGCGGACCCGATGGCGCCGGCATGGTGCACGGGTGCATGAAGCTCACCGCCGCAAGCGACCGCTTCATGGTCCTGAAGGGCAATCACGAAGAGATGATGGTACAGGCGCTGGACGGCGATTTAAAAACTTATCGCGCGTGGCTGGAATTCGGCGGGCGCGAGACGCTGCTCGGCTGGGGTGTCGATCCCGCCGCCGTCACCGCCGACGCGACCCGGTCCGACCTGCGCCTTGCCGCCCAGATCGTCGGCCCGGACGTGCTGGCGTGGCTCGACCAATTGCCGCTCCATCATCGCCACGACGATTTCCTCTTCGTCCACGCCGGCATTCGCCCCGATGTCGCGCTCGCGCACCAGCAACCCGCCGACCTGCTGTGGATCACCGACGATTTCCTCGCGTCCGATATCGATCATGGCATGACGGTGGTGCACGGACATTCGATCAGCGAAGCCGGTCCGGAGGTGCGCTCGAACCGCATCGGCATCGACACCGGCGCCTTTCGCACCGGCCGGTTGACCGCGGTAGGGATCGAGAACGGCGATGTCTGGTTTATGGATACAGCCGAACACGAGGATGCCATGCCGCTGCCGACGACGATCTTCCCGGGCGAACGATGATGGCTCGTCTCCGCGCCTTCGACGATGAACGGCTGAACGCCGATCTGGCGGCGATATTGCGCGGGCCCGACGGCATCGACGCCTTCTCGTCCGGTCGTCGACGCGCCGGCTTGGCGAAGGCACTCAGATCACCGGCGGCATCGGCGACGATCGGCGTGTCGTTATTCCTCGCGATGCTGGGGACCACCGCCTTTCTGATGTACCAGCCGCGCACCCCCGCAATGGTCGAAGCCGCGCCTGCGCCTGCGCCGGCGATTGCGGCGCAAGAAGCAGCGCCGGCTTCCTCCGAAACCATGACCGCCGTCGCCACCGCGGAGCCTGAGGTCGCGCGTGAAGCGCTCCCGAGGCCGCGCCGGGCCACTGCTTATGCGAGCCGCACCGGCAAATATCACAAGGCTCGATCGCAACCGCGAAAAGTCGCGTCCGTCGAGACGATCACACCGCCGGCCGTTGTGAAAGCGCAGAGAGAACCTGACATCAGCCAGCCGGTCGACCTTGCGCAGAACATCGCTCCGCCGGTGCAATCGGCGCGTGCCGACACCATCGCCGCACCGACAACACGCGAAGACGTCGGACCGGACCGTCAGGCGGCGCAGGCGAGGCGCGAAAGCGTGGCGGCGATCCGTGCCTTGCGGCGCGAGTGGTAGTCCCGAACCGGCACAGTCGCCCGCTCAACTATCGTAATAATCGGAAAAGCCGACCTTTCTCCGCCGGTTCCACGTCTTGAGCGCCCAGATCGACAGGATGACCCCGCTCAAGGGTACGATCGTCAGCAGCAAATTGGCGACGGTCAGCTGCATGACGTTGGCGATCACACACGAAAGCGCTGTCGCCGCAGTATAGAAGATGCAGGCCACCTTCACCCGGCTTCGCCTGACACGCTCCAGCGCCGGAAACGGCAGGACGACGATCATGGCCAGCACGCCGAAGCACATCGGGACAAGCGCGACGATCGGCAAGTCGTTGATATACGCCGACACGCCGACGATTATTGCTACGGCCACCGAAATCAGACAGAATATTCGTAACAAGCCCATCGGCGACTTTCCTGTGCGAGCGCTCAGCCGCCGCTTGGGTCGTGCGCTGCCGGCGCCGAGTCAAGAGCAGAGTGGTTGCCCGCAGGAGCGCCGCGCCCGGCGGCACTGCTGATCACCGACTGCCCCACCACCTCTCGGCCTGCCCTACGCGCATCGTCCGTCTGGGTGCGCCGCCACGGATCATCCGCCGACATCATCGATCGGCGTACCTCGGACGGTGTTCCTTCAACGTACGACCTGACCAGCGACATCCTTTCACTCGAATATCGTCCCTCCATTGGGACGGCACCGAAACGTCGGGCGCAGGCGCTTTGTTCATGGGGAGCCGATCGCCCCGCCGGGTGCCACCCCGCCTCGACCGCATAAGCGCAAACTCTTGTATGCACTTCCGAAAACACCCGCACGGCGCGGCTCGGCAGAAAAAGCGCAGCGCGAGGCACGAGTGTGGAGTGTTAGCCGCGCCAGCCCCGGCCGGAGGCCACGGGTCGTTACGATCAGCACACCCGTTTCACTTCGCAAGTGCAGCAGTAACCAGTAAACAGCTTTGAATTCATTGGCATACCTTTCGAGCGTCATTCCGGCCTTTCTTTTGGACCACAACGGCAGTTGCCAATTTATCACTCTCCTTCCCAAGTAGGCCAATGATGCCGCCGTCGCCATTGGCCTTGATGCACATTACCTTTATCAAGCGCCCCCAGTCGTCCTTGCAACGGCCGACGTGATTGGGGAGAGTATTATGTCTGATCGCCGCGCGCTCCGCGCTTTGCTGTTGGCTGGCTGTGCAACCCTGTCGCTGCCCGCCTATGCGCAGACCGCCACCACACCGGAGCAGCAGCAAAGCGATCCGCAGCAAGGCAATGGCGTCACCGCCGACGAACCCGGCCCCGACATCATCGTCACCGGTCAGACCACCCGCAACCGTCCGCTGATCACCGCATCGGCCGACATCACGCTCGCCTCGCGCGACCTGATCGATCGCAAGGCGCCGCGTTCGACCGCCGAAATGCTCGAACTCGTGCCCGGCATCTTCGTCGAAGGCACCGCCGGTGCGGTCTCGAACAATTACTCGGTGCGCGGCTTGCAGGGCGGCGGTCAGCGCTTCGTACAGTTGCAGGAAGACGGCATGCCGATCCTCTACGGCGGTGGCGGTGCGGACTTCTTCTTCGACCAAGACCTGACCATCGACCGCCTTGAGGCGGTAAAGGGCGGTTCGTCGGGCGTGCTGACCGTCAACGGCGCCGGTGCGACGATCAACTTCGTGTCCAAGACGCCGAACTTCGATCGGATCGAGGCGATCGGCCGGGCGACCTATTATAATTACGGCATGAAGCGCGGCGACCTCTATCTGTCCGCCCGCTCACCGACAAGCTCGCCTTCAGCGTCGGCGGCTATTATCAGTCGAGCCCCGGCATCCGCGACAATCCGTTCGACTATAAGGGCGGGCGTGTGAAGGGGATGCTGGAATATCGTCCGGAGGCAGGCGGTTACATTCGTCTGTCGGCCAAATACGGCAATCTCGAAAACGCTTATTATGCCGACCAGCCGTATCTTTATTCGAACGGCAAGCCCGGCGGCATACCGAGCCTCGACACGCAGTTCGGCAACGTCGGCGGCGACGCGTTCCGCAACATCCAGGTGCCGGTATCGACCTTCGCCCATCCCAGCGGCTTCCGCCCGTTCCGGTACGAGGATGGCATCACCTCGAAGAACGCCGAGGCGCGCATCGACATGGAGGCGCCGGTCAGCGACAGCCTGCGCCTATTCCTGCACAGCCGCTACATCAAATATTCGTACGACTTCAACGGCCTGTTCCCCGGATCGGGGACAGGCAACGCCGGGCTGACCAGCGCGGTCAATTATCTCACGCCGGGCAGCAATTCACCGATCAACGGCCTGCTGACGCTCGGCAGTGCGGCCTTCCCGACCGCGGCGCGCTTCGGCATCCGCAACCTGCGTACGGGCGCGGTGCTGGGCTCCAACCAGACCGCCGCGCTGAACGCGCTCAACGGCAACGGCTTCCTGCAACGCACGACGCTGAACCACGACCGCGTCGACGGCAAGGATTACGGCATCAACGCCGGTGGCACCTGGGACTATGAGGGCGGCGGGTTCAAGAACTCGCTGACCGTCGGTGCGATGTACTACGACGTCACGCGCAATCAGGACCAGTCGGCGACCGCCAGCGTCGTCAACGACGTTCGCAGCAACAGCGACATCTATGACATCGTCGCGCTCGATAGTGCCAATGGCGTGATCGGTACGCTGACGGACAACGGCCTCGTCTCTTATGGCGATTGGGGCGCGGGGATCCGCAAGCGCAAGGATTCGGCCTTCTCGCTCTACCTCAACGATGAGCTGGCGATCGGCGACCTGCGTATCGACGGCGGCATTCGCTGGGAAAGCGACACCGCGACCGCGCTCGACGGGCAATCGCTCGCCGTCAACCAGGCGGTGCAGCCGGGCGTGGCCGGGGTCGTGCGTGACGTCGGCTCGTCGTTCAACGGCCTCTATGCGCCCGCCAACCCCAGCCGGACCGACCGTTTCGGGCGGCGTACGCAGTCGAAGGCGGCCTATTCGGTCGGCGCAAACTATCAATTCACTCCGAACTTCGCGGTCTATGCGCGCTACGCCGACGGCTTCCAGACCAACAACATCGATCCGATCACGACGATCGAGCTGTACGAGGCGGGCATCCGCTATCAACGCGGCAACATCATCAGCGGTTCGGCGACGGTCTTCCAGACCAACTTCCGCAACCAGAACTACAATTTCGCCAATCCCGAGAACCCGTCGCAGCAGCAGAACATCAACGCCGACCTGCGCACGCGCGGGATCGAGCTGGATCTCGCGATCCGGCCGATCACCTGGTTCTCGGTCGATCTGCAGGGTGTGTTGCAGCAGCCCAAGCTGCTCGACCTCCAGCTCGACGGCGTCAGCCAGGGCGCGGGCTACGAGGGCAACCGTCCAGAGCGCACCCCGCGCGGCTGTTCACAGTCACCCCGGCGATCAAGCTGCCCAACGGGCTCGGCGAGATCTACGGTCGCTACAAATATGTCGGCCGCATCTTCGCCGATGCGGGCAACGGCGTCGCGCTGCCCAGCTATGGCGTGACCAGCGCGGGCATCACCGTGAACGTCAACGACCATATCCAGGCCAATTTCAACGCCGACAACATCTTCAACGTCATCGGCCTGACCGAGGGCAATCCGCGGCAGGGCCAGACGCAGGCGATCACCAACGGCTATTTCTACGCCCGCGGGATCCCCGGCACGACCTATGGGGGATCGTTGACGGTCCGGTTCTGACCGCCGCTAACCGGGTGTCGAGGGGCGACGGGCGCGGCGATGCCCGTCCGCCCCTTTTGCGTGACGGAGAGACAGGATGAACATGCACGCGCGTACGGCAATGATCGTGGCATCGGCGCTTCTGGTCGGCGCGGCAGGCCCGGCGAGCAAGCGACCGGAACTCGCCTATCAACTAACCGAAGGCGAGAACCTCAACGCCTTCGTGCGTGAGGGGCCGGTCGCCGCGCACCTGCTGCTGCGCAACGGCACGCAGCCGCGCATTCTGATCGGCTTCCCCGCTGGCAACAGCGGCGTCGGCTTGTGGTTCGGGAAGACGGCCCCCTCGGTGACGTGGCGGCTCGATCAACCGCCGCAGCCGCTGACGCGCGGAACGTTCCACGGCGTCACCGCAATCGCGAGCGTCACCGCGCCGCGGCTCGAACCACAACCGGCGGTGCTGTCGAACATCCGCTTCCTGCGCGACTATCAGGCGGTCGGCACATTCCCCCGCGAGGTAGCGACCGATCCGATCGTCAGCGGCGATACAATGACGTGGCGACGCCCGCGCCTCGACGGAGCGCCCGGTTACGAATTGTCGTTGCGCGTCCTCGCCGGGCGGATCGACCGCGGCGCGATCGTCGCGGATCGCACCGGTCGCATCCGGCTCGCGATCACGGCGCTGACCGGCGAACGGCCGCTGACCCCGATCCCGGTCGGGCAATTGCTCAACGATCGCGCCGCCGCGGATCCCGCCGCGCGACAGGCGCTCGCCTTCCTCAGCTACCGCGAGAAGTTCCTCGCCGGCTCGTGGCGCTTCGATACCTATTTCGGGCGCGACACGCTGATGTCGGTGCGGCTACTGATGCCGGCGCTACGGTCGGTCGCGATCGAGTCCGGTCTCAACGCCGTCATCGCGCGCCTCTCGCCCGAGGGCGAGGTGGCGCATGAGGAAGGGATCGGCGAATATGCGATCGTCGCCAATCGCAAGGCCGGGCGCGACGGCGACGCCGCCGAGCTGGACTATGGCATGGTCGACGACGACTATATGCTCGCGCCGGTCGCCGCCGATTACCTGCTCGGCGCTGGTGCCTCGCGCGCTGCCGCCTATCTCGCGACACCGATCGCCAGCGAGCGCGTTCCGGGACAGCGCGAAGCGACCGGCGCGGCGCTGGTCCGCAACCTGCGGTTCGTGCTCGCGCAAGCCAGGCCGTTCGCGGATGCGCCGTCACCCCGCAATCTCGTCGCGATCAAGCCCGGGCGGATGACCGGCGAGTGGCGCGACAGCGAGGAAGGGCTCGGTCGCGGCATCTACGCCTATGACGTCAACGCCGCGCTGGTCCCGGCCGCGGTCGCCGCCGCCGATCGCCTGCTACGGGCCGGCCTGCTCGATCCGTATCTGACCGCCGCAGACCGGCGGGCGTTCGGCACGGCCGGCACGATCGCACAGGTGTGGCAGACCCGCGCGCCGCCGCTGTTCCGCGTCGCCATTCCCGCCGCCACCGCGATCGACGACGTGCGCCGCTATGCCGCGACGCTGGGCGTCCCCGCTGCCCCGGCGCTGGCGGCGATCGGGCGCGCGCCGGTCGTCTTCCACGCGCTGTCGCTCGACCGAGGCGGCACGCCGGTGAAGATCGTCAATTCCGACGAAGGGTTCGCCTTGCTGTTCGGGCGCCCGGATGCCGGCGACCTCGACACCTATGTCGGCGCGATCATGCGCCCGTTCCCGGCCGGGTTGATGACCGACATCGGGCTGCTCGTCGCCAATCCGGCTTACGCCGATGCCGCGGTGCAGGCGCGCTTCACCCCCGCTGCCTATCACGGCACGGTGGTCTGGTCGTGGCAGCAGGCGCTGCTGGCCGCTGGACTGGCGCGGCAACTGGCGCGCAGCGACCTGCCGGCATCGACGCGCGCGCGGCTGCGGACGGCGCAGGCGGCGCTGTGGCGCGCGATCGGCGCGGGCAAGGCGATCCGCGGCTCGGAACTCTGGTCATGGGCGTATCGCGACAACGGCTACCGCATCGTCGCGTTCGGCGCCGGCAAGTCCGACGTCGACGAATCGAACGCCGCGCAATTGTGGAGCACCGTCTACCTCGCGGTCCAGCCGCCGAAGGACCATTAGGGTTTGATCCAGCCGGGTTTATGCACCGCTATCTGTACCCCGGCGAAGACCGGGGCCCAGGTGCGAAGGCTGGGGAGATGAAGCGCGACGCACATCGTTAGCGTCCCCCATCTGGGTCGGCGTTGACGGATCACGTTGCCGCGACGATCTCTATTCCGCCGCGAAGAAGCCGGTGACCGTCAGCCGCCCGGTCACCGGATCGGACGGCAACACCGCCCCCGGCGGGATCGCCCCGGAGTGGAGCAGCCGGCTGCGATAGAGCAAGGCGCGATTATAGCTGCCGGGAAGGCTGGCGAGCTGCTCGAACAACGGGGTATCGCCAGCGACATACGCCCCCGGCGGCGGGGCGTCGGCGATCTCGCGGCGCAGCGCGGTGAAATACCCCTCGCGGCGGGTCGTGCCGACCGTCTCGAATCCGGTCGTGCGATGTCGGTAGAAGGCGGTTCCGTCGGTGCCGGCGGGAACCAGATAGTGGATCAACGCGAGCCGCCCCGCCTCGAACGCGTCGACATGCGGCAGCCGCTGCTCGATGGTCAGCGCGGCCGGCGCGGTGTTCACGATCGAAAACCGCGCCTCCAGCACCGACAGGCGCGTGGCACCGAACACCTCGCGCGCGACCCGCGCGATCAACGCGCCGTGCTGCCGCAGGTAATCGTCGGGCACGGCGGCGGCGATGCCCGGATAGTGCCGACCGGCGGGTGCGAACGCCTGTTGCGCCGCGACGCTACGCCACGCGCCCGGATCGTCGGCGAAGCCGTCGATGATCGCGACCGGCTCCCCTCCGATCCAACGCGACGCACGCTGACGCGGCGCGTCATCGCGCAGCCAGCACGGCATCGTGGAGCGGCAGCGTCGGCACCGCGCGCGCGATCACGCCCGCGATCTGATCGAGCTGGCGGCGGTTCGTCGTGGCGTCCAGCGTGCCGGCCAGCGGGGCATATGTGGTCGCGTGCACCCCCTGCCCCTCCAGCTCGGCAAGCCAGCTCGCCTCGCGGAACAGCTCGTCCGCGTCGAGCATCAACCGGCCGCTGCGCCGATATTGCGCTTCTTTCTCGACCAGCGTCTCGGGCAGCGGCATCGCCCGCGCGGCGCGCCACAGCGGCGCATCGTGCCCGGCGGTGGCATGGTAATGCAGGATCAGGAAGTCGCGGATCCCATCCATGTCGCGACCGAACAGCGTGTTGAACCGCCGGGCCAGCGCCGGATCGCAATCCGCATCGGGAAACAGCGTGATCAGCTTGGCGATCCCGCTTTGGATCAAGTGGATGCTGGTGGATTCCAGCGGCTCCAGAAACCCCGCGGCCAGCCCGATGCCGACCACGTTGCCGCGCCACGCCTCGCGCCGGAACCCCGCGGTAAAGCGCAGGAAGCGCGGATCGCCGAGCGCCTCGCCATCGAGATTGTCGAGCAACGTCGCCGCCGCCCCGTCGTCGCTCAGATGCGCGCCGGCGTAGACATAGCCATTGCCAGTGCGATGCTGGAGCGGGATCCGCCATTGCCACCCTGCGGCACGCACCGTCGAGCGTGTGAACGGCGTCGTCGCCGCCACGCGCGCGCACGGCACCGCCACCGCCCGGTCGCACGGCAGCCAGTGCGACCAATCCTCGAACGCCGCGCCCATCGCGCCGCCGATCAGGAGCGCGCGAAAGCCCGAGCAATCGACGAACAGCTCCCCCTCCAGCCGCTCTCCACGGTCGGTGGTGATCGCGGTCACGAAGCCGCTCGTCGGGTCGCGCTCGACGTCGCGCGCGACGCCTTCGTACCGCACCACCCCGCGCGCTTCCGCGATCGTCCGCAGATGCCGCGCGTACAACGACGCGTCGAAATGATAGGCATAGCCGAGCGTCGAAAGGATCGAGCGCGGATCGTCGACGGGCTTGGCGAACCGCCCCGCCGCCGCGAGTTGCGCCGCGAGCGAATAGGCCGACAAGGGCGCCTCCAGCCCATCGGCGCGCGCGCGCAGCCAGTGCTGATGAAACGGCACTGGCCCGAGATCGACACCGAACCGCCCGAACGGATGGAAATAGCGCGACCCGGGCCGCGCCCAGTCGACGAACTCGATCCCCAATTTGTAGCTTGCCTGCGTCGCGGCAACGAACGCCGCTTCGTCCAGCCCGATCAACTGGTTGAACCAGTGGATCGTCGGGATCGTCGCCTCACCGACCCCCACCGTCCCGATCGCATCGGACTCGAGCAGGCGGATCGACACCGTGTCGCCGAACGCCGCATTCAGCCCGGCGGCGGTCATCCAGCCGGCCGTGCCGCCGCCCAGGATCACGACATGTCGAACGCGCCGCGGCGCTGTGCTCGGATCGCCCTGCGTCATCGCCGTCGCTCTACCACAAGAGCAGCGGCATCGGGACTTCGCATCTGGCCCGCGCTGGAGGTCGCGATCCGCGCACGCCAGCCGCTCAGTCGCCGATCGCCAGCCGGATCGCCGCGATCTGCTGCGCGAAGCGCGCGTTATGCAATTGTCGCAACCGCTCCGTCTGCGCGAGCGACGCGGTCACCACCGCGGCGGGCGCAAGCTCATCGGCGCGGTGCATCGCCACCACCTCGGCGTCCGCCAGCGCGGCCAGCGCTTCCTCCGCGATCGCGTATAGGCCGTCCAGCGCATGATCCTGCCCGTCGGCCATCGACAGCGTCACCGACAAGGGCCGCAGCAGCCCACGGCGCGCATAGCTTTCCGCCAGCGCCCGCCCCGCGGTCACATCGGCGAGCGTCGTCTCCAGCGCCTCGCGCCACGGCCCGACACCATCGTCTGCGAACAGCGGCTCTCCGATGTCGCCCAGCGACCCGTCGGCCTCATCGACCGCCAGCCCCCCGCGCCCGCCGCATCGAGCCGCAGCGCGGTAAGCCCGGCGGCACGCGGCTGGCTCGTGGCGTGATACCCGGCCACCGAGACGAAAAGGTTGGCGGGCTCGATCAGCCCGACCAGCGCGACCAGCTCGAACGCCCCGGTCTGCGCGTCCTTGGCGAACAGCAGCGGCATGTCCGCCGCCAGCGCCGCGATCTCGCCGCGACCGACCGGCACCAGCCGCCGCTGCGCCGCGCCGCGCGTCCGATCGAGACGCAGCGCGCCGTGGCGCGGGGGTCGAGCGCACGCAACCGCGTCATATCGCCTGCATCCCGTGTTCGCGCACCGCGCGCAGCAGGTCGCGATGCTTCGGCAGTCGCTGCATCGCATCGGCGCGCATCCGCTCGTTGCGCGTGATCCAGCGTTGCACGAGTGCCGCCTCGGGGGCCGCACCGGCGTGCGAATAGCGGGTCGGATAGTTCATGCCGTGCAGCACATATTGATAGCTCGGCCAGCCGAACACCTCACGCGCATGGTCGAAATCCTGCGGTGCGGGCGAATGGTCGCGCCAGAGCGCCAGCCGCTCCGCAAGCCCGTCGGGCCAGGTCGCCGGATCGGCATGGTCGCGCCAGAACGCGCTGTCGGTGCGCCGCGTGATCGCATAATGCAGCTTGAGGAACTCGACGATCCGCGCCCAATGATGCGTGAAGGCGGCGTTGAACTGACGTGCGGCGATGTCGATCGCGCTGCGCGTGCGCGGCAACCGGTCGGCGATCGCGTCCATCGACGCCTCGATCAGCATCAGCGCCGACGCCTCCAGCGGCTCGACGAACCCCGCCGACAGCCCGACGGCAACGCAATTGTTCTGCCAGAAGCGTTCGCGATGCCCGGCGTCGATGCGCAGCACCCGTGCCGACAGTTTCTCCGCCGCCGGCCCGATGTAGCGGCGCAACGCCGCCTCCGCGGCATCGTCGCTCTGGTGCGCGCTGCTATAGACATGGCCGATCCCGCGACGCGTCCACAGCCCGATGTCCCAGATCCAGCCCGCGGACTGCGCGGTGGCGATCGTATGGCAGGTAACGGGGTCGTCGGGATCGTCATACGGCACCTGCATCGCCACCGCTCGATCGGCGAACATCACGTCGCGGCACGAGCGGAAGGGCACGTCGTAGACGCCACCGATCAGCAGCGCGGCGAAGCCCGAACAGTCGACGAACAGGTCACCCGCGATCGTCCTTCCATCCGCCAGTACCACGCCCGCAATGTCGCCATTGGCCGCCATCTCGGCGCGCACGATGTCGCCGACGACATGCGTGACCCCGAGCGCGGCGGTGGCATGATCGTGCAACAGGGTGGCGAACTTGCCGGCGTCGAGGTGGTAGGCGTAATTCGCCTGCCCGGCATATTCGGGCATGGTGATTGCCTTGGGCGCGCGCCCCGCGTCGCACAGCGTCGCCTGGAAGTCGGCCCATTCGGCGAAGTCCGCGCCGCCCGGCTGCTGCTGCCAATACGGAGCGAGATCGACCTCGGTCGCGCCCGCCGGCGGGTTGAGCGGATGATAGTAAGCGTCGCCCGCGCCGCCGTCCGCCCAGCCGACGAAACGCGCACCCTGTTTGAATGCGGCATCGCAGCCACGCACGAAGGCGGTTTCCGACAGGCCGATCTTGGCGAGCGTGTTGCGCATCGTCGGCCAGGTGCCCTCGCCGACCCCGACGGTCGGCACATGCGCTGACTCCACCAGCGTCACGGTCACGTCGCTGCCGCTCCGACGCGTCGCCGCGGCCACTCGACAGGCCGAGATCCATCCCGCCGAGCCGCCCCCGACAACGACGATCCGCCGCACCGGATGGTCTGCGCCATCGGCAGTGTTGCCCATTTCCCTCTCCCCGCCGTCAAGCGTGTAAACGTTTAACATCTATATTGCCGGTGTCTGATAATATTACTAGAGTTCAACACGAACCCGCAGATTCAAGGCGGGGCATGGGAGGATGAGGATGACGTTACGGCACCAGCATGTGCGTGGCTTGCGGCATATCACGGCAGGTATGGGTTGTGCCATCGGTGCGCTGATCGTCGCCACCCCGGCATTGGCGCAGGAAAGCGTACCTCCGCAGGGCACCGGCATCGCGACGTCGGGCGACCCCGCCGCCGACGACATCGTCGTCACCGGTATCCGCGCCAGCATCGCCTCTTCGGCTGCCCAGAAGCGTGACTCCTCCGGCATCCTCGACGCCATCTCCTCCGAAGACCTCGGCAAGTTCCCGGACGCCAACGTCGCCGAGTCGCTGCAACGCATTCCCGGCGTCGCGATCGACCGCAACAACGGCGAAGGTCAGTCGGTCACCGTCCGCGGCCTGGGCCCGCAGTTCAACACCGTGCTGTTCAACGGCCGCAGCTTCGCCTCGGACAATTTCAACCGCTCCTTCTCGTTCGACCTCATCCCGGCCGAGCTGATCAGCGGTGCACAGGTCTACAAGAGCGCGCAGGCGCCGTTGCAGAGCGGCGGGATCGGCGCGACCATCAACATTCAAACGCCGCGCCCGCTCGACCTGAAGGGCTTCAAGGGCATCTTCACCGCCAAGGCGCTGTACGAGAAGAACAGCGAGAAGTTCACGCCGCAGCTGTTCGGCCTGTTGAGCGACACGTTCGCCGACGGCCGCCTCGGCCTGCTCGGCTCGATCTCGTACCAGAAGCGTATCGCCTCGGTCGATTCGGTCAGCAACGGTGGCTACCTGCCCAACACGACGGTCGGCCCGAACAGCAACCCGCTGTTCACCAACGTCTACGCGCCGCGTAACCAGGACGTCGGCAACGCGCGCGACGTCCGCACCCGTCTCGGCGCGACCCTGGTCGCGCAATATGAGGCCAGCGACACGCTGACCTTCACGGTCGACGGCCTGTACAACAAGTTCAAGAGTGACTCGACGACGCGCGCGCTGGGCAGCTGGTTCGAGCCGTCGAGCTACACCGCGGCAACGATCGACTCGAACCGCACGATCACCTCGCTGACCACCAACGGCAATGCCGACTTCATCTCGTCGGGCGCGGTCCGCGAGACGACGACGTGGGAAGCCGGCGGCAACGTGGAGTGGAAGCCGAGCGACCAGTTCAAGATGACGCTCGACGCCACCTGGTCGCGCGCGAAGAACGCCGGCGGCGGCAAGTCCTATTTCGCAGTGATCGGCTCGCCCTCGTCCTACAGCTTCCAGCAGGCGGAAGACGGCGGGATCGGCTCGACCTCCGGCTATGGCGCGGGCGTGCTGAGCAACCCGGCTTTGGGTCGCACCCACATCGCCGGCGTCAACGGCAACGACATCACCGAGAAGGTGACCGAGTACCGCTGGAACAACGAATTCAAGCCGGTGGACGGCGTCCTCAAGGCGTTCCGCTTCGGCCTGGCGCGCACCACGCGTGACAAGAACAACGTTCCGATCACGTCGGCGGACGACGTCGGCTGCATCTATTGCGGTTATCCGACGCTCGCCGATCCGTCGCTGCTGTCGTCGTACACGATGAACTCGCTCGGCGCGAAGAGCGGGTCGGTGCCGCTCACCTTCCTGACCTTCGATCCGCGCGCCTATCTCAACTTCCTGACCAGCGCGGCCGCCACTTCGGCGCTCGACGCGGCGCAGAAGCTGGCGCCCGGCACGACGGCGGCGCGTTATGCACGGGCCAACGGCTATGCCGTCAGCCCGCAGCCGTCGGCACGCGTCAAGGAAACGGTCTATGCCAGCTATGCCGACATGGATTTCGAGTCGACCATCGGCAACATGCCGTTGTTCGTCAACGTCGGCGCGCGCTACGAATATACCGAACTCAGCTCCTTCGGGCAGCAGCGGCAGCTCGTCGATCTGACCCCGACCGGCGGCAATCCGCCGACCGATCCGACCATCTATGTCGGTGTGTTCGACAGCACGTCCGGCCTCGCGGTGTCGCGCCAGTCGTCGTACAGCAACTTCCTGCCCAACGCGAACGTCCGCCTGAACCTGACGCCGAAGCTGCAGGCACGCGTGGCCGCGTATCAGACGCTGACGCGCCCCGCGATCGGCGATCTGGCGCCGACCTTCAACACGGAGACGCTGCGCCCGGCGACCCTCAGCGCCAGCGGCGGCAACACCGAGCTGAAGCCGTATCGCGCCAACAACGCCGACCTCTCGGTCGAATGGTATCCCACCCGCACGACGACGTTGTCGGCGGCGGTCTTCTACAAGAAGATCAGCGACTTCATCGTCCAGAGCTTCGCGATCGAACAACTTCCGATCCTGAACGCGGGCAACGCGCAGGGTGTCCGGCTGCCGGCCGGCGGCCTGATCTCGCAGGTCGGCGGGCAGTTCTTCGGCGAGTTCAGCGTGCGGCGTCCGCGCAACGCGCAGTCGCTGAAGATCAAGGGCCTCGAACTCAACCTGGTGCATACCTTCGACTGGTTGCCCGGCGTCCTGAGCGGCTTCGGCGTGCAGGCCAACGCGACCTTCGTCAGCACCAACCGCGATTTCGACGTCAACCAGACCGACCAGGCGTTCGCGGCGGAAGGGATCGGCAATTCGCAGAACGGCACCGTCTTCTACGAAAAGTACGGCATCTCGGCGCGTATCGCCTACAACCGTCGCGAGCGCTTCCTGCGCCAGCTGGCGGGCGGTTCGGGCAATGAGCCGATCTTCGTGCGCGATTACGGCCAGTTCGACGGCAGCGTCGCGGTCAATGTCACGCCGGCCGTGCAGGTGTTCGTCGAAGGCACCAACCTGTTCAACGCGAAGTATTTCACCACCGGCCGCTTCGACAACCAGCTGTTGACGTACCAGAACTTCGGCCCCCGCTACGACGCGGGCGTCCGCTTCTCGTTCTGATCCCTGGGGCGGGGCGGCGATTTCTGTCGCCGCCCCGTTTTGTTGCAACCATGAAACGCGCACGATACGTCGGCGGGCGATGTGCGGCTCATGCTTCTCTCCTGCCTCGACGCCGGTGACGTGACGGACCGCAGCGCGCGCCTGTTGATCGTCGACGACGATCCCGACATCCGCGAGCTGACCGCCGAGTTCCTCACCCGCCACGGCTATACCGTCGACGTCGCCCAGGATGGCGCGGCGATGCGTCGCGCGATGGCGGCGAACGAATATGCCCTGCTGGTGCTCGACGTCATGATGCCCGGCGAGGACGGGCTGACGCTGTTGCGCGGGCTCGATCGCTCGGGGCCGCCCGCGGTCATCATCATGTCGGTGATCGGCGAGGAGGTCGACCGGATCGTCGGGCTGGAGATGGGCGCCGACGATTATATCGCCAAGCCGGCCAGCCCGCGCGAATTGCTCGCCCGCATCCGATCGGTCCTGCGCCGCGCCGCTGGAACCGCGCCAGAGCCAGGCATCCGCCAGAGCGCGGTGGTGCGCCCATGGCAGCATTTCCAGGGCTGGCGGCTCGACCCGATCGGGCGGCAATTGCTCGATCCCGAAGAGGTGGTCATCAACCTGTCGGACGGCGAGTTCCGGCTGCTGATGACCTTCGTCGACCATCCGCGCCGCGTGCTGACGCGCGACTTCCTCCTCGACCACGCCCGCGGACCGACCGCCGAGCATTTCGACCGCGCGATCGATGTGCAGGTCAGCCGGCTGCGGCGCAAGCTGGCGCGCAGCGACGGGCGCGGCGGCGACGAACTGATCCGCACCGTCCGCAACGAAGGCTATATGTTTGCGGCCGATGTCGCGCAGCGCTGAGCGGAGCCGGCCGCTTGCCCGGCCGATCTTCTTGCTGGTGGTGGTGTCGGTGCTGGTCACCGCCGTCATCTCGTTCACGGTCACCTTCTCGGGGCCGCCGCCGTTCGAGCCGCCGCGCAGTCTCACCGGGATCGCACGCGCGCTGAAGGGCGAACGGCCGCCGTTCGGCTTCGGCGGCCTTCCGCCGGGGAGCGGCGATCGCGCTCTGCCACCCGGCGGCTTCCGTCACAGGCCGGTGCCGTTGCACCGCGACCGGCTCGCCACGCCACCCGGCCCCCGCCCCGACGAACGCCCCAATGTCGAGGCCGCCGCCCGGCTCGCCGCCATGCTGCGCGTCCCTGCCACCGATGTGCGCGCCTTCACCCAGCCGGGACGCAGTGAGGGCGAGGCGTTCTCGGGCGACTGGACGTTCGGTTGGCGGCAGGACGGCGGCTGGTGGGTGGTCCGCAGCCAGCAACGGCCGTGGCTGACGCGCTGGCATGTCCGCACCTTGCTGGCGTTGCTCGCGGCGATCCTGCTGCTGTCGATCCCCGGCTGGTGGCTGGCGCGCGCGATCACCCGCCCGCTGCGCCTGCTCGCCGCGGCGGCGGATCGCGCCGGCACCGGTGCCCCGCTCCCCACCTTCCCGGCGGATCGCGTGAGATCCGCGACCTCGCGCGCGCGGTGTCGACGATGCACGGGCGGCTTGCCAGCCATGCC
Source organism: Sphingomonas sp. LR60 (assembly GCF_036855935.1). Lineage (NCBI taxonomy): Bacteria > Pseudomonadati > Pseudomonadota > Alphaproteobacteria > Sphingomonadales > Sphingomonadaceae > Sphingomonas > Sphingomonas sp. LR60. The sequence goes on along the minus strand of NZ_JASPFK010000001.1, from coordinate 100,715 downwards.
GAGGCGCGCACCGCGATGCTCGCCGGCATCGCCCACGACCTCGGCACGCCGCTCGCCCGCCTCGCCTTCCGCGTCGAAGCGCTACCCGACGCGGCGCGCGCCAGGGCCGCTGCCGACATCGAGGAGATGCGCGCGATGATCGGCGCGACGCTCGTCTTCGCCCGCGACGATGCCGCTGCCACGATGATGGTGCGGCTCGATCTCGCCAGCCTGATCGACAGTCTCGTCTACGATCTCAAGGACACCGGCGCCGCGGTCGAATCGTCCGGCGGTCCGCGCGCGATCGTCCGCGGCGACAGCGGGGCGTTGCGCCGGCTGTTCGCCAATCTGGTCGAGAATGCGATGCGCTATGGCGAGCGCGCGACAGTCGGCTGGACCGTCGACGACGGGCGGGTCACGGTCACGATCGACGATATCGGGCCGGGCATCGATCCGGCGCTCGCCGAGCACCTGTTCCAGCCGTTTGTGCGCGGCGATCCCTCGCGCAACCGCATGACCGGTGGAACCGGGCTGGGGCTCGCGATCGTCCGCACGATCGCCACCGCGCACGGTGGCGCGGTAACGCTCGGCAATGGCCCGACCGGCGCGCAGGCACGCGTGGTGCTCCCGCTGTCGGCGTAACTCCCACGTCGCCCGCGACGCAGAAAACCGCGACGTCTGCCGAAACCCCGCCGCTGCAACACACTGCAATAAGGTTGCAGCGCCCCGACACATCGACGTGAACAAGCGCCGGCAAACGGCTCCGCAGCAAAGCGGGAGCCATTCTACCATGACCGATCACGACCATTCGCACGGCCACAGCCTGGCCGAAGACCTGCAACGGATCGACGCGCTGATGGCGCGACGCCGCGCGCTCAAATGGTTCGCGGGGGCCGGCACGGTCGCGTTCCTCACCGGTTGTGGCGGCAGCGACGCCGCCAGCATCGACACCGCGACGACCATCACCACTACCGCAACACCGACCCCGACACCGACGCCCACCCCCACGCCGACCAGCACCACCGCGACCGGCACCTGCATCGCCGATCCGCAGGAAACCGGCGGCCCCTATCCCGCGGACGGCACCAACAGCTCGTCGGGATCGACCAGCAACGTGCTGACCAGCAGCGGTATCGTCCGCTCCGATCTCCGCGCCAGCTTCCTGACGACCACTACCGTGGCGACCGGGATCGCGATGACGTTCACGATCACCGTCGTGAACGTGAACGCCACCTGTGCGCCGCTCGCCGGTTATGCGGTGTATCTGTGGCATTGTGACCGTACCGGCAATTACTCGCTGTACGGCAGCGCGGCGGGCGAAAGCTATCTGCGTGGCGTGCAGGTCACCGACGCCAATGGACAGGTCACCTTCACCACGATCTTTCCCGGCTGTTATGACGGCCGCTGGCCGCATATGCATTTCGAGATATTCTCGACCCTGTCGAACGCTCGGTGGGCGCTATGCGATCCTCACCAGCCAGTTCGCGATGCCCGCCGGCACGTGCAGCACCGTCTATGCCGACACGAGCATCTATCCCGCGAGCCAGTCGAACTTCGCGCGTGTCGCCTTGTCGAGCGACAATGTCTTCGGCGACAACACCAGCGCTCAGCTGGCGCAGATGACGCCGACGATCACCGGAAGCCCATCGACCGGCCTCACCGCGACGGCAGTGATCGGCGTCGCGCGGTAACGTTGTGACAAGCCCCTCCCCTTCAGGGAGGGGTTGGGGTGGGGCCTGTCCGCGAGGTCGGCCCTCGGTGAGACACCGCCGCCCCATCCCTCGACGGGAAGGGGCAAGTTGGCGTCAAACCTTGACCGCTGACAGCTTCAACGACGCCAGCAGCGCCGCGAAATGCGCCTGCGCCTCCGGTGTCGGCCCCGGATACGGTCCTTCGGTCGGCTGGTCGCCGATATAGCCCATGTCCGCCTTGCCCTCGGGCAGGCTGTAGAAGCCCAGCACGAACAGGTTGCGCAGCCGGTCCATGAACGCGACCGGTTGCGCCATTGCCGCGCTCGGCGTCTCGGCCGTCAGCGCGTCGAGCAAGGTCGCGCGCTGTGCCGCCGTCCCCGCCGTGAACGCACCGCCATGCAGCACGCGGCTCTGCGCATCGAGCCACGTGAGACCCGCCATCACCTTCGCGCGATCCGCCTGCTGCTGCGGATAGGGCGCGCTGATCCATTCGTCGATGAACGCGCCGACGCCGAGCGTACCGGCCGCCGGCGAAGCGCCATCGGCGGGCAGGATCATGTCGCCCAGCATGTCGACGGTCGCGCGCTGCGGCTTGGTCAGCGTCAGCGGCCACGGCACCTTGGGCGCGGTCAGATCGGGATCGCGGCCATATCCCTTGGTCGCCGGCATCGGCGCGACGCTCGCCGGCCAGTCGACCACCTTGAACGGCGGCGGCGCACCGCTTGCCTGCGGCACCGTGGCGGCGACGGCGCCGCGGTTGGCGAGCGACAGCGCGGTGGCGGTGGCGAGCCATTGCAGCGTCGTACGGCGGGTGAAGGTCATGCCAGCGCTCCTGACGACAGACGGGTGGCAAGCCGCTCCGACGCGCGCAGCGCCAGGGCGAGGATGGTGAGCGTCGGGTTCTTGTGCGGTCCCGATGCGAAGGTCGCGCCGTCCATCAGCACGACATTGTCGACGTCCCAGGTCTGACCATAGCTATCGACCACCGACGACTTCGGATCGGCCCCCATCCGCGCGGTGCCGAGTTCGTGGATGATCTCCCCGCCCGCGGTCATGATCTGCTCGGGCGGCAGGTCGGGGTCGAGGATCGTGCCGTTCAGCCGCTTGAACACCGAATGCGCGGCGCGGCGGCCATGCGCGACCTGATTGACCTCATGCTTGGACCAGCGGAACGCGAAACGCAGCACGGGGATACCGAACCGGTCCTTCACGGTCGGATCGATCTCGCAGAACGTGTCCTTGTTGGGGATCATCTCGCCGCGTAGCGTCAGGCCGATCGTCGCGCCAGACGCGTTGCGCACCGCCTGCTTGAGGTCCTTGCCCCAGACGCGCGGCAGCGCTGCCTCGGCCGGAACGCCGAACCGTCCGCCGATCTCGAAGTGATAGCCGCGTGCGAAGTCCAGCTCGCCGCGCTTCTGCTGCTCGTACTGCCAGAACGGGATGTAGATGTGCTGCCCACCGATCCCGTCCTCATTGTAGCGTGGACGGCCGGCAAGGCCGGGGATGAAGGCGCGGAACGACGCACCGGTCGAATCGGTCAGGTTGCGCCCCAGCTGGCCCGACGAATTGGCGAGCCCGCGCCCCTGTTCGGCCGAGTTGAGCAGCAGCCGCGTCGTCTCGCCGGTCCCCGCCGCCAGCACCACCGCGCGCGCCTTCACCTGGTGGCGCTGCCCGGTCTTGCGATCGATATATTCGACCCCCGCCGCGCGGCCGCGGCCGCCCATCACGACCCGCGACACCATCGCGTCGGTGACGACGCGCAACTTGCCGGTCGCCTTGGCCATCGGCAGCAGCGAGGTGGTGGTCTGGAACATCGCGCCGATCGTGCAACCGCGCGTGCACGGCGTCGCGTTGAAGCAGGCGCTGCGCGGTGCGACCTTGTCGGGCATGTCGCGCGTCAGCACCGCGGTATGCGCAGCGCGGACCGGGATGCCGAGGCTCTCCGCCGCGGCGGTGATGAGCATTTCCGGCACGCGCGGCTTGGGCGGCGGCATCAGGCAGCCGGGGGCGAGTCCGGGTGGTTCTCCAACCCGATCGGCCCGCCGTTGACGCCGATCATCCGCTCGACCCGGTCGTAGAAGGGCGCGACATCGTCATAGCCGATCGGCCAGTCGACCCCGAGCCCGTCGCGCGAAAACGGCTTGAAGTCATAGGCGCCGAACCGTGGGACGTGCCGTCCCCAATGGTTGGTGCGCCCGCCCAGCATCCGGGGGCGCCACCAGCGGAAGTCGCTGCCCTCGGTCATCGTGTACGGCTCGCCCTCGATCTGCCAGCCGCCATCGACGGTCGCGTCGAAATAGCCGAACGGCTTGTCGGGGGTTCCGGTCCCCCGCAGCGGCGCGTCGCTCTCGGGCGCGAACATGTTGACCTCGGCCTGCGGATCGTAATCGCGCCCGGCCTCCAGGATCAGGCAGCGGACGCCGGCCTTGGTTAGCGTATACGCCGCCATTCCGCCTGCCGCTCCGGAGCCGACGATGACGACATCGACGGGGCTTTCGGCAACCTTGCCGCTGCTGCGGTCACCGGCCGGCTCCGGTCGCCGAGGCGCCGATCCGGCGCAGCTTGATGTTGCGGAACGCCACCGGCTCGCCGTGATCCTGCAGCCCGATCACCCCGCTGTCGAAGGTGCCGAAGTGCGGCATCTTCGCAAACTTCGATCCCGACACCCGCTTTCGCCACGCGTCGTCGCCATAAGAGACGTCGGCGGTCGGCGTGCCGTTAAGCCACTGACGGATATGGCCGTTCTGGACGAGCAGCCGCGCATGGTTCCAGCTTCCCGCCGGCTTGGCGATCCCGGCCGGCGGCACCGTCATGTCGTACAGCGATCCGGCACGGTGCGTGGGGATCTTGCCGTCGGAATGTCCGGCATCGTCAAGCACCTGCATCTCCAGCCCGGTCTCGTAGAGCAGCGGCGCGCCCTCGACGTTGCGCGCCAGGTACAGCACCCCGCTGTTCCCGCCCTTCTGCACCTTCCAGTCGAGCGTCAGCTCGAACGCGCCATACGGATCGGCGGTGACGAGGTCGGTTCCGCTCATCTTGCCGTCGGCCTTTGTCAGCAGCAGCGTCCCGTCGCGCACCGTCCAGGTCGAGGGCGCCGGGCCGCCGCCGAATGCGCCCCAGCCCGACAGATCCCGCCCGTTAAACAGCAGCTTCCAGCCTTGCGCGCGCTCGGCGGCGGTCAGGCTGTTGTCCTTGGCCAAAGCAACGCTCGAGGTCGTCATCACCAGCGCCGCCGCGATGCTCAGTGCCCAACGCATCTTCACTCTCCCACCATCGTCGTTCGGCCGAAGCCGCCGTCGTCAGAGAGGCTTAAAGAATTCGTTTTTGTTTACAAGAAAGGTCCGCGCCTTGCCGGGGGACGTTTTGCGCTGATGCGCGTTAGGCGCTGCGTCCATTGAGAGAAGGCGCAGCACGTGGCCGAGCGAACGATCATCGTAACGGGAGCGGAATCGGGAATCGGCGCGGCGTGCGCAGCGGCGTTCGGCAAGCTCGGCGACCGCGTCGCGATCCTCTACTATGCAGATGGCGACGCTGCCGAAGCCACGGCCGCCGCCGTCCGCGCAGGCGGCGGTAAGGCGCTGACCATACAGGCCCATGTCGACGACGAAGCGTCGGTCGCAGCCGCCTTCGCCACGGTGGAATCCGAGTGGGGACCGGCCGATGTGCTCGTCAACTCGGCGGGACTTAACATGAGCGGGGTCACGGTGCGCGCGATGGCGCTCGATCAATGGCGACGTCTGCTCGACACCGACCTGACCGGCGCGTTCCTCACCTCGCGCCGCTTCCTGACCGGGCGCGGGACCGCCACCAGCGATGCCGCGATCATCCACATCTCCTCGATCCATGCCTATGCGGTGCGCGCCGGGGTGCGGATTATTGTGCCGCGAAAGGCGGGCTTTCCAATCTCGTAGAGACGCTGGCGATCGAGGAAGCGCCCAACCGCATCCGCGTCAATGCGATCGAGCCGGGGATGATCCTGACGCCGATGAACGCGCGCGCGCAGCAGGACGACACCTATCGCCAGACATTGGAGAAGAACATCCCGCTCGGCCGCGCCGGCAAGCCGGAAGAGGTGGCGGATCTCGCGGTCTTCCTCGCCTCCGACCAGGCGCGCTACATCACCGGTGCACGGATCGTAATTGACGGGGGCCTGTCGCTGATGCAGGCGCTCGGCGCATGACTGACGACGCGATCAGCGACCCGCACCGCAAGGACGCCGTTGCGAACGCCGATGTCGCGCTCGACTTCAACGTCAAGCGGATCGAAACGGTGTCGCTCGACGGCCCTCACGAGCTGATGTCCCGCGATCTGATGAGCCCCTACATCTGGCGCGAGCCGGACGGTCGCTGGGGGATCATGGTCCGCGCGGTCGTGAAGGCCGACGCCCCGCTCACCGACACCGGCCAGATCTGGGGCGGATGGAGCGACGATGGCGTGCACTTCACGATGCTTCCCACGCGCTCGCTGATGCCCGGACCCGACGACAATGACGCGGGCGGTGTCGAAGACCCGACCGTGATCCGCGGCGATGACGGCTACATCGTGTATTTCTCAGGCGTTCGCGCCGACCACGCGCATAGCGAATTGTCCTACGCGACCGGTCCGTCGATCGACCGCCTCACCAAGAGCGGCGTCGCGCTCGACTCGACCAAGTCGGAGGGCAACACCAAGGAAGCGACGATCGACCGCACCGCCGATGGCCGCTGGCGGTTGTTCTATGAATATGCCGCCGACGAGGCATCGCGGATCGGCTTGGCGATCGGTGCCGGTCCGGCCGGTCCATGGCAGGAGCAGCCGACCCCGTTCATGCCGCGTGAGGAAAGCTGGGACGACTGGCATCTCTCCACCGGCCCGCTGCTGACCGACGACCCCGCCACGCCGGTGATGTTCTACAACGGTGCGACCCGCGACGCGCGTTGGCGGATCGGCTGGATCGCGTTCGACAGCGAATATACGAAGGTCGTCGCGCGCGGCATCCAGCCGCTGATCACGCCGCCGCCGGTCGACGACCGCACGGCCACCGACATCGCCTTCGCCGCCTCGGTCGTCGTCGCGGATGGCGCGATCTGGCTTTACTATTCGCTCGAAGACCGCCGCCTGGCACGCGCGCTGATCCGCCGAAGCTGAAGCCCGGCAATTTCGCACCGAACCCACTATCGTTCGCGGTGTCCGCTCATCTCGGCCCCAGCGTCTGGCGCGAACCGCCGATTGAAGACGATCGCGGACGCGGAGATCGTCGCGACGACCACGAAGGCGATCGAGAAGGTCGCCAGCGTCGGCTGTTCCGTACCATTTAGCATGCTGCCGACCTCCAGCACCGTCGCCGCTGTGCAGATGCCGAGCGAGAGCGTCAGCTGCTGGAAGGTGGCGTAGAAGCTGGTCGCCGCGCTCATCCGCGTCTTGTCGACATCGGCATAGGCGATCGCGTTGAAGCCGGTGAACTGGAACGAGGTGAAGAACCCCGATATGCCCAGCACCGCGACGATCGCGGCAGTCGGCCATTCGGGACGAAACAACGCACAGGTCGCATAGCCCGCGCTGCTCGCCAGTCCTGAGACGATCAGGCTGCGGCGGAATCCCCACCGACGCAGTACACGCGGCGCGAGCGCCTTCATCGCCAGCGCACCCACTGCGCCCGCCATCGTGAGCGACCCGGTCTTGGCGGCCGACAGCCCGAAGCCGAGCTGGAACATCAGCGGCAACAGGAACGGCTGCGCCCCCTGCGTGATGCGCGTCAGCGAGCCACCCAGCACCGACAGCTTGAAGGTCGGCACACGCATCAGCGTCGGGTCGAGGATCGGATCGGCCGCGGTTCGCGCGTGGCGGACATAACCGAGCCCGAGGATGACGCCCGCTGCCAACAGCACGAGTGCGACCTTGCCCGTGCCCGGACGGCTCGCCAGTTCGAACCCGAACAACAGGCAGCCGAGCGACAACCCCGACAGCAGGAAGCCGGGGACGTCGAAGCGCGCGCGGGCGTCGCCGCGCACCTCGGGCACCAGCACCAGCGCGCCGATCGCGCCCGCGACGCCGATCGGGATGTTGAGGTAGAAGATCCAGCGCCAGTCCAGCCATGTGACGATGAATCCGCCGAGCGGCGGCCCGAGGATCGGCCCGATCAGCGCCGGCATCACCAGCCACGACAGCGCCTGCACCATGTCCTCCTTCGCGACGCTGCGCAGCAGGACGAGCCGCCCGACCGGCACCATCATCGCGCCGCCGATTCCCTGCAGGAAGCGCGCGGCGACCAGCACGGGCAACGATCCGGCCTGCGCACAGGCGATCGAGCCGAGCAGGAACACGCCGATCGCCGCGCAAAAGATCGTTCGCGATCCGAACCGATCCGCGAGCGTACCGCTTGCCGGGATGAAGAGCGCCAGCGCGAGCAGATAGCTGGTGAGCGCAACGCTGAGGCTGGCGGCCGGCGCGCCGAGATCGCGCGCCATCGTCGGCAAGGCGATCGTCAGCACCGTCCCGTCGAGCTGCTGCATGAACAACGCGGAGGCGACGACGAGCGCGATCACGCGATACCCACCCGGCCGCGTGACACCCGACACCGCCGTCGTCGCTTCGGTGTTGCGGCTGGCAACCGCCTCGACCGCTGGTGCCAGCCCATCGCCGACATCCGCGCTCATCGAGGCCAGATTACGTCGTCTCCACCGCATGCGTTTCCAATCGTCGTCATAGTCCCGGCAGAACGTCGCGTGCGCCCTTCGGCGCGATCGATGCGCACGATCCTCGTCGATCGCCGCGACTGTCGGCTGGCTACCATCCAATCGGCCCCATGCAATGGCACATGGCCGCACTTGCTTGAAACCAGCTTGATTCAAGTGCGGCGCGACGGCGACACGCATTGTCGAAGAACAAGCCTTCATGTCGTTCGCACACCTGATCGGAGAAGGGGCTCCAACCGACAGTATGCGCTGCGCCCCAAATGACGAGACGATACCGCCGCCTGGGATATCGACGCAGCCGACCGTGTTACCCTTTGATGCTCCACCACTTCCTCGCCGCCATCGCCTGCTCGGCGCTGCTTTCCAGCACCGCAGTCGCGCAAACCGTGCCGCTTGGCGCCGATCTGGAGAAGTTCGACTATCCGGCCCCGGTGCACCGGTTCGAGACCATGTCGCAAGGCCATCCGGTCCGGATGGCCTATCTCGACTGGCCAGCGACCGCTACGCCGAACGGCACGACCGTCGTTCTTCTGCACGGCAAGAACTTCTGCGCCGCGACCTGGGGCGACACCGCGCGCGGGCTGGCGGCGGCCGGATACCGCGTCATCGCACCCGACCAGATCGGCTTCTGCAAGTCGTCCAAGCCGCGCGGCTATCAATATAGCTTCCATGCCATGGCCGCGCTGACCGCCGCGCTTCTGGATCGGGCAGGCACCGGCAAGGTCGTGCTGGTCGGCCATTCGACAGGCGGTATCCTCGCTACCCGCTTTGCGCTGCTCTATCCGGAGCGCGTCGCGCGACTGGTGCTGGTCAATCCGCTTGGCCTGAACGACACGCTGAGCGAGGGCGTGCCCTACACCGACCTCGGCAAGCTGCGCGCGGAGGAAGCGAAGACCGACGCCGCCTCGATCAAGGCCTATCAGCTCCGCAACTATTACCATGGCGAGTGGCGCCCCGCTTATGACCGATGGGTCGCGATGCTGGCCGGGCAATATGCCAGCGCCGACGGGGATGCGGTGCGAGACGCACAGGCGCGCCTGTCGGACATGATCCAGACCCAACCGGTCGCCGCCGAACTACCGCGGCTGACCATGCCCACAACGCTCATCATCGGCCAGCGGGACCTCACCGCCTTTCGCGCGAGCAGCGCGCCGGAAGACCGGCGTGCGCAGGTCCGGACGGTCCCGCAAGCGGCCGAGGACGCGGTGAAGCGCATCCCCGGCGTCCGCCTGATACGTCTCGACGATCTCGGCCATTCGCCACAGGTCGAGGCGCCCGCCACCTTCCTGCGCGCCCTCCGCTCCGCGATGACGCCGTGAGGCGGGCGGCCATCGCTCTGGCGTTGCTGCTGACCAGCAGTTGCGATGCGGCCCCCGCGCCGCCGCAATCGGCCCCGTCCCGCCCCGTTGAGACGCGTGGCCTGAACGGCGCCGTCCTCGCCGACACAATGGCGCAAGCCCGGCGCCTTCCGCGGATCCGCTCGCTGCTGATCCTGCGCGATGGAGAGGTGCTGGCGGAGCAGCGCTTCAACGGCGGCCCGCCGCTCGACAGCCCCGTCAACATCAAGTCCGCATCCAAGTCGGTGCTATCCGCGCTGGTCGGCATCGCGATCGCCAAGGGCGTGCTGACCGGAGTCGACCAGCGTGTCCTGTCGGTACTCGACAGCGACGCTCCTCCGAACGCCGATCCGCGCCTCGCCCGCCTGACCGTTTCCGACCTGCTGACCATGCGCGCGGGACTGGAACGGACGTCGGGCGAGAATTACGGGCGCTGGGTCTCCAGCCGCAACTGGGTCCGCTTCGCCCTTGCCTGCCCGTTCGTCGACGAACCGGGCGGCGCGATGCACTATTCGACCGGCAACACGCATCTGCTGTCGGCGATGCTGACCCGCGCATCCGGACGCGACACCCATGAACTGATGCGCGACTGGCTGGCGAGCCCGCTCGGCATCGCGATCCGGCCATGGTCGCGTGATCCGCAAGGTATCTACTTCGGCGGCAACGACATGCTCATGTCGCCGCGCAGCCTGGCGCGGTTCGGCGAACTCTATCGCCGGGGCGGCGTGATCGACGGGCGGCGGATCGTGCCCGCGCGCTGGATCGAGGAGAGCTGGACCTCGCGGACGGTATCGCCGTGGAGCGGCGGGCAATATGGCTATGGCTGGTTCGTCGGAACCAGCCGCGGGCATCCGCTGCGCTTCGCCTGGGGCTATGGCGGGCAGATGCTGTTCATCGTGCCGGACCTGAAGCTGACGGTCGTCATGACTTCCGATTCCGGCGGCGCGCGAGACACTGGCCATATAGCTGCGCTCCGCAAGTTGCTCGATGACGGCATCGTTCCCGCGGCCGAGCGGGGTGGAGCGAGGTAACCTTACGCTTCACTCACCACGACGCCGATCCGAACCGCCCCCAGGCCAAGCCAGGCCGCCATCCTATCCAGCTCGATCCGTAGCCGATCCAACGTATCGGCGGGCGCTGCCGGCTCCAGCGTGATGTGGTGTGCGAGCAGCAGTCCCGCCTGCCGATCGGCTTTCAGGTCGACCCGTGCGACCAGTGCTTCGTCCAGCAGGAAGGGCAGCACGTAATAGCCGTGGGTGCGCCGCTCCTGCGGGACATAGATTTCGATGCGGTAGCGGAAGCCGAACATGCGTTCTGTGCGGGCTCGCTCCCAGATCAATGGATCGAACGGCGCCAGCAACGCCGCGCCGCGTACCCGGCGGGGCAAGGCTGCGTCGCGGTGCATCCATGCCTTCTGGCTCCAGCCGTCGACCCGCACCGGCACCAGCACGCCATCCTCCGCCAGATCGGCGATGGCGTGATCCGCTTCGGCAGGCGTCAACCGGAAGTAGTCGCGCAGATCGCTGGCGGTCGCGATGCCCAGTGCACGCGCGCTGCGCTCGATCAACGCGCGCTGCGCCGCCTCGGCCGAGGGCGTGGGCAATGCGCGTACCGCTGGCGGGATGACGCGATCGGTCAGGTCATAGACGCGGGCGAAGCTGCCTCGCCGGGTCGCCGTCGTGATCCGCCCGGACCAGAACAGCCATTCGAGCGCATGCTTGACGTGGCTCCACTCCCACCAGCCGCTCCTGCTCGATCCATTCTCGAGATCGGCAGCCGCCAGCGGCCCTTCGGCGGTGATGCGCTCGAGCACTGCGTCCGCCTCGGCCCGGCGCTCGACGGAGAACCGGCGCAGCGCCTGATACCCCACTTCGCCACGTTCGGCGCGCGCCATTCGCCAGCGCAACAACGGGTGAAGGTCGAGCGGCAGCAACGACGCCTCATGCGCCCAATATTCGAACAGCCGCCGTTGCCGCCCAGCGCCCCATGCATCCCCCTCCAGCAAGGTACGGTCATAGCCGCCAAGGCGGGAGAACGCAGGCAGGTAGTGCGCACGCGCGAGCACGTTGACGCTGTCGATCTGGAAGAGATTGAGCCTGTCGACGGTGCTGCGCAGGTGGCGGGCGGAAACTCGCTCCGGCCGGGTTCGACCAAAGCCTTGCGCCGCCAGGACGATCCGCTTTGCGTCGCGCAGCGAAATGCTCTCGGCCCGGCTTCGACGATCCGGCGAACCTGGGTTTGAGAGGAACGCTTCGGGAGGCAGGCCGATGTGGTTAGTTGCCATTCCTGCGCTTTCTCAAGCGCGCTGCGGTGTAGCTTTCCGTCGACCGATACTCAGGACCGAGTATGTACTTGGAGTGACGATCGAAGTCGCGATCTCCCCGCGCCCCCACCGCGCGAAGTAGACGCGAAGCTCTCCATAGCAAGAACGCGATCCATATGACGGCCACGGCTGCCGAAACAGCCGCAATGACCAGCTCTGCGAAGCCATATGGTTTGTCCAGGAATGCGCATGGAGCGAGTGGAACAATGACGCCAAGGGGAGAGAATGTCGTCGACCGGCCATAAACAGACCGGCGGCTCAGGTCACGATCCACGAAGCGGCGCAGGCGAAGATATAAGCTCATGCGGCCCCTCTTCTGCGCGAATGCCTGCCCATGACCAAGGCGAATGTCATCGCCTCTGCCATTCATGAGTTGAACTGCGCGGTCCGGCCGAACGATCAGATCGCGAGCAACCCGCGAATACGCGGTGATGGCCGATATGCTTCGGGCCATCGGATGCGCGCGACCAAGCCCCGTCACCTCGCGCGGCACACTCATGCGCGCACCCGCCGGCGGCGAAACCTTAACTGTAGCAGAAGATTGGCGGAGACGGAGGGATTCGAACCCTCGGTACGGTTTCCCGTACGACGCTTTAGCAAAGCGTTGGTTTCAGCCACTCACCCACGTCTCCGGGTCGGCGTGAGGCGCGGCTATAGCGAGAGGGATCGCGGCGATCAACTGGGTGTGGACGATTTCCGCACATCGCGCCTGCGACTCCGGTCGTCGTGCCGTTCATTGCGGGGACAGCACCTAAACGCCTATAACCGCGCGATGATCGAGGGGGCAGGCATGAAGCGGATCGCACAACGCAGCATCGGGGTAGCGATGCTGATCGCCTCCCTCATCGGCGCGCCGCTCGGCGCCGCGGCACAGGTGCGCACGATCGACCCGAATGCCGCGATCGATGGCGATGTTTCCACCGCACCCCCGCGCAACGTGCGGACCCCGACCGCCCCCGCCCCGGCGCGCCCGCTTCCCGCCGCGCCGGTACAGGAAACCGACCCGGCGCCGCTGCCGCAAACCTCGGCACCTACGACCGGGGCAGAGGTCCGTGCGGACGCCGCCACCACTGCCGCCTCGACCTACAAGCGTGACGATCTGATCGGCGCGGGTGAGGGCGTGTTCGGCAAGGGGGCCGAGGGGTTCGGGCAGATCATCGAGAAGATCCTCAAGGATCAGGGTGAACCCAACGCCTATATCGCCGGACGCGAGGCGTCGGGGGCGTTCATCCTCGGCGTTCGCTATGGCTCGGGGATCATGACGCATAAGGTCGAGGGACAGCGGCCGGTCTATTGGACCGGGCCGTCGGTCGGCTTCGACGTCGGCGGCGACGCGAACAAGGTGTTCGTGCTCGTCTACAACCTGTACGATTCGCACGAATTGTTCACGCGCTTCCCCGGCGCGGAAGGGCGACTGTATTTCGTCGGCGGGTTCGCCGCGACCTACCTCCGCAAGGGCAATGTCGTGCTGATCCCGGTGCGGCTCGGCGTGGGTTGGCGCGCCGGAGTCAACGTCGGATACATGAAGTTCACCGAGACGTCGAAGTGGCTGCCCTTCTGACGCGCACCTGAGCGGCGGGCGTCAGCGCCCGCCCGGAAATCCCGTCGTCTCGAACCGCATCGGCGCGCCCTGCGGCACGTCGCCGAGCTGATCCTCCCACATCGCCACCTGCCCGCGCACGATCGTCCCGATCGGCTTGCCGGTCAGCTCCATCCCCGTAAACGGCGACCAGCCCGCGCGCGAGCGCAGCCAGCGCTCCTCGATCGTCCAACGCTTCTTGAGGTCGACGATCGTGAAGTCGGCGTCGTACCCCGCCGCGATCCGCCCCTTGCCGGTCAGCCCGAAGATCCGCTGCGCGCCCGCGCTGGTCAACTCGATCACGCGCTGCAGCGTCAGCCGCCCGTTCGCGGCATGGTCGAGCAGCAGCGGGAGCAGCGTCTGCACCCCCGGCATCCCGCTCGGGCTCGCCGGATAGGGCTTGTTCTTCTCTTCCAGCGTGTGCGGCGCGTGATCCGATCCGATCACGTCGGGAACGCCCTGGTTGAGCCAGTACCACAGCCCGTCACGATGTGCGCCGGAACGGATCGGCGGGTTCATCTGCGCCAGCGTGCCGATGCGCGGATAGGCGTCTTCACCCGCCAGCGTCAGATGCTGCGGCGTGACCTCGCAGGTCGCGATATCCTTGTTCTGCCCGAGCAATTCCAGTTCGGCCGGCGTCGTCACGTGCAGCACGTGGATCCGCCGCCGCGCCGCGCGCGCCAGCCGCAGGATGCGCGTCGTCGCGAGCAGCGCGCTCTCGTCGTCGCGCCACACCGGATGCGATGAAGGATCACCCTCGACCCGCTCGCCGGCGCGCGCGTTCATCCGGTCCTCGTCCTCGGCGTGGATCGCGACGCGACGATGCCCGCTCGCCAGCACCTCGGCGAGCCGCGCGTCCTCGCTGACCAGCAAATCGCCGGTCGATGCGCCCATGAAGATCTTGACCCCCGCGGTGCCCGGCAGTCGCTCCAGCTCGACCAGATCGCGCGCATTGTGGTTGGTCGCGCCGACGTAGAAGGCATGGTCGCACCACATCCGCCGCTTCGCGCGGGTCAGCTTGTCCTCGATCGCCTCGGCCGAATCAGTATTGGGCTTGGTGTTCGGCATCTCGAACACCGCGACCACGCCGCCCATCACCGCAGCCTCGCTGCCGGTGGCGAGGTCTTCCTTGTGGACCAGCCCCGGCTCGCGGAAATGCACCTGCGTGTCGATGACGCCCGGCAGGATGTCGAGCCCGGTGCAGTCGATCGTGCGTTCCGCATCGCCGCGCGCGCCGATCGCGACGATCCGACCTTCACGCACACCGACGTCGGCGGCGACGGGTCCGCCCGGCGTGTGCACCGTGCCACCGGTCAGCAGGAGATCGTAAGTCGCCATTGTCAGCCCTTTCCGGCTCTTTCGCGGGGTCGCCGCTCTCCCTACCTTGGTGCCATGGACGATACCACCCCGGCGACGATGCTGGCCGACCGCGCACTGCTGCGGCTGTCCGGCGAGGATGTGCGCGGCTTCCTTCAGGGCCTGCTGACCAACGATGTCGCGGGAGCGCTCCCGGTCTGGGCGGGATTGCTGACCCCGCAGGGCAAGGCGCTGTTCGACATGATCGTCTGGGCGGATGGCGACGACATCCTGCTCGACGTCGAGCGCGACCAGCGCGAGGCGATCGCACGCCGGCTCACGATGTATCGGCTGCGGCGTGCGATCACGATCGCGCCCGAAGATACGCTGGCGGTCCATTGGGCGCCCGACGCGTCGGACCGACCTTCCGACCCGCGGCTGGCGGCGCTCGGCACGCGCTGGATCGCCCCACCCTCGGCGACCGCAACCGGCTGGGATGCTCATCGTCTGTCGCTCGGGGTGGCCGAGGGCGTCGCAGACCTCGGATCGGGCGAAACGCTGTGGCTGGAGGCGAACGCGCGCGAGCTACGCGGCGTCAGCTTCACCAAGGGCTGCTACGTCGGCCAGGAGAATACCGCACGGATGCACCACCGCGACAAGGTCCGCCGCCGGCTTGTCGTGGCTCCGATCGACGAAAGCGACGCGCGCAAGCGTTCGCTCTATCCGGACCTGGATTCGATGGTGACTCTACGTCGGGTCGACGCGTTGGGCGAGGCGCGTGTGCCCCGCTGGCTCGCCGAGACGATCGGCGGCAACGACGGGAAGACTCCGAGCTAAGTCCGTATTCCGAGACAAAGCCGAGGGTCCGACAAGGATGAGCACGACCCACCACCCTCAAACAAAAAGGAGGCCGGCTTGCGCCGACCTCCCTCTTTTCGGTCACCGAAGTGATCGACCTTACTGGCCCGAACCCGGACCGTAGGTGATCTCGACGCGACGGTTCTGCACTTCGCGGACGCCATCGGCAGTCTCGACGCGCAGCTTGGTCTCGCCGAACGCTTCGGTCGTCATCACGCCGTCGGGAATACCCTTCGACGCGAGGTACGCCTTCACGCCGTCTGCACGACGCTGCGAAAGGCCCACGTTGTACTTCGCCGAACCCGAGGTGTCGGTGTAACCAGCCAGCATAACCTGCGCGTTGTTGCAGCTCTGGTACTGGGTAACCGCGTTGTCGAGGATCGACGCTGCTTCCGGGGTGACGTCCGACTTGTTCCACTCGAAGAACACGATGAACGGACCCGGCGAGCAGACCACTTCCGGCGGCGGAGGCGGCGGCGGCGGGGGCGGAGGAGGCGGCGGCGGCGGCGGCGGAGGCGGCGGTGCCGCTTCTTCCGGTGCGCCGAAGTTGTACGTCACGCCACCCAGCAGGCTGTGCGAACGGAAACGACCGTCGTACGAGCTGCCGCGCGCGTCGAACAGGTTGACGTTGTCGGCGTTGAAGAAGCGATACTTCAGCGAAACGTCGACGTTCTCGCTCAGCGGTGCGCGGATACCGGCCAGCGCCTGCCAGGCGAAGACGGTGTCCGAGTCATCGAGGAAGCGATAGGCGTTCGGCGCCGACATGCGGGCCTGGACGCGGGCAACACCCGCACCGCCGCCGACGAAGCCCTGCAGGCCATCGTCTTCACCGAAGTCGAGCAAGCCGTTGACCATGAAGCTCAGCGCCGAGGTACGGCCGCCGACGCCATCATAGGTGCCCGGGTTCGCCTGGGTCGCGCCGCTGGTCGGAACGCCCGCGGTGGTGCGGAGGCTGTCGATGCTCGCGCGACGATAACCGGCTTCGGTTTCGAGGCGGAACGCACCGAAATCGTAACCGACGACGCCGTCGACATCCCAACCGTAATCGTGGTCGACAGTGGCGGTGCCACTGCGGCTCGCTGCGGTACCAACGACGCTCCAGTCGATGTCCTCAACGATCATCGCGCCGCCTTCAACCCCTACATACCACGCCTTGTCGCGCGCGAGCGCGGGCGTGGCGAGGGCGGTGGAGGCAAGCGCCATGATCATGGCTAGCTTACGCATCATAATCCCCTTTCCATGGTGTCACTACGGACAGCCAAACCCCTATCGAAAGGTTGGTTTCCGAACAAGCTGACAAATCCGCCCCCTGTTGCGCAATTGCCACACCGAGCCCGGGGCACCAAAGGCCGTCAACTAGAGATAAGCCCATGTTTTCGCAGCATAATCAAGATCGTTTCGACACAGGCACGAAGTTCCGCATCAATCGTGGAACCACCGGTCGGCACGGTAATCGCCGCACCTCGCGCACCGATAATCTGCACGCCGTCCACCAAGACCTGCGCCGCGCGCACTTCGCCGAGCTTCCATCCGAACCCATCGCAGATGGCGGCCTGCCCGCTCGAAAGGTGTCGTGCGCTCAATCCTTTACGTGGCGCGACGAACCGCCAGCCTCCCGCTGTCCACCCTGCGATCGCTCCTGCATGTCCGCTCCATGCCCCCGAGGGAGCCGAGCCGACGATCCAGCATTGTCCCGGTTCCGGCGCCGAAGGCGGCGCGTTGCGGTCGATTTCCTCGACGGTCGCCTGCACGGCGAGGTCGAGCAGCGCGAGCGCTTCATTGTGCCACACTTCCTTCTGCGCCTGCCCCGCTGGGAGCAGCGGCAATCCGAGCCGCGCGCTATCCTCATCGGTCATCGTCACTCTCCTTCGATCAGGCTGATGGTCGTGGCCGAGGCGGCGAACGTGCCGAGCTGACACACCGCCACATGCCTGGCGAGCGAGGGCAGCGTCGCGGCGGGCACCGTCAGCGTTGCCGCATCGCTCTCGATCACCAGCGCGCCGGTGCCGTCGCCGATCGTCACGCGATAGCGTTCGCGCTCCTCGCCCAATGGCGCATCGCCATCGTCGCCCCATCGCCAGCCTAGCCGACTACGCCGCACCCAGCGGACATCGAGCCCACCATCCCCGCGCCGCGTGGCACGCAGCCGCACCGGCGCGGGCGGCGCGAGCGAGCGGCCGCTCGTCACCGCCGAAACCGCCACCGGTTGCGGATCGCCGACTCCACTCGCGAGCATTCTGATCGTATCGCCGACCCGTGCCCGCGGCAGCGCGATCGTCGCCACGCACCCGCGCTCGATCAGCGCGAACCCCGCACCCGCCGCGTGCGGCTGCCGTCCGCGATCGTGCGCGGCGAGGGGCTGGACGCGGATACGATGGAGGTGAGCGGTGCGCTGGGCACCGGCGCGTTCCGGCGCGACGACCTGCTCGCGGGACGCTGGGACGGCGCGCGGGTGGTGATCGTCGCGATCGACTGGAGCGATCCCGCCGCGGCGGCGGTGCCGTTGGGCGAGGGGCGGATCGGCGAGGTCGAGCTGGCCGAACAGGGCTTCACCGCCGAATTGCGCGGCGTGCAGGCGCAGCTGGAGCGGCCGGTGAGCGAGGTCACCTCGCCGGCGTGTCGCGCGACGCTGGGCGATGCGCGGTGCCGGGTGGCGATGGCGGCGCGGCGGCGGTTCGCGCGCGTCGTGGCGTGCGCGGGGACGGACGTGACCCTGGATGCGGTCGAACCGGTCGACAATGCCTATGGCGAGGGCGTGCTGCGCTGGTTCGGCGGCGCGAACGCCGGACTGGCGAGTGCAATCGAGCGCTCGGCGGGGACGGTGCTGACGCTGCGCGCCGCGCCGGTGTTTGCGGTCGCGGCGGGGGTGCTGGTCGAGGTGGTCGAAGGGTGCGACCGTCGGCTGGCGACCTGCGGCATGCGGTTCGGGAATGTCGCGAACTTTCGTGGCGAGCCGCATTTGGCGGGCGTCGACCTGCTGACGCGCTACCCCGGGGGATGACGGCGGGCGAGCGGGTGCTCGCCGCCGCGCAGCAACTGGTGGGGGTGCGGTTTCGCGTGCAGGGGCGCGATCCGGCCCTGGGGCTCGATTGCGTCGGACTGGTCGCGGTCGCGCTGTGGCGTGCGGGCGCCGCGGTGACGGTGCCGCGCGACTATGCGGTGGCGCGCGGACGCCTGCCGACCGGTGTGGAGCCGGCCCGCGTCTTCCCGAACCCGCGCCCGGCCTGCATCAACCACACGCGCCAGTCGCCCGGCGGCGGCAATTGTCCCTCATGCGCCCACAACGGCCAATGCTGTTTCAGTTCCAGCATCGCCTCGGGGCTCAGCGTCGACAGCACCTGCTGTTGCTCGGCCGCGCCAAGTTCCAGCAGCCATCGTATCCCGCGGATACCGCCATGATCCGCGCCGCTCACTCCGCGGCCTTCGCACGCGATCGCTTCGACATCGCCTGCAACCGCTGCAACAATTCGCGCTCCGCCTTCGCTCGCGGGCTGTTGCGATCGGCAACCTTGCGCGGCGTCGTCGCCACGTCGATCACCGCCGGTGGGCGACGCCCCAGCAGCAGCAGCGCGGCCGACACGTCCAGCTTCGTGTCGGTGTCGCCCAGCACCTGCCGCACCAGCGCGGCCTCCATCCGCTCATAGGCGTCGTCCAGAGCGAGCCGCCACTGCTCGCCGAAGCTCGTGCTCCGGCGGCGCAGCGCATAGGCAGATCGCGCCGTCTTCCCCGCCGCCGCCGCCGCCTTCGCGACATCGCCGCTGATCGCGAAATGGTCGAAGAACGTCAGGCGATCCTCGCGCGACCAGCGCTGCGACGGCCCGCCCACCCCCGTGATCGCTGCGCCGGCCACCGACGTGCCCTCGGCTCCCGCTTCCTTAACCATCTGCGCCCTCCCGCCCCGCTGCCACCCGCATCGAAACGCAAACGGGCCGGCGCGACCGGGGCCTACGACCCCGAGCCGCCCGGCCCGTTCACACCATCTCGATGTTCTTCTTTTGTACACAAACAGCGTGACGCTGTCAAGCGCCTTCGTTCATCCCCGTGGTGGGAGCAGCGTATCGCCATCCAATCGTCGCGGCACCTTCCGCATCTTCAACGCGCGGCTGTACAATGGCCGCGGAGGATCGAACCCGGTCACGGCCCGGAAATCGGCGGCAAAGTCGGACTGCACCTCCGCCGCCGATTTCTCGACGTCCATGCGGGAGAGAAGCAGAATGAAAAATTCGGTGATGACGGTCGCCACCACAACGATCCTGCGTTGCACCCCATCGAGTTCCGGGCCAGCGATCAACCCGCCCAGGACCGCGAAGATCAGCGCGTGGATCACCAGCATCGCATCCTTGTACTGGGTCCAGATGCTATCGATCCGCTGACGATGCTGCGCCTCGATCTGCAGCAACGCTAGCAGATCCTCACTGCGCTCCTTGTCCATCGCTCCACTCCCCTACACGCGTGCCGACACCGCGCGCAGCACGGTCCGGTCATACACCGACGTCAACGAGGATGTAGGAAAGTGGAGCGGGTAACGGGAATCGAACCCGTGTATTCAGCTTGGAAGGCTGCTGTACTACCATTGTACTATACCCGCGACGTCGCCGTCACTGCCACGAACCACCGCCGCCGGTCAACCCGACGAGCGGTACTCATCAGTAGCGCAGCCCGACGTTCAGGAAGTCCGGCACCGGTCCGTTCCAGCCGCCATCGTCAACTGCCTCGGTCACCGCCGGCGCACGGTCGCGCTCGCGCGCCCCACGCGAACGTTCGTCGCGCGGACGCTCGTCGCGATCGCGCCGCGTCCGCTCGCGTCGCGGTGCCTCTTCGCGGACTGTCTCTTCACGTGCCTCGACCTGCGGCACCTCGGCGCGCAGCTCGGTGCGGGGCGCTGCGTCCGCCACCCGCTCGCGCCGTCGCCCGCGTTCGCGCCGCGGGGTCGCCTCCACCGGCGCCGTCGCCTCGGGCAAATCGGCGACCCGCGCGATCTTCTGCCCGGTCAGCTTCTCGATATTCTCGATATTCTCGACGTCGTCCGGCCCGACGAAGGTGTACGCGATGCCCGTCGCCCCGCCGCGCCCGGTGCGTCCGATGCGGTGGACGTAATCGTCGGGATGCCACGGCGCGTCATAGTTGAAGACGTGGCTCACGCCCTTCACGTCCAGCCCGCGTGCCGCGACGTCGCTGGCGACCAGGATGTTGACGTCGCCCTTCTTGAAGCGCTCCAGCTCGGCGACGCGCGCCGGCTGGTCCATGTCGCCATGGATCTCGCCGCTGGAGAAACCGTGTTCGCGCAGGCTCTTGTTCAGCTCGCGCACCGTCGTCTTGCGATTGCAGAAGACGATCGCTGTGCGCACCTCCTCCTGCCCCAGCAACGAGCGCAGCGCCTTGCGCTTCTCGAACGACGGCCCCTTCACCGGCACCACCCACTGGGTGATGTTGATGTTGGTCGACGCCGGGCGTGCGACCTCGATCGTCTTGGGATTGTTGAGGAACCGGTCGGCCAGCTTCTTGATCGGCACGGGCATCGTCGCGCTGAACAGCAAGGTCTGGCGCTGCGCGGGCAGCTTGGTGCAGATTTCCTCGATATCGGGGATGAACCCCATGTCGAGCATCCGGTCGGCCTCGTCGATCACCAGCATCGAACAGCCGGTCAGCAGGATCTTGCCGCGCCCGAACAGGTCCATCAACCGCCCGGGGGTGGCGATCAGCACGTCGACGCCCTTTTCCAGCGCCTTGACCTGGTCGCCCATCTGCACGCCGCCGATCAGCAGCGCCATGCTCAGCTTGTGATACTTGCCATAGGTCTCGAAATTCTCGGCGACCTGCGCGGCCAGTTCGCGCGTCGGCTCCAGGATCAGGCTGCGCGGCATCCGCGCGCGGCTGCGCCCGTGCGCCAGGATGTCGATCATCGGCAGCACGAAGCTGGCGGTCTTGCCGGTGCCGGTTTGTGCGATGCCGATGATGTCGCGCATCATCAACACCGGCGGGATCGCGCTCGCCTGGATCGGCGTCGGCTCGGTATAGCCGGTGTCGCCGACGGCGCGGAGGAGTTCGTCAGAAAGGCCGAGGTCGGCAAAGCTCATGCGGATGTCCGGGCTGTCGGGTGGCGCGGCGTGGCGGTTCCCATCGCTCTCCGCGCTTCCCGATCCGCCGCCCAAAGTCAAGGAATTTGCGCCCTGACCGTCCCGCAGCGGGCTATTTATTGACCTTGCGCGGCACCAGCGCGCGAAAGCGGGTGACCGCGCAATAGGCGCCCGATCGGGAGCGGATGCCGTCGCGACGCGCGCACAATTGCCCGTCCGCGGTCGGCTTCAGATAGAATCCGCGATAGAAATCAAGCGTCGGACAGTCGTCGTCCAGCTTGGCGCGGATCCTTCGTGCACCGCCCACGACCAGATCGACCTCGCCCTCGCGATCGACCGCCGCCCCGGTAAGCGCATTCATCGCCACACATTCCGGCCCTTTTTCTCGTCCCAGCGCACCTGCGGCGGCGCGATCCCGGCGCGACCGCGCATCGGGGCGGACGACACGCGCGGCACGCGGATGATCAGGCGCTCGTGAATCGTGAGCTGCGCATATTCGACGCCGTCCAGCTGCGGCGGACTCGCCGACAGCACGAAGGGCGCCGCCGACACGAGCAGCAAAACGGACGGATTACGCAAGGTCATCTTGGGGCAGCAGCACTGACCATCGACGGTTGAACGCGTGATGAATTGAACGCACATCGCACGGCAGCCAAGAGAAATCGCATGACCGACGCTTCTTACCCCTCCGCCGCGCTCCACCGCCTCGCCGCGCGGCTCGCCCCGCACGTCGCGCCGCGCACGATCGTCACCGACCCCGAGGTGATCGCGCCGCTGCTCGTCGACTGGCGGCAACGCTTCCATGGCAAGGCCACGTTGCTGCTCGCCCCCGGCTCGGTCGCGGAGGTGCAGGCGATCGTCGCCGCCGCGCGAGCGGAGCGGGTGCCGTTGGTGCCGCAGGGCGGCAACAGCTCGATGGTCGGCGGCGCCACCCCGCCCGACGATGGCCGCGCCGCGATCCTGTCGCTGCGCCGCCTCGACCGCCTCCGCACCCTGGATGCCGAGGCTGGCCTCGCGATCGCCGAGGCCGGCGTGATCCTGTCCGACCTCCACGCCGCCGCGCTGGAGCATGGCCGGCGCTTCCCGCTGTCGCTCGGCGCCAAAGGCGTCGCGACGATCGGCGGATTGGTGTCGACCAATGCCGGCGGCACGCAGGTGCTGCGCTTCGGCACGATGCGCGCACTGGTCGCCGGGGTCGAGGCGGTGCTGCCCGACGGCTCGCTGTACGATGGCCTGTCCGCGCTCAAGAAAGACAATCGCGGCTACGATATCGACCAGCTCCTGATCGGCGCCGAGGGCACGCTCGGCATCGTCACCGCCGCGACGTTGCGGCTGGTGCCCGCGGTTGCGGCGCGTTGCGTGGCGTGGGTCGGCCTCGCCTCGCCCGCGGCGGCGCTGACGCTGTTGCGCCGGTTCCAGCGCACTACCCCGGCGCTGGAAAGTTTCGAGCTGCTCCCCGCCGAATCGCTCGCCGCGGTCCTCGCCCATATTCCCGGCACCCGCGCCCCGCTGACCGGCGCGCATCCGTGGCACGTCCTGCTCGAGGTCACCGCCGACACCCCCGACGGCGATCCCGCCGCACTGGTCGAGCATGTCCTCGCCGCCGCGCTCGCCTATGGCCTCGCCGCCGATGCGACCCTCGCGGCCAGCGAGGTGCAGGCCGAGGCGTTCTGGCGGATCCGCGAATCGATCTCGGACGCCGAACGCGCCACCGGGCCCGCCGCGCAGCACGATATTTCGGTGCCGGTCGAGGCGATGCCGCGCTTCATGGTCGAGGCCGCCGCAGCATGCGACGCGCGCTTCCCCGGCACGCACGCCTCGGGGTTCGGGCACCTCGGCGACGGCAACGTCCACTTCCACGTTCGCGCTGCGCCGGGCACCGATCCAAGCCTTTGGTATACCGAACAGGTTCCTGTGGTATCGGCGTTCGTCCACGACCTAGTCGTCGCGGCGGGCGGGTCGATCTCGGCCGAACATGGCATCGGCCAGATGAAGCGTCACGAGCTGGAACGGCTCGGTCCGCCCGCACGGCTGGCGGCGTTGCGCGCGATCAAACGCGCCTTCGATCCGGACGAACTCCTCAATCCCGGCAAGCTCGTCACGCTTGCGCCGGGCGCGCCCATTCAATAGCACCTACGTCGTCCGGGGGCGGCAGGACGTGACGTCCCCTTGCGCAAGTACACACGATACCGTCCGTTCTGGAGACACTCATGGCCAGCGCGCCGCAACTTCCGCTTTTCTACAACGGCCTCGAACCGCTTTCGAGCGAGGTTCACGCCAATTACAAGGTGAAGCCGTCCGACACCGCGACGTTCCTGGTCGACCAGCACGCGATTCCGGTCACGGTCGAGGAATTTCCGTTGATCCAGCGGGACATGCCGATCGTCTTCTCCTCGGGTGAGGATGCCATTCCGATCGCGCTGATGGGCCTGAACGAGGGCGTGAACGTGTTCGTTTCGGCGGAAGGCCGGCTGATCGACGAGACGATCTACGTCCCTGCCTACATCCGCCGCTATCCGTACATGCTGGCGCGTCTGCGCCCGGACACCGACGAGCTGTCGCTGTGCTTCGACCCGTCGTCGCCGACGATCGGCGCGTTCGAGGAAGGCGATGCGCTCTTCACCGATGGCCAGCCGTCGGAGCTGACGAAGAACATTCTCCAGTTCAACGAGAACTTCGAGCAGGCCGCTGCGCGCACCGGTCAGTTCATGAAGGAAATCAAGGAACTGGACCTCTTGATGGAAGGTGAAGTCACCATCCAGCAGGACGGCATCGATCAGCCGTTCGTCTATCGCGGTTTCCAGATGATCGACGAGAAGAAGCTGTCGGAGCTGCGTGGCGATCAGTTGCGCAAGATCTCGCAGTCGGGGATGCTCCCGCTGCTCTACGCGCACCTCTTCTCGCTGGCGCTGATGCGCGACATCTTCGCGCGCCAGGTCAAGCTCGGCAAGATGCCGCAGCCGCAACTCAACGCCTGATCGAAGGACCAACGATGGCCACCCGGATTCCAGCGAACGAGCGTTACTCCGCGGTGGCCATCGCCTTCCACTGGACGATCGCCCTGCTCGTGATCGTCAACCTGATCGTCGGCATCGGACATGATGCGGTGCCGGCGCTCAGGGCGTGGATGCCGGGGCACAAGGCGATCGGCATCACCGTCCTGGCGCTCACCGTCCTGCGGGTCGCGTGGCGGCTACTGCACCGCCCGCCGCCGCTGCCGGCCTTAACGCCGGCGTGGGAGCGCGGGGTCGCTCATGCGACGCATTGGGCGCTCTATGCGCTGTTGTTGCTGATGCCGCTTTCCGGATGGGCGATGGTGTCGGGTCCCGAGGGACGCCGCCCGCTGAGCTGGTTCGGCATTACCGACCTTCCGTATCTGCCCGTCGATGCCAGCGGCGCGAGTGCCGGCCATGAAGTGCATGAGATCCTCGGCTGGACGATGCTCGTGCTGGTGGTGCTCCACATCGCTGCGGCGCTGCGCCATCACCTGATCCTGCGCGACTCGGTCCTGCTCCGCATGTTGCCCCACGGCGCGCGCTGAATAACGTCGCTGGTGCGCAGGCGGAGGCCCATGCCTGCCCGATATCGCGTACCGCCGTCCCGGCTTCGCCGCCGCTGGTGAGCCGGAAACCGCCACCGACCAGCAATTCGCCGCACGCTTTCAACCTTTTATAGCCAGGCTCTTGCAACCAAAAGCGGACGCCCTAAGTTAAGCATGTACGGCGCTCGTGTCCCCCTTTCGCGGGCCCGTATGACACGCTTCGGCGTGTCTCCTCCCTGAACCTAGGCCACCGGGTGCGTGCATCCGGTGGTTTTTTTGTTGCGGAGTCTATTCGGCGGCGTCGGCGATCGGTGGCGCCATCGCACCGTCGCTCAATGCCTGCTCGGTCAGCGCGTCGATCACGGCGCGCAACATCCGCGTCGTCGCCGCCGCGCCCGCCCCCGGCTGATCAAGCCGCCGGTCGAGATACAGCGCGCGGTCGATCTCCAACTGGATCGCATGGATGCCGATCTGCGGCGCGGCATGGCGCTCCAGAATATGCCCGCCCGCATAGGGCGTGTTGAGCATATGGTGCAGCCCCTCGCGCCCGAGCGCTTCCTCGACCCGCGAGACGAATCGCGCGCCCGCCGCCCGCCCGAACCGATCGCCGATCACCACCCGCGCCCGGCCGCCCGCGATCGGCGGCATCGAATGGACGTCGAGCAACACCGCGCAGCCGAACCGCGCGCGCGCCGCCGCCAGCACTTGCGACAGCGTCTCGTGATACGGCCGATGGTCGGCGGCGATCCGCGCCTCCACCTCGGTCGCGCTCAGCCGGCACCGCCACAATTCGCCCGCCGCCGCGGTGCGCCGCGGCACCAGCCCGATCCCCGCGCGCACCTTGGCCGACCCCGACGCCGCCCGACAGGCACCCTCGTCGATCAACGGGTCGCGTTCGTGCTCGGCGCGGTTCAGGTCGATCCATGCGCGCGGCCGCGTCTGGAGCAGCAACGTCTCCGCACCGCGCGCCGCCAGCGCGATCGCGTCGACGTAGCGATCCTCCAATGCGGCCAGACTCGCCAATGGTGCGCGCAGCGCCATTCTTAGCGTCGGCGGATAGTCGCGACCCGCATGCGGCACCGACAGCACCACCGGGCTTTCGGGTAGCATCTCGCCGAACATGCGGAAGGAACGCGTCATTCCGCGCTACCCTATGGAAGCTGCCGCGCCGCTGCAACGTGTCGTCGTGGAGCAGGCGTTCACCATGTCCGATGGTGGAAAAATCAACGTCCCCGGCGCATATAAAGCGCCGAACGGGAGTTGTGGTTGCGATGATACGGATTCTTCTCGCCGAAGACGACGCGGTGATGCGCGAGTATCTCGGGCGCGCGCTGGAGCGTTCGGGGTATCACGTCACGTCGGTCGATCGCGGCACCGCCGCGCTGCCGCTGCTCGAAAGCGAGCGGTTTGATCTGTTGCTCACCGATATCGTGATGCCGGAAATGGACGGGATCGAGCTTGCGCAAAAGGCGCAGGAGCTGGCGCCGGGGATGCGCGTGATGTTCATCACCGGCTTCGCGGCGGTGACGCTGAAGGCCGGCAACGCGATGCCGCAGGCGCGCGTGCTGTCGAAGCCGTTCCACCTGCGCGACCTCGTGATGGAGGTCGACCGGCTCTTCGACACCGGCACTGCGAACGAGCTGATCTGACGATCACGGCAACAAAAGCGTAAAAAGCCGCTTGCGCCCCTCCAACCCACCCGTTACAGGCGCACCCCTACGGAGGGCGTGTAGCTCAGTGGTAGAGCACTGTGTTGACATCGCAGGGGTCGCAAGTTCAATCCTTGCCACGCCCACCATCTAAAAATGCCAGCATCCCCTTGGGGAAGCTGGCATTTTTTGTCTCTCCAGTCGGTGAGACCCGCCTTCAAATCAGCCTTGGCCGTCGCTCGTGAAGCAATTTTGAAGCACGAGGTTGAAAGTGGCGACGATCACAAAGCGAGGGCAGCGCTGGTCTGTCCAGATTCGCAGGAAGGGTCATCCTGCACAAAGCCGTACATTCGCGACAAAGGCCGACGCCAAAGCTTGGGCTATAAGCGAGGAGGCGCGGGTCGAACGCAACGAGGCTCCGACGGCGCGACGCCAACTGGAACACATAACTCTGTCGATGCTCATCGATCGCTACCTGGACGAGGTGACCTGCACCAAGCTCAGCGCCGCGAGCGAGCGACAGCGCCTCACGAAGCTCCAAGGCGATCAGATCGGCAGCATAAGCTTGGCTAACTTATCGTCTGCCGATGTGGCTTCATACCGCGATCGACGGCTTCAACAGGTGAAGCCTGGCACGGTGCGGAGAGAGCTGGGGTTGATTCAGCATGCTCTTGATGTCGGCCAAAAGGAGTGGGGTTACCGGTTACCATCGAACCCGGTCAAAGATGTTAGGCAGCCAAGGCTGAACAACGCCCGCAGCCGTCGCCTCGAACCGGGCGAGTACCACAGGCTAATGGAAGCCGTTTCCGCCTGCAGGAACCCATTGCTAAAACCGATCGTGCAGTTCGCGATCCAGACTGGGATGCGTCGGGGTGAGATCGTCAGCATGCGCTGGGAGCATGTCGATCTTACGCGCCGCATCATCCACATACCCCACACGAAGACTGGCCATCCTCGATCAATCCCCTTGAGCGACGGAGCGGTGGAAATCCTCGTCGCTCGCTGGTCAATCGTAGGCGCGGTGTTCGATATCACCGCCAACGCGCTAAAACTGGCGTGGCAACGAGCTGTGAAAAGGGCGAGCTTGCCAAACCTGCATTTTCACGATTTGCGCCATGAGGCAGTTTCACGCTTCTTTGAGCTGGGTCTTAGCATGCCAGAAGTGGCGCTAATCTCGGGGCATCGCGATCCGCGCATGCTATTTCGCTACACTCACCTTCGCCCCCTAGCCCTCGCCAGCAAACTGAAGGGGCTGGAATGGACACCGTCATGATCCCGGCCGCGGGGTGCTTGATATCAAGCACCCCATTAAACCCCGCTGGCTCGGCCTAGTCATCGAATCAGTGATCGCCCTTCGTCGCCATACCGATAATTATGAACGAGCTTTGGCTTTGTTTAAGAGCGGGGCGGCGACGATGTTAGACGATATGTTTTTCGGCGAGAGTGGGACTCCATCAAGCCTTCATCTCACGGTCGAGAGTTGCTTGCGATTCTCGCTCTCTACAAAGCCAAAATAACCTACGACGATCTCGTTTCACTGATGTACGATAACGCTGCGATTGTACCTGATGCTCTTGCGGAGGTGCAGGAAATGTTCATTCAAGTAGAGCGAGCTGGCGACAAGCCGCTCTATCGATTGAACGATCTGACACGAGCCTTCGTTCTTGATGCCGCGAAGGAGCTTGATCGCCATGATTCGCTGAAAGCTCGCGTACAAAAGTTTGTTACAAACGTTTACGCCGACTCCGCGGAACTTAGCGCGATTGTTCGGCAGGTTGAACGGGCCGTCGAAGCCGCCAAGAAGGGGGATGAAAGTGCCTTACGAACGACATGGACGTCGCTTCAGCAGGCTAAAAGCGACAGCGTTATAAGCGAAGATCCTCGCTTTATGGCAGCCTGTGGCTACGTTGCGCTTCATCTCTCGCCACCGAACATGGCAGATGCAAGGGAGTATTTCCAGAATAGCTTTAAAATGCGACATGGACCCGAGCTAAAGTACGTCAGGGATTGGTTTGTAGCGGAGCAACGACTTGATGGCGCAGATTACCACACCGCGTTGATAAATGAACTTGTGAGCAAAACACGAGAATATGATGACGCGGTGCGTCTCGAGTTCATGTCTCGCCGGGCAGTTACCCTGTATAATCTGGCGAGCGGTAGTGTCTGGTCTGAGCCAGAGAAAGCCTTATCGCGCCTATACGAGTCTATACGCCTTCACGCTTTGGGATTTCAGGCAACTTATCGGGACGATACCAAGCAGGCCTATCTTTTTCAGCGGCATTTTACTAACTCAACTTTCCTACTGAAGAACCTTTTGATGAAGGCTGGTAAGCTTGATGATCTGATAGGCTATTTAGCTGATCTTACCCGTCTACCGGGAGCAAAGCTCGACCCGCTTCTCGGCCCAATTCGCGAAGTAGCAGCCTCGTCGGTTGAGGTGACCCGCCCCACGGAGGCTCCCAGGGCGGCAGGCAGAATGCTTCATCTTGGACGGGTACTAGCAGAAGCCGACTGCTGGCTCGATCGAGCGGTCAAAGATCAATGCGTGGCGTACTGCTATGAGGCGGCCGGTCAGTTAAACAAAAAGAGGAGTGAGGCGAAGCGGTGAGATCGCGGATCGTTTCAACGATCCTGCGCTTTAGGCCCGGAGGCTGGTCCCATCGTGCTATCACAGATTTGTCACAGCGCAAGCTCAGGAATGGCTTGTTCTGCGGGAGCTTCGCTCCTAAGCCAATAGTCGGCGTCGGCTAATATGCTGATTTGACTGGCTTTTCGAGGTGTGCGTCAGCGCGAGTTCTAGCTTACTCGTGTTGACATCGCAGGGGTCGCAAGTTCAATCCTTGCCACGCCCACCACTTAAAAAGCCTCGGAAGTCCTCGGACCTCCGGGGCTTTTTTACATCCCCGCCTCAGCCGCCCAGTTCGGCGCGGACGATCGCCGCCCCTTCCGCCAGCGCTTCCAGCTTGCCCCGTCCCACCGCGCGCGACAGCGGCGCCATGCCGCAATTGGTCGCCGGCAGCAGCTTGTCGGCCTCCACGAAGCGCAGCGCCTGTCGCAAGGTCGCCGCGACCTCCTCGGGCGTCTCGATCACATCGGTCGCGACGTCGATCGCGCCGACCATCACCTTCTTGCCGCGGACCAGCTCAATCAACTCCATCGGCACGCGCGAATTCTGGCACTCCAGCGAGATGATATCGATCGTCGACCTTTGCAGCTTGGGAAAGGTCTCCTCATACTGCCGCCATTCCGAACCGAGCGTCTTCTTCCACTCGGTATTCGCCTTGATGCCATAGCCGTAACAGATGTGCACCGCCGTCTCGGCCTTCAGCCCTTGGGCGGCACGTTCCAGCGTCGCGATCCCCCAGTCGTTGGCCTCGTCGAAGAAGACGTTGAACGCCGGTTCGTCGAACTGAACGATTTCGACGCCGACCGCTTCCAGCGCGCGTGCCTCCTCGTTCAGGATACAGGCGAACGCCCATGCCAGCTTTTCGCGGCTGCGATAATGGTCGTCGTAGAGCGTATCGATCATCGTCATCGGCCCGGGCAGCGTCCATTTGATCGGGCGGTCGGTCTGCGTGCGCAGGAACCGCGCATCCTCCACGAACACCGGCGCCGGCCGTGCGACCGCGCCGACCACCGTCGGGACGCTGGCATCGTAGCGGTCGCGGATGCGGACGGTGGCGCGTTTCTCGAAATCCACTCCGCTCAGATGCTCGATAAAGGTGGTGACGAAATGCTGGCGCGTCTGCTCGCCGTCGCCGACGATATCGATCCCGGCCCGCCGCTGATCGTCGAGCGCCAGCCGCAACGCGTCCTGCTTGCCGGTGCGCAGGTCCTCTCCGTCCAGCCGCCATGGCGACCACAAGGTTTCTGGCTGCGCCAGCCATGAGGGTTTGGGCAGGCTGCCCGCAGTCGTCGTCGGCAACAATGTCATGGTGATGCGATCCCTTTTATCGTCGGTACGGATCAAAGCCCGCAGGTCGCGGACCAGCGCGCCAGCGCTGCGCCGTGCGGCTTGATGAGATGTTCTTCGGCGAACCGCCCCTGTTCGACCGCCAGCCGGCTGCGCTCCTCGCGATCGTAGACGATGCGGGTCAGCGAATAGTCCTGGTACGACAGGCTCGGCTGGTAATGTTCGGCGGCGACCGAATTGGCGTTGTAGATCTCGGGACGATAGATCTTCTGGAAGCTTTCCATCGTGCTGATCGTGCTGGCGAGTTCGAGCGCGGTATAATCCGCGACCAGATCGCCGACATGATAGAAGGCCAGCGGCGCGACGCTGTGCGGCGGCATGAAGTACCGCGCCTTCATCCCCATCTTCGCGAAATAGCTGTCCGTCGCAGAGCAGGTGTCGTTGCGATATTCGACCCCGAGGATCGGGTGCGTGTTCGCGGTGCGGTGATAGATCTCCCGGCTGGAGACGCTCAGGCAGATCACCGGCGGCTTGCCGAACCGTGCGCGGTAGGCCTCCGATCGGAGGAAATGCTTGAACAGATTGCCGTGCAGATCGCCGAATTGCTCGGGCACGCCGTCGCCGTTCCGCTCGACATGCGCGGGCATTACGACGCTGAAATCATAGTCGCGGAGGTAGGAGGAGAAATTGTTGCCGACCATGCCATTGGTGCGGACGCCGCTGCGCCGGTCGGTGACGATGGTGTGCAGGATCTCGATCAGCGGAAAGGCGTGGTCACGCGCGTCATCGCCGATCTGCAACGCCGCCGAGACGATCCCGAGCGTCAGCGCGTAGCGATCCCCCGCCGGATTGTCCCAGTGCATCAGCGCGTTGAAGCGGCGGTCGATCATCGCCAGCGTTCTGCGCAGATTCTCGCGCCGACTTTCGCCACGCGCCAGATTGGCGAAGTTGGTGGTGATGCGCGTGTCGTCGGCGGGACGATAGTCCTCGTCGAACGGGATGCTGCTGATCGTGAAGCTGAATGCGTTGCTCGTCATGACACACCTGCTGTTGCGGGCAGGGGTCTTGGAAGAGCGCGCCAGGCGAGGACCGGCGCGAACGGCTTACGCCACGCGCCACGCGTCGAGCGCGATCCACCGGAGGAACCCCGTCCGAGGAACGTTATCGCGTCGCAGGCAGGTCTCCTGGCTCACGGGTCAACGCGGTGGCTCCGGCCTTCCCGGACGCCTCGCGAGCATCCAGTGACACGAAATGGAGCCGCCGCTCGCCGCTTACAGTTGCGGGGGCAGCGCCGGAATTTGCCCCGAAGGACAGCACCGGCTTCCCGTCTTAGCCTCGTCGCCATGCCTGGAACGAGGAACCTCGACACAGCGGTTGAACACCAAAGCAGATCGCGCGTCAAGATAGACATAAAGATATCTTTATGTCTTTAAGCCTTTGTTGCACGGCAGCATGTTCGTCAGATTGTGATGACGTCACATCTACCCAGCATCGTCATTGCGAGCGCAGCGAAGCAATCCAGGACCACAGCCAGGACGCTGTGGATTACCTCGCTCCGCTCGCAATGACGGCCCGAAGCGATGTCCGCGTCGTCACGCCCTCGTCGCCCGATCTTGCTCCGAGGCTTCACCTCGTGCCGCACCGGATAGATCCGGTTTTTCCGGATCGCCGCCGGCTTGGAAGGTCGCGCATATCGCGACCTTCGCCAAATTGGGTCACTAGCAAATCTGGTTGCTTGCCGCCCACTTACCCGCGCGATAGCAATTGCGAGTCCGCGGGGGCGGACGGGGGAATAGCTGGATAATGAAACGGGCTCGCGTGATCGCGGCGGCCATCGGCATGGCCGCGCTTTGTCATCAACCCGCCGCTGCGCAGGAACATACCGCGGTGAAGGCGGGCTTCACGCTCCCGGCGAACAGCGGGAAGACGATCCTCGTCTTCCGCCCGACGGTGCGGGTCGGCGCGCAGTCGACTGGCGGCATCTTCGAACCGAACGGCGACTGGACCGATCGCGCGCGCGCCAATCTCGAAACCGCGCTCGCCGCACGACAGGCCGCCCTCGGCAACATCGTGCAGCCCGCGCCCGCAGCGTTCGGCGAAGAAGCCCGGCTGGTCGAGGAATATCAGGCGCTGTTCGGCGCGCTGTCCCGCGCGGTCATCGAATACCAGTTCTTCCGCGGCAATCGGCTGCCCACCAAGAAGCGGGAGAACAAGGCCGGGGTGTTCGATTGGTCGATGGGCAGCGGCGTGGCCCGACTGCCCGGTGCCAGGGACGCGGACTATGGGCTCTTCATCTACGACAAGGACGCCTATGGTTCGACCGGCCGCAAGATCCTGCAGGTCTTCGCCGCGCTCGGTCCCGGGATCGCGGTCAAGTCCGGCGAACATGCCGGCTATGCGGGGCTGGTCGATCTGAAGACCGGCGACATCGTGTGGCTCAACGCCGACATGGCGATGGGCGGCGACGTCCGCACCACCGAGGGCGCGCACAAGCGCATCGGACAATTGCTCGAGGATTTCCCGGGCAGTACCGCCGCCACGCCGCCACCGGCCGGGCTGGCGAAGTGATCCGCCGTCTCGCTGCGCTATTGGCGGCACTGGCCACCACGCCCGCGCTGGCGTCGACGACGGCGCCCGCTCCGCTGCCCCCGCCCTATACCGCCGCCTATCAGCCGCAGGGGGTCGACGAGATCGGCCTGTGGAAGGAGATGGACGAGGACGAACGCGTCCTCGCCAGTTCACCAATCCTGATCCGCGACGAAGCGCTCAACGCTTATGTCCGCGGCGTGCTCTGCGCGACCGTCGGCGCGGCGCGGTGCAAGGCGGCGCGCATCTACATCCTGCGCACCCCGCTCTTCAACGCGAGCATGGCGCCCAATGGCACGATGCGCGTCTTCAGCGGGCTGTTGCTCCGCGTCCGCAGCGAGGCCGAGCTCGGTGCGGTACTGGGCCATGAATTCGGCCATTTCGAACAACGCCATTCGCTCGCCGCCTTCAAGGCGCGCCGAAGCGGCACCGATATCCTCAGCTGGGGCGCGGTGCTCGCCGGGATGCTGCCCTATGCGCAAGGTGCCTATAACTTCCAGACGATGCAGATTTCGGTCTACGGCCGGCTTGCGCGCTTCAGCCGCGATCAGGAACGCGACGCCGATCTGCACGGCATCGGCTATCTGAACGGCAGTACGCTGCGCCCGCAGTCGGCGGCGATGGCATGGCGGAACGTCATGACCGAGGCGGAGCGTGCCGCCGCCGCGCGCGGGCAAGCGCACCCGCGCTTCGATCGCGTGCCGTACCTCGCCTCGCACCCCTGCGATGCCGAGCGCGCCGAAACGATGGCCGCGCTCGCCATCCCCGACGGCGTGGGGCGCGACGATGGCGCGGCGCGCTATGCTGCGGCGCTCGCGCCGTGGCTGCCGCAATTCCTCGACGATCAGATCAAGCTCAACAACTTTGGCGCCAGCGACTATCTGATCGGGATGCTCGGCGAGCATGGCGCGACCGCGTCGCTGTGGGTGGCGCGCGGCGACCTGTACCGTGCGCGCGGCTATCCGCGCGATCTGGTGTCCGCGGCCGAATTCTACGCCAACGCCATCGCGCTCGACGCGACGTTGCCGGGGGCGCAGCGCGGGCTGGGCCTGTCACTGCTCAAGACCGGACGGCGCACCGAAGGCATCGAGGCGCTCCGCCGCTACCTCCAGCTCGAACCCACCGCTCCCGATGCCGCGATGATCGGGATGCTGATTGCCACCGCAGGACCCGGCCAATGACCATGACGACGATCAGGAACGCCACACTCGCGCTGGTGGCCACCGCAGCGCTGCTGGGCAGCGTGCCGGCGATCGCGCACGGCTATCGCGAACAGGGCAAGGCGGTCGCGGTCGCCGCATCGCCGCTCACCGTCACCCCGAACCGCGATTGGAACCAATTGTCGGGCAAGCCCGGCAAGAAGGCCGAGGCATGGACGCTCGACGGCGAACAGCTCGACCAGGTCACCTTCTACGGCGGGATCGCGCCGGGCGAGCCGCTGCTGCGCGAGCACGACAAGAAGGGCAAGCCGCTGCCGAAACTCACCCGCGAAATGCTGCTTGCCGAGGTGCCGGAGCTTCTGGAGGCGACCTATCGCACCGACCGCGCGATCGCCAGCTTCACGCTGCTCGACGCCCGGCCCGAACGCTTCCTCGGCACCGACGGCATCCGCTTCGCCTATGAATATGTCGATGGCGACGAGCTGCCGCGTCGTGGGGAGGCACATGCCGCGCTCGTGAAGGGCCTGCTCTACATGGCGACCCTCGACGCGCCGCGGCTGCACTATTTCGATCAGGTCGCCCCGGCCTATCGCGCCCTCGTCGAAAGCGCGACCTTGCGCTGATCGGACGGCCTTCATGGGATGTTGACCCGCCCGCGTCGCTGCCCGAAGGCAGCGCCATGCGCTTCTTTTCCGACAATGCCGCCCCCGTCCATCCCGCCGTGCTGCGCGCGATCGCCGCGGCCGACACGCTCGACACCGCCTATGACGGCGATCGCTGGTCGAAGGCGCTCGACGAACGCTTCTCGGCGTTGTTCGAGACCGCGGTGCGCGTGCTGTGGGTGCCGAGCGGCACCGCCGCCAATTGCCTCGCGCTCGCCGCTTTGTGCCCGCCGCACGGCTCGGTCGTCTGCCACCGCGAGGCGCACATCCAGAACGACGAATGCGGCGCGCCCGAATTCTACACGCACGGCGCCAAGCTGTTGCTGGCCGAGGGCGACGGCGCGAAGCTGACCCCCGCCAGCGCCGCGGCGGTGCTCGATCGCCAGCGCTACGACGTCCACCAACAGCGTCCGCACGCCTTGTCGATCACCAACGCCACCGAATATGGCCGCGTCTACACGCCCGCGGAGGTCGCGGCGCTCGGCACCCTCGCGAATGAGCGCAAGCTCGGCTTCCACATCGACGGCGCGCGCTTCGCCAATGCGGTGGTGTCGACCGGCGCCTCGCCTGCCGACCTGACGTGGCGCGGCGGCGCGGATGCGCTCAGCTTCGGGTTCGTGAAGAACGGCGGGATGAACGCCGAGGCGCTCGTCTTCTTCGACCACGATCTCGCCGAGGCTACGCTCTATCGCCGCAAGCGCGCGGGGCATCTGCTGTCGAAGGGGCGCTATCTCGCCGCGCAACTGCTCGCGATGCTCGACGACGACGTGTGGCTCGACTGTGCACGCGGCGCCAACGCCGGTGCCGCCTTGCTCGCCCAGGCGGCGGGCGCTCGGCTGCTCCACCCGGTCGAAGCGAACGAGGTGTTCCTGCGCGTCACTGCCGACGAAGCCGCCGCGCTCCGCGCCGCCGGGTTCGACTTCTACGATTGGGGCGTCGGCGAGGCGCGGCTGGTGGTGAGCTGGAACCAACGCGCCGAGGACATTCGCCCGCTCGCCGACGCGATCGCCGCGCTCGGATGAGCCCCGCCGATCCCTCCAACAGCACGCGCGCCACGGTGCTGGTGCCGTTCGCGCTGGTCGTGTTGATCTGGGGCTCGACCTGGATCGTGATCCGCGACCAGCTTCACGGCGGCGCGGTCGCGGTGCCCGCGAGCTGGTCGGTCAGCTATCGCTTCCTCGTCGCCGGCGTCACGCTGGCGGCGGTCGCGGCGTGGCAGCGTGCGCCCGGCACGCGCGCGCTGTTCGGTCAGCCGGGCTTCTGGCGCTTCGCCGGCCTGCTCGGCGTGTTCCAGTTCGTGCTCAACTTCAACTTCGTCTACCGCGCGGAGGAGCATATCACCTCCGGGCTGGTCGCAGTGATCTTCGCGCTGCTGCTCGTCCCCAACGCGCTGTTCGCGCGCATTTTCCTCGGTCAGCGGCTCGGGCGGCAATTGCTGATCGGCTCGGCAATCGCGATGAGCGGGGTGGCGCTGCTGTTCATCAAGGAAGCGCGCGGCGATCCCGGCGGCCCGACCGAGTCGCTGATCGGCATCGCCTTCACGCTGTGCGCGATCCTGTCGGCGTCGACCGCCAATGTCATGCAGGCGACGAAGACCGCGACGCGCTATCCGATGATCCCGACGCTCGCCACCGCGATGCTGACCGGTGCGACGATCGACGCAGGCTGGGCGTGGATCACCACCGGCGCACCGGTGTTCGACCTCCGCCCCGGCTATATCGCGGGCGTGCTATACCTCGGCATCATCGCCTCGGCGCTCGCCTTTACGTTATACTTCCGCATCATCCGTACGATCGGCCCCGCCAAGGCCGCTTATAACGGCGTGATCGTGCCGGTGATCGCGATGCTGCTGTCGACCGTCTTCGAGGGTTATCGCTGGACGCTGCTGGCGGCGGCCGGCGCAGGGCTCGCCGCGGTCGGGCTGGTGGTGGCGCTCAGCGCGCGCAGGCCGGCGCGATAATCGGGAAACTGCGGCTGCCAGTTCAGCACGCGCTTCGCCTTGCCATTCGCCACGCGGCGATTCTCGGCATGGAAGCCGCGCGCAGCCAGCGAAAGCTGCTCCAGCGGCACGATCGGCGGCGGCGCGATCCCCAGCAATCGCGCGGCATAGGCGACTACATCGTCCTGCGCCGCCGGCAGGTCGTCGGCGAGGTTGTATGCCCCCGCCGGCGCATCGAACCCGGCGACGACACCGCGTGCCAGATCCGCGACATGCACGCGGCTGAACACCTGCCCCGCGACGCCGGTCCGATGCGCCGCGCCGCTCGCCACCCGCGTCAACGGCGAGCGGCCCGGCCCATAGATGCCCGGCAGCCGGAAGACCCGCGCGCCCAGCGCCATCCACGCCGCATCCGCACGATTGCGTAACGGCCGTCGTCCGCAATCGGCGGCGGCATTTTCATCCACCCACGCCCCGCCGACGTCGCCATAGACCCCGGTCGACGAGAGATAACCCAGCCACCGCCCGGCCAGCGCCTCCTCATAGCGGTCTAGCACCGGATCGCCTGCCTCGTCGGGCGGCACCGACGACAGCACATGCGTGCTCGCCGCCAGCCCCGCCCGCACCGCGGCCTCGTCGTCGAAGCGGATCGTTCCGTCGCGCCCGTCGCGCGTCGTCGCCAGCAACGGCGCACCCGCCGCCGCCGCCACCGCACGCGCCGCATAGCCTAATCCGAAGACGAACAACCGCACCGACGATCCTTCCCGAAACCACCCTTTGTCTTGGGCAAACGCCCCCGGACCGTCCACGGGTGCGCCGAACATCAACTCCGTGACCCCAGCGCCTGCATCATCCGGCGCACCCGACTGCCACGCCGCCGCCCGTCCCAGATCAGGAACAACGCGACCGCGATCGTCGCCAGATTCTTGATGCCGAAGAAATTCCACAGGAACCCGGTCGTATAGCCGCCATATAGCGACCCCATCGCGCGCCCGAACAGGATCGACGCGATCCAATTGCCCTCCGCGATCGACTGCGCGACCATCCGCATCACCAACGCGTGAAACGCCGCGAGCAGCGACGAAACGGCCAGCAATCCGACGATCCCCATCGTCATCAACAGATAGGGATAGAGCGAGAAGACGAAGCCGTTGCCACCGTCCATCGCCCGGCCGAGCAGCCGCGACGGCGTGAAGCGCTGCATGACGTAATAGAGGCCGAACCGCGTTCCGGCGTCTTCGGCCTTCTGCGCGCCGGGCGTCATCCACGATGCGACATCCGCCCCGATCGCGCGATCGTCGAACCGCATATTGGTCAGATACCGGTCGTCCGCGACATACCAGAGCTGCCCCTGCAGCGCGGCGCGCTGCCCGTATTTCCGCACCGCCGCGTCGAGATCGGTCAGCGCGCCATAAGCGATCAGCACCGCCGGCAGCGTGACGACGACGATCGCCACCGCGATGGCGCCGATCGCCCGGATCGGGATCGCCCGGTCGTTGGCGATATGCGCCAGCCCAACGGGGATCGAGAAGATGCTGACGATCATCACCAGCGAGGTGAACTTCTCGCCGAACAGCACCGACAGCGCCAGCAGCCAGACGAGCACCGACGCACCGTGCAGCCGGTAACGGGGCACGCAGCACAGCACGCCGATGAACGGCACCAGCACCGGGCGATTGGTCATCCACGCCGAATAGATCGGCGAATCGACTGTGCGCAGATAGGCGAAGCGATCGAGGTGATCGAGCAGCGGGAAACCGTTGTTGACCCCCAGCGGCATCAGATAGGCGGTCGCCGCACTCATCACGATCAGCAGCCCGATCCAGATGACGCGTCCGTGCGGCTGCCAGCGATGCGGCGCGTCGCGGATCAGCATCTTCAGCCGCGGCCACGACGCCTCGACCACGATCGTCGCGGTCAGGAAGAACAGCAGGTAGATCAGCAGCAACCGGGCGAACGCCCCTGTCGCGTGCCCGGTGATCTCGGTCTCGACCATATAGGCCCCACCCTCGATCGCCGCGCCGGAAATGAACTCGGTCAGCCGCAGCGCGATCAGCGGCACGAACAGCAGGAACGTCGCAGGCGCGGTCCGCAACAGCCCGAAGGACAGCGACCCGAACAGTGCCAGCGCCAGATACGCCCACGCCGCCGATGGCGCGGTCGCCGCCCCGAACGCGACCAGCGCGCCGAGCACGAAATGGATCGCGAACATCCCGCCGAACGCGCGGGCGCGCGGGCCATATGGAACGAAGCGTCCACGCGACCGGTGCCCGCGTCGCGCGGACGGCAACCGCTTTCCGCCTACGAGCGCCATATCCGGGTCCTTGCGTGGTGGCCTGCTGCGCGCTTTCGATAAGATCCGCGCCACCATCTGCGCAACGCCACGAGGCTGGCGCGCACGCGACCGCATCGCGAAATGTGCAGGATCCACGCCACAGATCGCCAATCCGGGGCAGTGTGCCGCCACGCGCGCCCGCCTCTTGCTCTATGCAGATCGTGCCGCCGCCATGGAGACGCCGCTGCCCCATGTCCTCGCGTCATCCGCGCGTGCTGCACTCGCCGCGCTGCTCGCGACCTGCCCGGCGACCACCCCGTCGCAAGGCACGTCCACCGACTGGGCAGCCCTCGCCACCGACGCGCGGCAATCGCCCGTCAGCGGCAACGGATTGCGGCGAAGCTGGATCGGGGCGGATGGCCGCCCGGTGACCGTGGCGGTGCTCGCGCCGCATCTCGACGGCCGCCCGGTGATCGCGCTCGATCCCGTCCGCGGCGACAATGGCCCTGCGATCGCCACGGCGCTGGCGCGGCTGCGCGCCGCCGGCGGCGGAACGCTGCGGCTCGCGCCCGACACTTGGCCGATTGCCGGTGGCCCGCCGGGGCTGCTGCTCGACGGGCTCAGCGACGTGCTGATCGACGGGCCGGGCGCGAAGCTCGTGTTTGCACGCTGGGGTGACGGTATCCTGATCTCGAACGCGGCGCGCGTAATGCTGCGGGGCCTGTCGCTTGGCTATGCGCAGCCACCGGTCGTCGCGGCGCGCGTTTCGGGCGGACGGCTCCACTTCACCGGCCCCGCTCCCGCGCCCGGCACGCCGATCTATCAGGTGTCGGCACGCGGCCTCGCGGGCGCGCGACGGCTGCTCGGAAAGCAGGGTCGACCACTCGGCACGGGGGGCGCGTTGCCCGGCGGTCTGTCCGACTTCGCGCCCGGCACCCGGTACAGGTGAAGCTCAGCTGGTACCGCGGCGGCGCGATCCGCATCGGCGATCCCGGCGATACCCCGGTATCGCACGACATCACGCTCGATCATGTCACGGTGCGCGATTCCGCGGGAACCGGGATCACGGTCGAGTTCATGGACCGCGGGCTCGCGATCGTCGCAGCGACGCTCGGCGGCACGGGTGGCAGCGCGATCGCCTATGACGGCGTCCACGTCACCGCGGCCGGTGGCGACCTGCTCATCGAGAACAGCGATTTCACCGGCATGGGTGACGACGCGATCAACATCGCCACGCCGATCCTCGACGCCCGCCTCGATCCCGACCGGCGCAGCATGACGCTCTCGGGGGTCGCGTCTCGCGTTTCGTCGGGCACGCGGCTCGCCTTGTTCGACGCCGGGCTGCGCTTGCTCGGCACGGCGACGGTCGCAGCGCGGAGCCCACGCGATCCCGCCGGGCGGATACGCGCCATCTTCGCCGCGCCGGTGCCGGCGGGTACCGTCCGCTACGCGCGTAATCTGGACCTGCTATCCGCGCGCTATGCGATCGTGGGCAACCGCATCACCGACTGCCTCTGCCACGGAGTGCTGGCGCAGGCACCGAACGGGCTCGTTCAGGACAATCTTTTCACCGGCCTGCGCTTCAATGCGATCCGGCTGCTCACCAGCGCCGCCTGGAAGGAAGGCACCGGAGTCTACAACGTCGTCGTCGCCGACAATCGCATCGCCGACACCGGGCAGGACACGCGCCCGGACCGCGTCTGGGCGGCGATCACCGTATTCGGCGAGTTGGACAGTGCCGTGCCCCGTGCCCCGCCACCGCTCGCCGCAGAACCGCTCAACGCCGGACTGCTGATCCGCGACAACCAGATCGACGGTGTCGGGCAGGGCTGTATCGCCATATCCAACGCCACCGACGTCACGCTGCGCCACAATCGTTGCACGCGCTTCGGCCAGCCGCCGGTGATGATGCAAAAGCTGACGGGTCGCGCCGACCCGCCAAGCGCACCCGCCCTGCTGTCCGCAGCGAGCGGCCTGTGGATCGAAGCCTCCACCACCGCGCGGGTTACCGCTGACGTAGACCGCTAGACAACGCCCCGGCGCCGGGCGCTTGCGTACAATGACCTCCTGTGCCTAGAAAGCACACACCATTTATCACCAACATCTATCGGCTTGATAATAGTTCTCAAAGAAATAGCGTCGTGTTCAACTACTTGCTCTGAAAAGTGAGAAGCCGTGCTTGATTCGCCTTTTGTTAGGCTTGCCGATTACGAAGACTCACTATCAATCCATTCTGACTTAAGGATTTGCCTCGTTATCGAGGCAGTAGGCGGTGGCGCGGGGCGGCATGTGCTTGATTTGGCAAAAACACTGCACATGCGCGGGCACGACGTTCACCTGATTTACTCGCCCCGTCGCGCCGAACCGCGGCATCTTGCCGAGATCGCGGCGCTGCCGATCACCAGCGAGCCACTGGCGATGCGTCGCGCACCCGGACTGCACGATGTGGCCGCCGCCCGCGCGCTCGCGGCCACGCTGCGTCGCGCGGGTCCGTTCGACATCGTCCACGGCCACAGTTCGAAGGCCGGCGCGCTGGTCCGCCTCGCCGATGTCGGCCCGGCGAAGCGCGTCTACACGCCACATGCCTTCCGCGGTCTCGACCGCAGCGCGTCGCTCCCCGCACGGCTGGCGTTCAACGGCGCGGAAATCGTGCTGGGTGCGGCGCGCACCGACGCGCTGATCGCGGTGTCGAGCGGGGAGCTGGCGTTCGCGCGCAAGCTTCGGATCGCCACGGGCCGCTGCCACCTGATCCGCAACGGCGTCATCGACATTCCCGCCGTGGCGCGCGC
Organism: Sphingomonas sp. LR60; assembly: GCF_036855935.1. NCBI lineage: Bacteria > Pseudomonadati > Pseudomonadota > Alphaproteobacteria > Sphingomonadales > Sphingomonadaceae > Sphingomonas > Sphingomonas sp. LR60. The sequence continues at coordinate 58,387 of NZ_JASPFK010000001.1, read as the reverse complement.
ACAGGCCCGTGCGGCGCTCGGCCTGCCCGACGACGCGCCGGTGATCGGCTTCGTCGGCCGGCTCTCCTACCAAAAGGCGCCCGAACGCTTCGTCGCGGCGATGCGCCGCGCGATGCCGCAGGTGCCCGACTTGCGCGCGGTGCTCGTCGGCGACGGCGAACACGCAGACGCGGTCGCGCGCGACCTCGCCGCCTCCGGCTTCGCGGACCGCTTCATCTGGAGGCGTACCGCCAAGGCGCAGGAGCTGATGCCCGCCTTCGACGCGGTGATGATGACCAGCCGCTACGAGGGGCTGTCCTACGTGCTGCTCGAAAGCCTCGCCGCGTATGTGCCGATCGTCACGACCGACGTCGCGGGCGCGCGCGACGTGATCGGCGGCAGCCGCTGCGGCCTGATCGTGCCCAACGATGCCACGGTGATCGATCGCCTGGCCGAAGCCGCGATCCTGATCGGCACCGACCGCAAGGCGCGCGCCGCCATGGCCGCGGCCACCGCGGGGCGCAGCCGCGAAATGAACGGGATGCGGATGATCTACCAGACCGAGATGCTATACCGGCGATTGCGCGACGCGCGCTGATGCCGCCGGTCTTCATCAACGGTCGCTTCCTCACCCAGCCGGTCAGCGGGGTGCAGCGGTACGCGCAGGAGATCGTCACCGCCCTCGACGCGCTGGCCGGCGAGGGTGCGCTCCCCGCCCGCTACGTTCTGCTCGCGCCACCCGGCGCACGCAAATTGCCGCTGCGGCATATCGAGACGCGCACGATCGGCACGCGCGCGGGTCACTATTGGGACCAGGTCGATTACGCCCGCGCCGCCAGCGCCGGCGTCGCGCTGTGCCTCGCGATGACCGGTCCGGTCGCGCTGCGCCGACAGGTCGTGGTGATCCACGACGCGGCGGTCCAGCGTCATCCCGAACATTTCAGCACGCCCTACGTCCTCGCGCATCGCGGGCTCGACCGGCTGCTGGCACGCCGCGCAATGGTGGCGACCGTCTCCGACTTCTCGCGCCGCGAACTCGCCGACGTGCTGCCGGTCGCCGCGACCGATATCGTCGTCGCCCCCAATGGCGCCGAGCATCTTTCGATCGCCCCCGACACCGGCGTGGTCGCACGGCTCGGGCTGACCAAGGGCGGCTATTTCCTCACGCTCGGCAATCTCACCCGCAACAAGAACCTCGCGGTCGCGCTCCGGGCGCTTGCGCGGCTAGGGCCCGGCCGTGCGAAGCTGGTCGCGGTCGGGCGGATCGACCCAGCGGTGTTCGGCTCGGCGGGGCTGCCCGACCCGGGACCGGACCTTCTACTCCCCGGCCGGCTCGACGACGCCGAGGTCGCCGCGCTGATGCAAGCCGCGCACGCACTGATCTTCCCCAGCATCTACGAAGGCTTCGGCATCCCCCCGCTCGAGGCATTCGCCAACGGCTGCCCGGTCCTTGCCAGCACCGCTCGGGCCGTCGTGGAAGTCTGCGGCGACGCCGCCGATTATTTCGACTGGCACGACGACGCCACGCTCGCGCGACTGATGCAGCGGTTTCTCGACGACCACGACGGCGCGCTCCGCCGCAACCGGGTCGCCAAGGGCAGGCGCCGCGTCGCCCTCTTTTCATGGCGCGGGTCGGCGCAGATCCTCGCCGATGCCTGTGTGACGGCGGCGGCGCGATGAAGGTCCTGATCGTCAACACCCTCTACCCGCCGCACCGGATCGGCGGCGCGGAAAAGTCGGTGGCGCTGCTCGCCGAGGCGCTGGTCCGCGCCGGCGACGAGGTGACGGTCGCAACGCTCGACGACATCGCCGCTCCGATCATCGAGATGCGGAACGGCGTCACCGTCCATCGCCTGCCGATCGACAACATCTACTGGCCCTACGACCCGGACGCACCCGCGCGGCCGAAGCTGAAGCGCCTGCACTGGCACGCCCGCAACCGCTGGAACCGCGCCGCCGCGCACCGTCTCGGCACGCTGCTCGACGCGGTCCGCCCCGACGTCGTCCATTGCAACGTCATCACCGGCTTCGGCCCCGCGATCTGGCGCGCGATCAAGCGGCGGAAGCTGCCGCTCGTCCAGACGCTGCGCGATTACGGCGCGATGTGCACGCGCTCGGCCTTGTTCAGGAACGGCGCGACCTGCACGACGCGCTGCCGCGAATGCCGCCTGCTCACCGCGCCCGCCAAACTGTTGTCCGCCACGGTCGATCAGCTGGTGTCGAACAGCGATTACGTCATCCGCCGACATCACGCCGAAGGCTATTTCCCCGACGTTCCCGCGCGGCGCATCTTCAACATCGTCCCGCTCGACGAGCAGCCGCGCGACCCGAGACCGCCGGACGCGCCGTTCGTGTTCGGCTTCATCGGCCGCATCGAGGCCGAGAAAGGCATCGATGTGGTGCTGGAAGCGGCCACCCGCGTCTGGCGCGACGGCTGGCGGCTGCGCATCGCCGGGGTCGGCGCTCCCGATTATGTCGCCGCATTGAAGGCGCGCTATCCCGATCCCCGCATCGAATGGCTCGGCTTCTTGCCGGCCGGCGACTTCTACCGTGCGATCGACACCGTGCTGATCGCCTCGGTCTGGCCCGAGCCACTGCCGCGCACGCTGATCGAGGCGCTGTCCTACGGCCTGTCGGCGATCTGTGCCGAGGCGGGCGGCATCCCCGAGATTGCCGACCTCGCCGCCCATGCGATCACCTACCAGCCGACCGATATCGACGCCCTCGCCACGGCGATGGAAACCGCGCTCGCCGACGCCGCAAGATGGCGCGCGGGCGGGCTCAGCGACCCGAACGCGCTCGGCCGTTTCGGGGAGGACCGGATCGTCACCGAATATCGCGCCGCTTACGCCGACGCGATCGCCGCGGCCCGCCCCTGATCGACAAACTCGATCATACCATCAAGGTTTTCGCATTTTCCCGATCAACCTCGCTCCTCTAGTAACGTTGTCACAGATTGCCGGAATGGTGATGCGCGCCCGTGCGTTCGGGCAGCGGCAGACCCGTACAGCGGTCGCGAGAGGAGACGAGACATGGACGCCATCACCGAAGGTAGCTCGATCAACGATCCCAAGAAGCAGCCTGCCGCAATGCGCAAGCTGCTCGGGCATACGGCGAGGGATTGGTGGCCGGAATCGCTCTCGATCGACATCCTTCACCAGCAGGGCAAGAGCGGCAATCCGTTCGGCGACGACTTCGACTATGCTGCAGAATTCCTGAAGCTCGACCTGAAGGCGGTGAAGGCCGACCTGACCGCGCTGATGACCGACAGCCAGCCTTGGTGGCCGGCCGATTACGGGCATTACGGTCCGTTCTTCATCCGCATGGCGTGGCACTCGGCGGGCACCTACCGCACCGGCGACGGCCGCGGCGGCTCGTCGGCGGGGCAGCAGCGCTTCGCCCCGCTTAATTCGTGGCCGGACAACGGCAATCTCGACAAGGCGCGTCGCTTGCTCTGGCCGATCAAGCAGAAGTACGGCCGCGCGCTGAGCTGGGCCGATCTGTTCATCCTCGCCGGCAACGTCGCGATCGAGTCGATGGGCGGCCCGACCTTCGGCTTCGGTGGCGGACGTAAGGACGTGTTCGAGCCCGAGAAGGACGTCTATTGGGGCACCGAGGAGGAATGGCTCGGCCAGACCCGTATCGACGAAGAAGCCGGCCTGGCGCTCGAAAGCCCGCTCGCCGCGATCCAGCACGGCCTGATCTACGTGAACCCGGAAGGCCCGGGCGGCTGCCCGAACCCGATGGGCTCGGCGCGCGACATGCGCGAGACGTTCGCGCGCATGGGCATGAACGACGAGGAAACCGCCGCGCTCACCGCCGGTGGTCACACCTTCGGCAAGGCGCACGGCGCGGGTGACCCCAAGCTGGTCGGCCGGGAGCCGGAGGGTGCGGACATCGCGTCGCAGGGGCTCGGCTGGGCGTCGACCCATGAAAGCGGCATGGGCGATCACACGATCACCTCGGGGATCGAGGGTGCGTGGACGCCGACGCCGACGACTTGGGACATGACCTACTTCGACATGCTGCTCGATCATGAGTACGAGCTGACGAAGAGCCCGGCCGGCGCGCACCAGTTCCAGCCGGTCGGCAATCCCGAGGACACGCTCGCCCCCGCCGCGCACACGCCGGGCAAGAAGGTGCCGACGATGATGACCTCTGCCGACATGGCGCTGAAGGTCGATCCGAAGTACCGCGCGGTCATGGAGAAATTCCGCGCCGACCCCGCTTATTTCGCGGACGCGTGGGCGCGCGCGTGGTTCAAGCTGACCCACCGCGACATGGGGCCGAAGCTCCGTTACCTCGGCAGCGAGGTGCCGCAGGAAGACCTGATCTGGCAGGACCCGATCCCGGCCGTCGATCACCCGCTGATCGACGCTGCCGACGTCGCGTCGCTCAAGGCCACGCTGCTCGATCGGTTATCGGTGCAGGATCTGGTCAAGACGGCCTGGGCCTCGGCCTCGACCTATCGCGGATCGGACAAGCGCGGCGGTGCGAACGGCGCGCGCATCCGCTTCGCGCCGCAGCGCGACTGGGAGGTCAACGATCCCCAGAACCTCGCGCGCGTGCTCGGCGTGATCGAACAGGTGAAGGCCGACTTCGACGGCGCGGCGACCGGCGGCAAGCAGGTGTCGATCGCCGACCTGATCGTGCTCGGCGGCACCGCCGCGGTCGAGAAGGCGGCGAAGGACGCCGGGCATGACGTGACCGTGCCGTTCACGCCGGGCCGTGCCGATGCGCTCGAGGAGCAGACCGACGCCGAGAGCTTCGACGTGCTCGAGCCCAAGGCGGACGGCTTCCGCAACTATCTCCAGGTCAAGTTCAACGTGCCCACCGAGGAGCTGCTGGTCGATCGTGCGCAGTTGCTCGGCCTCACCGCGCCGGAAATGGCGGTGCTGGTCGGCGGGCTGCGCGTGCTCGGTGCGAACGCGCAGGGCAGCGAGCACGGCGTGTTCACCAAGCGCGTCGGTCAGTTGACCAACGACTTCTTCGTGAACCTGCTCGACATGAACACCGCATGGAAGCAGGTCAGCGACGAAAGCGACGAGGAATTCGTCGGCACCGATCGCACCACGCACGAGCAGAAGTGGACCGCGTCGCGCACCGATCTGGTGTTCGGCTCCAACTCGCAACTGCGCGCACTGTCAGAGATCTATGCCTGCGACGATGCGAAGGACAAGTTCGTCGCCGACTTCGTCAAGGCGTGGACCAAGGTGATGGATGCGGACCGTTTTGATCTGGTCACGCACTGATTGATCGGCTAGCAAGCCATTGAAGAATTGGGAGGGACCGGAATGTGGCCGTTTGGCTGCGTCTCGGTCCCTTCCTCCTTGTACCGGCCGAACAGCCCTTCGGGTCGCCCCGTGGCTGCGACAGTCGGGGCCGCCGGCGTGCCCCCCACGCCGGCGGCCGAACTCGCCGAGCACGGCGCATTCTAAATCGTCATTGCGAGCGCAGCGAAGCAATCCAGGGCCGGATCAGGACGCCCTGGATTGCTTCGCTGCGCTCGCAATGACGTCTTCTATCGCCCACCCCGGCGAAGGCCGCTGAGCGCAACGATAAATTCTCAGTCGTCACCCCGGCGAAGGCCGGGGCCCAGTTGGGAAGGTCGAAGAAACGAAGCGAGACGCACGTCACCAGCGTCCCTCAAAGCGGCCCCGGCTTTAGCCTAGGTGGGGCTTGTGGCGCGAGGATCGACCCTCACCACCGTTCGCCCTGAGCCGGTCGAAGGGGCGTGCCCCAACCTCTCCCCCGCGCCAGCAACGTTACTTCTTCCCCTCATCCTTACGCGAGTTCGCGAACAGCACCGCCGCGGCCACCGCCGCCGAACCGATCCCGACGCCCAGCCACGTCTTCCCCGGCTGCCAACGCCCCTTGCGCTGGTGCGCGGCGGCACTCGACGCGCCGGCTTCCTGATGCGCCTTGGCGGCCGCGGCGGCTTCCAGGATTTCGTTGGGTTGCTCGTCGCTCACGTCACTCTCCTTTTGGCGCGTCATAGCGCGCACGGAAGTCATTGGCGAACGCCGCCAATCGTCCGTCAACGATCGCGGCGCGCAGATCGGCCATCAATGCTTCGTAAAAGGCGATGTTGTGTTCGGTCATCAACATCGCGCCCAGCATCTCGCCCGCCCGCACCAGATGGTGGACATAGGCGCGCGTCCACGTCGTGCACACCGCGCACGCGCATTCCGCGTCGAGCGGCCCCTGATCCTCGGCGAACCGCGCGTTGCGGATGTTGATCGGCCCGGTCCGCGTGAACGCCTGACCGGTCCGCCCGGACCGTGTCGGCATCACGCAGTCGAACATATCGACCCCGCGCTCGACCGCGCCGACGATATCGGTCGGCTTGCCGACCCCCATCAGGTAACGCGGGCGTTCGGCCGGCAATTGTCCGGTAGCGAAGTCGAGGCAGCCGAACATCGCCTCCTGCCCCTCGCCCACCGCCAGCCCGCCGATCGCATAGCCGTCGAACGCTATGTCGATCAGCGCGTCGGCGCTCGCCTTGCGCAATCCTTCGTCGAGCGCACCCTGCTGGATACCGAAGATCGCGTTGTTCGCGGCATGGTCGCCGCCGCTGTCGAAGGCGTCGCGGCTGCGCTTCGCCCAGCGCATCGAGCGTTCCATCGCCGCCGCCTGTACCTCGCGCGTCGAGGTGGTCGGCACCAGTTCGTCGAACGCCATCACGATGTTGCTGCCCAACAGGCGCTGGATCTCGATCGAGCGCTCCGGGCTGATCATGTGCCGCGTCCCGTCGAGGTGCGACGCGAACGCCACGCCTTCCTCGGACCGTTTGGTCAGCGCCGACAGGCTCATCACCTGATACCCACCCGAGTCGGTCAAGATCGGTTTGTTCCAGCCCATGAAGCGATGCAGCCCGCCCAGCCGCGCGACCCGCTCCGCGCCGGGACGCAGCATCAGGTGATAGGTATTGCCCAGGATGATGTCCGCGCCCGCGCGCTCGACGTCGGCGGGCTTCATCGCCTTGACGGTCGCGGCGGTGCCGACCGGCATGAACGCCGGTGTGCGGATCACGCCGCGCTGCATCGTGATCGTGCCGGTGCGCGCCGCGCCATCGGTCGCGGCGACCGCGAAGGCGAAGCGCGTCATCGCCGTCCTCCGCGCCGCTTCTTGTCGGCGTCGGGGGCGTCGTCCTTCTTCTCGGGCCGCCGCCCCGCGGTCGGCCCGCGCGCGTCGACCGGCATCGTGCGATAGGTCAGCAGCTCGGCCCGGCTGATCGCATGATCGCCGTCCTGATCGTAGCGCGCGAACAGCCGCGAGAAATGGTCCTGCAATTCGGCCAGCGTCACCTCGCCGTCATTGTCGCGGTCGACCTCATACGGGCTCGGCAACGCGGCGCGGTCGCCCAGGTAGCGCAACGCCCAGTCCCCGAACGCGATATAGCGCAGCTTGCCGGTCTTGTTCGGATCGAACGCCGCCAGCGAGGCGGTGACGCATTCCTCCAGCTCGTAGCGCTCGACCTTGGCATCGCCGTCGCGGTCGCAGGCGGCGATCATCATCGCCACCGGCTCGACCACCATCGTCGCCGGGGTCTGCGGGGTGGCGGGCAGTGGCGCGCGGACGGTGATGTCGCCTTGCTGCGGCGTATCTTGTACCGGGGCCGCGGCGAGCAGGAGCAACGCAAACGGAATCATCCCCGCTCCGTGGCAGAAGTCCGCGCGGATCGCCAGCGCCGTTGGGCCGACCCGGCGGTCAGCCCTCCATCGCGGACTTGGTATCCTCCAGCGCGAGGTCGACCAGGGTCCGCATCGCCGCGGTCGCGCCGGTCACATCCCCGGCCGCGATCATGTCGTGCACGCGGACATGGTCGGGGATCGGGTTGCGCGGCAGCGCCCGCGCACGTTGCTTGAACTGCGTCGTCCAGTGGATCGCCGCACCGATGCTCGCGCTCAGCACCATCAGCGCGTCGTTGCGCGTCGCGCGCAGCACCGCATTGTGGAAGTCCTTGTCGGCCGCACGCCCCGCCTCGGTCGCGAGCGTATGCCGCCGCATCGCCGCCAACGCGTCCTTCATCGCCTTCAGGTCGTTGCGGTCGCGCCGCTGCGCCGCCAGCCCCGCCGCCGCGGGCTCGACGATCGCGCGCAGCTCGAACAAGGCGCGGACGAATTGCACGTCGGGTGCCCCAGCGAACGCCCAGGCGAGCACGTCGGGGTCGAGCAGGTTCCAGCGCTCGCGCGGCAGCACGCGCGTCCCCGCCTTGGGTCGGCTCTCGACCAGCCCCTTGGCCGCAAGCACCTGCATCGCCTCGCGATAGGCGCTGCGCGACACGTCGAGCGCCTCGGAGAACGCGACCTCGCCCGACAAGGTATCGCCCGGCTGATACTCGCCCGAGACGATCGCGGTGCCCAGTTTGTGCGCGATCGCGCCGTGCAGCCGCCGTCCGGTGCCCCGCACCGATGCGCGCGCTGCCTCCTTGGCATCGCCCTCCTCCTGCGGCACGCCGCTCTCCCGATCCGCCATCACCGCTCCTTTGTGACCTGCTTTATTGCACCGTGGCAAGCGCGCGCCGCCCGGCAAATGGTCGTTGCAATGCTCGATACCCAAACCTAATGTCCGAGTAATGAGGAAAAACAGCGGGGCGGGCAATGCCCCCGTCTCGCTTCTTTCGGGAGGATAGGATGAAGGCACGTTTGTTCGCTTATGCCGGAGCGCTGGCCATCGGCTGCGCTTCGCTCGCCCCGGCCACCGCGCAGGACGCTCCCGCGGTCACGGCGGAGTCGGCGACGCTCGCGGTGCGCGGCGACGCGCCGGGCCCGGTCTACGACAAGCGGATCTTCACCCAGTTCGCCGAACATCTCGGCAACGGCATCTACGGCGGCCTGTGGGTCGGCAACGATCGCAAGATCCCGAACACGCGCGGCTTCCGCAACGATGTGGTCGGTGCGCTGCGCGATCTCGGCACGCCCGTCATCCGCTGGCCGGGCGGCTGCTTCGCCGACGAATATCACTGGCGCGAAGGGATCGGGCCGAAGAACAAGCGCCCGGTCAAGATCAACACCCATTGGGGCGGCGTCACCGAGCCCAACACCGTCGGCACGCACGAATTCATGGACGTGACCGAGCAGATCGGCGCCGACGCCTATATCTCGGGCAACGTCGGCAACGGCACGCCGCAGGAAATGGCCGAGTGGGTCGAATACATCACCTCGCCCGCCGGCTCGCTCGCGGACGAGCGGGCGGAGAACGGCCGCAAGCAACCGTGGAAGCTGCCCTATTTCGGCATCGGTAACGAATTGTGGGGCTGCGGCGGCAACATGAAGCCGGAATATGCCGCCGACGTCACGCGTCGCTACGCCACCTTCATCAAGGCGCCGGCCGGCACCAAGATCGACAGGATCGCCTCGGGCGCGAACGGCGACGACTATAACTGGACCGAGGTGATGATGCGCGAGACGGGCGGGATGCTCAACGGGCTCTCGCTCCATTATTACACCGTGCCCGGCGTCTGGGAGAAGAAGGGCTCCGCGATCGACTTCGACGAACTCGGCTGGGCGGAAACGCTCGCCAAGACGTGGAAGATGGAAGAGCTGGTCACCAAGCACAGCGCGATCATGGACAAATACGATCCGCAGAAGAAAGTGTATCTGGCGGTCGACGAATGGGGCACCTGGTACGATCAGGATCCGGGCACGCATCCGGGCTTCCTGCGCCAGCAGAACTCGCTTCGTGACGCATTGGTCGCCGCGATCAACCTCAACATCTTCGCCAAGCATGCCGACCGCGTGAAGATGACCGCGATCGCGCAGATGGTGAACGTCCTCCAGGCAATGATCCTGACCGACGGCAACAAGATGGTGCTGACGCCGACCTATCACGTCTTCAAGATGTACAAGCCGTACATGGACGGCACGGTGCTGCCGATCGACATCAAGTCGCCGTGGTACAACAAGGACCAGTGGACGATCCCGGCGGTCAGCGCCTCGGCGGTCCGCGACAAGGCCGGCGTGGCGCACGTCGCGCTCGCCAACGCCGATCCGAACCGCACGATCACCGTCACCACCACGCTGACCGGGATCAATGCGTCGCGCGTCGGCGGCATGATCCTGACCGGGCCGAAGGTGAATTCGCTCAACACCTTCGAACAGCCCAACACCGTCGTTCCGGTCGCCTTCAACGGCGCGCAACTGACCGGCGGACAGCTCACCGTCACGCTGCCGGCCAAGTCGGTGGTGATGCTGGACCTGAACTGATGAACAACGATCAGGCGCGGCTGTCACGCCGCCTGTTCGTGGCCGGGGGCGCGGCGCTTGCCGCCGCCCCCGCGCTGGCCCGCACCCGCGTCGGCGTGGGCGCCGGCACCATCGTCAACCCGCTGGTCCGGCAGCGCGCCGACGCGCAGGTGTTCCGCCACACCGACAGCTGGTATTACATGACCGGCTCGGTGCCCGAATACGACCGGCTGGTGCTGCGCCGCTCGAAGACGATCGCGGGCCTGACGACCGCGACCGAAAAGGTGCTGTGGCGGCACGAAAAGACCGGCCCGCTCTCCGGCTTCCTCTGGGCGCCCGAGCTGCACCTGATTGGGGGCAAGTGGATCATGTATTTCGCCGCCGGCCCCAGCGGCGGCGGCGCGGACGTGTTCCGCATCCGCACCCATGCGGTGGTCTGCGACGGCGCCGACCCGATGACCGGCAAGTGGACGGTGCTCGGGCAGCTCCAAACGCCGTGGGACAGCTTCAACCTCGATTCGACCAGCTTCGTCCATCGCGGCCAGCGCTATCTGGCATGGGCGCAGCGCGAGGAGGGGATAGACACCAATTCCAACCTCTATCTCGCCCCGCTCGCAACGCCGCTGACCTTCGCGGCAAAGCCCGCGCGGCTGACGATCCCCGAGCTGCCGTGGGAGATTCAGGGCTATAAGGTCGCCGAGGCCCCCGCGCTGCTGGCGCGCAACGGTCGCTTGTTCATGACCTATTCGGCGAGCGCCACCGACGCGCGTTACTGTCTGGGGATGCTCACCGCACGCGACGATGCCGACATCATGGACCCCGCGGTGTGGACCAAATCGCCACAGCCGGTGATGAAGACCTCGCGCGAGCACAAGATCTTCGGCCCCGGCCACAACAGCTTCACCGTCGATGAGCGCGGGCGCGACATGCTGGTCTTCCATGCGCGCGATTACGAGAAGATCGTCGGCGACCCGCTGTTCGATCCCAACCGCCACACCCGCGTCCAGCCGATCCGCTACGATGCGGCGGGCGTTCCGCAATTCGATCCGCCGGTCGCCAACGGCCCGCTACCGCGCGGGGCTTAGCCATCCCTTCCCTCTCCCCTTGAGGGGAGAGGGATGCGCAGACTTAGTCTTTGCGAAGCGAAGGCTTAGTCGGAGCTGGGTGAGGGTGGGCGCTTGCGAACGCGAGCGCGCGAGCCATTTGGCTCGCTTGACCCCCTCACCCACACTGCGCTTCGCCTAATTGTATGAGTATTGCAGATCATGTCTGCACCCCGGCAGGAGCCTCACCATGCGCACCTTCCTCCGCAGCACCAGCGCGGCTCTCCTGCTCGCCACCGCCCCAGCCGCAACCGCGCCGCCCGCGCTGACCGGCAACCTCACCCCCGTCCACGATCCGGCGATCATCGCGGATAACGGCACCTACTACCTCTTCGTCACCGGCCATGTGCGCAGCCGCGACGGGCTGATCCCGCTCCGCACCTCGACCGATCTCCACCATTGGACACTGCGCGGCGCATCCTTCCCCGCACTCCCGGCGTGGGCCGGCAAGCACGTCCCCGGCACTGCCGGCATGTGGGCGCCCGATATCTCGAAGACCGGCGGCGAATACCGCCTCTATTACTCGCTATCGACCTTCGGGAAGAACCGCTCCGCGATCGGCATCTCCACCGCGCGTCGGCTCGATCCCGGCGCGCCCGCCGCCCATTGGGTCGACAAGGGACCGGTCGTCGAGTCCAGCGCCGGCGGCGACTTCAACGCGATCGACCCCGCCGCCTTCACCGACGCCGACGGCCGGCAGTGGCTGGCGTTCGGCAGCTTCTGGAGCGGGATCAAGTTGATCGAACTGGATGCGTCGACCGGGCTGCGCCTTCCGGCCACGCCGATGCACAGCCTCGCCGCGCGCCCCTCGCCGGGCGCGATCGAGGCGCCGTTCGTCATCCGCCACGGCCGTTATTATTACCTGTTCGCCTCGTTCGACTTCTGCTGTCGCGGCGCGAAGAGCAGCTACAACACCGTCGTCGGCCGCGCGACCGCGCCGACCGGCCCGTACCTCGATCGCGCCGGCACGCCGATGCTCAAGGGCGGCGGCACCCCGGTACTCGCCTCGGGTCAGGGCACCGGCAACCGTTATGTCGGCCGCGGCCACAATGCGATCCTGCAAGGCCGGGACGGCGACCGCATCGTCTACCACGCCTATGACACGCAACGGAACGGCACCCCGACGCTCCGCATTCAGCGGCTGATTTGGGATGCCGAGGGCTGGCCGCACGCGCAATAAGCCCCTCCCCTTCAAGGGAGGGGTGAAAAGCTCAGAAACTCGCCTCGCCGTAAACGCGCGACAGATCCCCGCCCCATGCGCCATGGTACAGGTCGAGCAACCGCTCCGCCGGCACCTTCCCGGCGCGCACGATCTCGCGCAGCGGCTCCAGGAACCCGGTCTCGTCCTCGCCCGCCGCGCTGACCCGCGCGCGCGCCTTCAACCCGCCATGCGCGATGTCGAGCACCGCGCCCGCAATGTCGCGCAACTGCCCGCCGCCGGGGATCGGCGCCGACAGGCCCAGCTTCGGCACCGCGTCGCGCAGCGCCTGCCGCTCATCGAGCGTCCAGTGCTTGACCAAATCCCAGGCCGCGTCCAGCGCCGCACCGTCGTACAGTAACCCGACCCAGAACGCCGGCAGCGCGCAGATGCGGTTCCACGGCCCGCCATCCGCGCCGCGCATCTCGAGGAAGGTCTTTAGCCGCACCTCGGGGAAGGCGGTCGACAGATGGTCGTCCCAATCGGTGATCGTCGGTTTCTCGCCGGGCAGCACCGAAAGCTCGCCGCGCAGGAAGTCACGGAAGCTCAAGCCCGCCGCGTCGATGTAGCGCCCGTCCCGGTAGACGAAGTACATCGGCACATCGAGCATATAGTCGGCGTACCGCTCGTACCCGAACCCGTCCTCGAACACGAACGGCAGCATCCCGGTCCGCGCCGGGTCGGTGTCCGACCAGATGTGGCTGCGATAGCTAAGGAAGCCGTTTGGCTTTCCTTCCGTGAACGGCGAACTCGCGAACAGCGCGGTGGCGAGCGGTTGCAGCGCCAGCCCGACGCGGAACTTCTTCACCATGTCGGCTTCGCTGGCATAATCCAGGTTCACCTGGATCGTGCAGGTGCGCAGCATCATGTCCAGCCCCATCGTGCCGACGCGCGGCATGTGGCGCAGCATGATGGCGTAGCGGCCCTTGGGCATGATCGGCAGCTCGGCGCGCGTCTTGTCGGGCCACATGCCCATCCCGAGGAACCCGATCCCCAGCTTCTCGCCCGCCGCTTTCACCTGTGCCAGGTGCCGCCCGGTCTCGGCGCAGGTCTGGTGCAGGTTCTCCAGCGGCGCGCCCGACAGTTCGAACTGCCCGGCGGGCTCGAGGCTGACCGAACCGTCCGCACCGCTCAGCGCGATGACGTTGCCGCCTTCCTCGATCGGCCGCCAGCCATGCTGTTCCAGCTCGCCCAGCAACGCGCGGATACCGCCGGCCTCGTCATAGGACGGCGCGTGATGATCGCTGGTGGCATAGACGAATTTCTCGTGCTCGGTGCCGATCCGCCAGCGCTCCGCCGGCTTCTCGCCACTGGCGAAGCGCGCGATCAATTCGTCGCGCGATTGGATGGCGCTCGCGCGCGTTTCCGAAACCGTCCTGGTCGTCATGGCCGCGCCTTACGCCGCGATTTATCACCGCGCTAGGGTGGATCGGCTTGCGATGGGTAAAGCCTCGTCACCAATCGCCCGCCACCGCCATCCACACCGCGACCGCCGCCGCCGCCGCGGTATCCGCGCGCAGGATCCGCGGCCCCAGCGCGATGCCCACCGTCGCCGGATGCGCGCGGATCGCGGCGCGTTCCTCGTCGTCGAACCCGCCCTCCGGCCCGATCAGGATCGCCGCCGGCCCGCGCCGCGCGCGCATCGCCGCCGCCGCCGGTTCGCCGCCCAGTTCGTCCGCGAAGAACAGCGCCCGCTCGCTCGGCCAGTCGCGCAGCAGCGCCGGCAGCTTCACCATCTCCGCCACGTCCGGAACCGCGGTGCGCCCGCACTGCTCCGCGGCCTCGACCATATGCGCGCGCAACCGCTCGGTGTTGGGCTTGTCGACCACCGTCCGCCGCGTCACCACCGGCACCAGCCGCGCGACCCCCAGCTCGCACGCCTTCTCCGCCATCCAGTCGACGCGCCCCTTCTTCAGCGGCGCGGCGACCAGCCACAGGTCCGGCACCGCCTCGCGCGCGCGCAGCCGCTCCTGGACGTCGAGCGTCAGGTCGCGCTTGCCGATCGCGCTCGCCACCGCCAGCCATTCGCCGCTGGCATCGTCGAACAATTTGACCGGATCGCCCGGCTTGGTCCGCATCACCGAGATCAGATAATGCGCCTGCGGCCCCGCCAGCGTCAGCGGCCCGGGCGCAAGCGCCGTTTCGACGAACAGCCGCGGCGTCGAGCGCGGCGGCCAGGCGGGCACCGCCCCCATCATTTCTTCCTTCCCCGTCCGATCAGCAGGCGCGCGATCAGGAACAGCAACGCCCCCACCAGCGCGACGACCAGCACCACGCCCGTCACCACCCCGGCGACGCGCAGGATGGCATAGAACAGCGCCTCGAAAAACCGGCCGATCGCGACCGACAGATGGATCACTTCGCCGAAACGCGTGTCCAGCGCTGCTCCTTGCACCCGAAGCCCGCGAACAGGCAGCCCTGCGCGACCAACGTGTTGCGCCCGTCGAGCTGCAACGTCCCGTCGACCTCACGTCCGATGTCGGGCACGAACACCGTCCCCGCCCACGTCCCGTCGCCATCGCGCTCGAAGCCACGGAACAAGGGCGTGCCGACCAGTCGATCGGTCCCGCCCGCCGCGGCATCGTCCTTGGCCTTGTCGCTCGCCGACACCACCGTGCCGCACATCCCCGGCTCGCCACGGCACGGCGCAACGCGGATCCGGACGCTATCGCCGGCATTGCGCCACGTCCCCGCGAGCGGATCGGTGGCAGCGGCGGCGAGCAAGGCGAGAAGGGTCAACATACGCGCAAACCTCGTGGAAAACCGAAGCCTCTATCTAGTGACGCGTTGCGCCGGAATGAACCGGCTGATCGCACTCAACGAACAACCCGGATCGGCGAAACTGCCAACTCTTAGGCGACGATATCCGCACGATAGTTTATCCGCTCGTGATGACCTCGCCTGCCCTCCGCTGGAGCGACCTCGGCCTTTCGCCGATTGCCTTTCATCTCGGCCCGCTACCGATCCGCTGGTACGCACTCGCCTTCATCGCCACCTTCGCACTGGGTCGCTGGTACCTGAGACGATTGCTGCGGGTGGACGGTGCGCCGTTGCGCTTGGAGCAGGTCGACGATCTGCTTTCCTGCGTGGTGATTGGTGTCATCGGCGGCGGAAGGCTCGGGTACGCCACCTTCTACCAACCGGAGCTTTGGGCGCATCCGCTCGAACTGTTAAGCCTTTGGCATGGCGGTATGTCATTTCACGGCGGGCTGATCGGCCTGCTTGTGGCATTGACGCTGTTCGCGCGGCGGACGCGGGTTCCGTTGCTATCGTTGCTCGATTACGTCGGCTGTGCCACGCCCTTCGGCATGATCCTCGTCCGCATCGCCAACTTCATCAACGGCGAGCTTTGGGGCCGCCCCACCACTTTGCCATGGGGCATGATCTTTCCCGGCGCGGGAGATGACGTGCCGCGCCATCCAAGCCAGTTGTACGAGGCAGGATGGGAAGGGATCGGCACGATGGTATTGCTGTCGTTCCTTTTCTGGCGAACCGGCCTGCGTCATCAGCCGGGCCGGCTCGCGGGCGCGGGGCTGGTCTGGTATGCGGTCGGTCGATTCATGCTGGAGCGTGTGCGCCAGCCCGATCATGGCCTTGAACATCTCTGGTGGGGGCTGACGATGGGACAGACGCTGAGCATTCCGATCCTGATCGGCGGCATCTTCCTTCTCGTTCCGCGCTCCGGATCGGCGCATCGCGAGCCGCCACGAACGGCGATCTCATGACCGACATCGTTCCCGACACCCAGCACCGCGGCCTCCTTTCGCTCCTGCCGCCCCGCGCGCGGTTGTTCGCGTCGCTGGCGCGCTTCGATCGGCCGATCGGCTGGTGGCTGCTGTTCTGGCCCGGCGCATGGGGCGTCGCGCTCGCCGGAGGCGTGGTCGAGCGCTGGCCGCTGCTGCTGTGGCTGCTGGTCGGCAGCATCGCGATGCGCGGCGCGGGGTGCGTCTACAACGACATCGTCGACCGCGATCTCGACGCCAGCGTCGCGCGCACCCGCTCGCGCCCGCTCGCCAGCGGCGCGGTCTCGGCGAAGGCGGCGTGGGTGTTCCTGCTCGCGCTCTGCCTGATCGGGTTGGTCGTGCTGCTCCAGCTCCATGTACCCGCCGCGCTCGTTTCGCTCGCCGCGATCGCGCCGGTCGCCGCCTACCCGTTCATGAAGCGGATCACCTGGTGGCCGCAGGCGTGGCTGGGGCTGGTCTTCTCCTGGGCGGCGCTGGTCGGCTGGACCGAGACTTGGGGGGCGCTCACCCCGCCTGGCCTGACGCTCTATGCCGGCACGATCTTCTGGGTCATCGGCTATGACACGATCTACGCGCTGCAGGATCGCGAGGACGATGCACTGGTCGGCATCCGCTCCTCCGCGCTCGCGCTCGGCCGCCACGTCCGCGCCGGGGTCGTCGCCTGCTATGCGCTCGCGCTCGCGCTCTGGGCGGCGGCATTGTGGCAGGTGCGCGCCGATCCGCTGATCCTCGCCGCGCTCGCGCCGCTCGCGCTCCACCTGTTCTGGCAGGTCGCGACATTGCGCGACGATGACGGCAGCGGCGCGCTCGATCGCTTCCGCAGCAATCGCACCGCCGGGCTGCTGATGTTTCTCGCCTGCGTCGTGGTGGGCACGCGCATCCAATAACGCTGCCGCGGCGTTTTCCCCCGCGATATGGCATCCGCAACCTTTCGCCCCTAAGTCCCCCTTATGCTCACCCCTTCCCAAGCGCAGGACCGCGCCCACGACATCGTCCTCCGCGCCACCGCCGCCGGAGCCGACGCGGCCGACGCGGTCTTCGCCGCCAGCGCCTCGACCGAGGTGTCGGTACGGCTCGGCAAGCTCGAGGATGTCGGTCGGTCGGAGGGCGAGGATCTCGGCCTGCGCGTCTTCGTCGGGCAGCGTTCGGCCAGCGTTTCGACCTCCGACCTGTCCACCGCCGCGATGGACGCACTGGTCGAACGCGCGGTGGCGATGGCGCGCGAAGCCCCCGAGGACCGCTGGGCCGGGCTCGCCCCCCAGGAGCGATTGCTCCACGGCGCGCCGCCCGCGCTCGACCTCGCCGATCGCCACGCCAGCACCCCCGAGCAACTCCGCACCGCCGCGCAGCGCGCGGAAGAAGCCGCGCGCGCGGTAGAAGGCGTCACCAACAGCGAGGGCGGCGGCGCCTCGGCCTCGGAGAGCGTCTGGGCGCTCGCCACCAGCCACGGCTTCGCGGGCAGCTATGCCACCACGGGCTTCAGCGTCTCGGCCAGCGTGATCGCGGGCGAGGGCAGCGCGATGCAGCGCGACTATGCCTTCCACGCCGCGCGCCACCTTGCGCACGTCGACACGCCCGAGGCGATCGGCCAACTCGCGGGCGAGCGGGCGGTCGCGCGGCTCGATCCGGGCGTGGCGCGCAGCGGCACGATGCCGATCGTCTTCGATCCGCGCGTCGGCGCCAGCCTGCTCGGGCATCTGAGCGGCGCGATCACCGGCGGCGCCATCACCCGCCGCACCAGCTTCCTGCTCGACTCGCTCGGCACCGAAGTCTTCGCGCCGGGCGTCACGATCCGCGACGATCCGCACCGCCCGCACGGCCTGCGCTCGCGCCCATTCGACGGCGAGGGGCTGCCCGTGTCGCCGCTCGCGATCATCGAGAACGGCATCCTCGAAAGCTGGCTGCTCGACAGCGCCTCGGCCCGGCAGTTGGGATTGGAGCCGACCGGCCATGCCGCGCGCGGGATCGCCGGCGCACCGGGCGTGTCGACCAGCAACCTCTATATGGAGGCCGGCAAGGTGCCGGTCGCGACGCTGATCGAGGATATCGAGGACGGCATCTACGTCACCGAACTGATCGGTCAGGGCGTCAACCCCGTCACCGGCGACTACAGCCGCGGCGCGGCCGGCTTCGCGATCCGCGGTGGCGAGATCGTCGCGCCGGTCGCGGGCTTCACGATCGCGGGCAATCTGCTTGCCATGTACCGCGCGCTCACCCCTGCCAACGACCTCGTCTTCCGGCAGGGGGTCAACGTTCCGACGCTGCGGATCGACGGGATGACAGTCGCCGGTGGCTGAGCCGGCCACCCCATCGCGCGCGCCCGATCCCGGCCTGGTCGAGGCGGTCACCGCGGTCGCGCGCGACGCCGGGCAGATGGCGCTCGCGCGTTGGCGCACCGACTTCGCCCGCTGGGAAAAATCGGAAGGCAGCCCGGTCTGCGAGGTCGATCTCGACGTCGACCGGATGCTCCGCGCGCGGCTTGGCGCCTTGCTCCCCGATGCCGGCTGGCTGTCGGAGGAAACCGCCGACAATGCCGACCGGCTCGCGTGCCGCCGCGTCTGGGTGGTCGATCCGATCGACGGCACGCGCGACTATATCCGCGGGCGCACCGGCTGGTGCGTGTCGATCGCCCTGGTCGAGGACGGCCGCCCGGTGATCGGCGTGCTCGACGCACCGGCGCGCGAGGAAGTGTGGTGCGCCACCGCGCCCGGCCACGCGACTCGCAACGGCGCGCGCGTCACTGCCGGCGGACGCGATACCCTGCCCGGCGCGCGCGTCCCCGTCGATGCGCTCCCCAAGGTCGACCGCGACCTGACCGCGGTCGAGAAGCCCAATTCGATCGCCTTGCGCGTCGCGATGGTCGCCGCCGACCACGCCGATCTGGTCGCCACGCTACGCTGGGGCAACGAATGGGACATTGCCGCCGCGGTGCTGGTGGCAAGCGCCGCGGGCGCGTCGGTCAGCGACGCGATCGGCGCGCCCTTGGTCTTCAACAAGCCCGATCCGCGCGCGTACGGCGTGCTCGTCAGCACCGCCGGCATCCACGACGCCGCCATCCTCCGCCTCGCCGACCGCGTGAAGGCGGCGCTGGGTTAAAGCCTCCTCCCGTCATCCCGGACGTGATCCAGAATCCCGCTTCTCCCCCAGCCGCCACCCCGGCGAACGCCGGGGCAGTTAGATGGAGCGGGTCAACGGAGGGTGGCGAGCCAGCATCCTACATCAACAACCGCACCCCGACGATCAGCAACACCACCGCCAGCGCCGGCGTCACCACCCGCTCCGGCAAGCGATCGGTCAGCTTCGCGCCGAGGATCACCCCCGGCACCGACCCGAGCAGCAGCGACCCCAACAGCGGCAGATTGATGTTCCCGATCACCGCATGACCGATTCCGCCGATCAGCGCGACCGGCACCGCATGAAGGATATCCGTCCCCACCAGCCGCTTGGCGTTCAACCGGAACGGGTAGAGCATCAGCAGCAACGTTGCCCCCAGCGCGCCCGCGCCCACCGAGGTCAACGTGATGAGCGTCCCCAGCAACGCCCCCGCCGCCGCGGTCAGCAGCGGTTGCCAGCGCAGCATCGCCTCGGTCCGCGCGCCCTCCGCGCGTGCGAAGCGCCGCGCCAGCTTGGCCCGGAACGGCGTCAGCAGCGCGGAAATGACCAATGTCACCCCCAGGACGCGTACGATCAGCCCGTTGCTCTCGGCCTTGTGGCCATGGCTCGACAGCCACCACAAGGTGAGCGCTACCGCGGGCAGGCTTCCCCAGCACAGCCGTTTGACGATCGCCCAGTCGGCGTTGTTCTGCCGGTGATGCATCGTTCCACCGACGATCTTGGTGATCGCGGCGAACCATAGATCGGTCCCGACCGCCGTCGTCGGTGCGACCCCGAACAGCAGGATCAGCAGCGGCGACATCAGCGAGCCGCCGCCGACCCCGGTCAGCCCGACGATCGTGCCGACCAGAAATCCTGCCAGCGTGCTCAGTAGGTCCAAAGCGGTCTGCCCCCGTTCATCGCCGTTACCTGCGACGCGCCGCCCACCGCGGCAAGCGCAGAAAAGCTTGGGGCTGCGAAGCTGGAACCGCAGTCACATGCCTGAACTCCCACGCCGCCCTGGCGCCACCCCCTCCGTCACCGCGGCGAAGGCCGGGGCCCAGTCGGGAAAGCCAACGAAACAGAGCGCAACGTCAATCATCAGCGCGCACCGACCCGCCCGCCTTCTTCCGCAGAAGGACGCCCCGGCATCGCCAAATCCCGCCCGAATTGGTGAGGACCAGCGTGCTCGCCGCCATCAACCGCACGAACGCCGGATAAGCGAGCGCCGGCACCAGCGCGATCCGCTCACAACCCGAGAACCGCGCCGCCAACGGCCCCGCCACCTCCGGATTGGGGTGAAGCGGCACGACGACGCCGACATCCTCGCGTCCGGCCAATTGCGTCAGCGCCTCGGCGATTTCCGCCAGCGCCTTGCCGTGGCTCTCGCGTCGATGCACCGTGACGGTCACGATCCGCCGTCCCGCAAACCGCGCCAGCACCGGCGCGACCGCGTCCGCCACCGTCGGCTCGGCGGCGATCCGCTTGCGCACGATCCGCAGCGCATCGGCGGCCGTGTTGCCGGTCAGGTGGATCGCCGCCGCCGGCACGTTCTCCGCCCGCAACGCCGCCACCGCCGCTTCGGTCGGCGCGAAGTGGAGGTCGGCGAGCGCGCCCGCGACGCGCCGGCTGCCCTCCTCCGGCCATGGCGCGGACAGGTCGCCGCTCCGCAGCCCCGCCTCGACATGCGCGACCGGGATCCCGCGCAGGTACGCCGCCAGCGTGGTGGCGAGCGTCGTCAGCGTATCGCCGTGCACCACCACCCGCGCGGGTCGCTCACGCTCCAACGCGGTGCCGATCGCGGCCAGCATCGCCGCCAACGCCGCGTCGAGCGTCGCTCCCACGTTCATCAGCGACAGCTTTACGTCGGCGATGATCCCGAATGTGCCCAGCGCCTGATCGAGCAGCTCGCGATGCTGTCCCGTCACCAGCACCCGCGTGTGGAGACGGGGGTATTTTCGCAGCCCTTCGATCACCGGCGCCATCTTGATCGCTTCCGGACGTGTCCCGAAGACGATGAGCAAGCGGGGCCGATGCAACGCGCGAACGCTCCCAAGGGTTGTTGCGCCAGCGGAACCTGACGCATGGTCGGGTGATTAAGCGGCCATCAAGGGAGTTTGCAATGCGACTGGTGATGATCGGCCTCGGCCGGATGGGCGGCAACATGGCACGCCGCCTGATGAAGGCTGGACACGAGGTTGTCGCCTTCGATCGCGATGCCCAAGCTGTTGAAAAGCTTGTCGAACATGGTGCGATTGCGGCGACTTCGGTCGACGATGCGCGTGCCAAGGCGGGCAGTCCGGCGATCTGGTGGGTGATGCTCCCGCACGGCGAAATCACCGACGGCATGGTCGACCAGATCGCCGCCGGCGGCAGCGCGGGCGACGTGGTGATCGATGGCGGTAACAGCTTCTACAAGGACGATATTCGTCGGGCGAAGGCGCTCGCCGAAAAGGGCATCCACTATGTCGATGTCGGCACGTCGGGCGGCGTCTGGGGGCTGGAACGAGGCTATTGCATGATGATCGGCGGACCGAAGGACGTCGTCCAAGATCTTGACCCAATTTTCGCTGCCCTCGCCCCCGGAATGGGTACCATTCCTCGCACCGTCGGCCGAAAGGACGGCACCGACCCGCGCGCCGAGAACGGCTACATCCACGCCGGCCCGGCCGGTGCGGGCCATTTCGTGAAGATGGTCCACAACGGCATCGAGTACGGGCTGATGCAGGCCTATGCCGAGGGCTTCGACATTCTGAAGGGCAAGGCGTCGGAAAAACTGCCCGAGGATCAACGCTATGACATCGACCTCGCCGACGTCGCCGAAGTGTGGCGGCGCGGCAGCGTGATCTCGTCGTGGCTGCTCGACCTGACCGCCGACGCGCTCACCGCCGATGGCAAGCTGGAGAAGTTCAGCGGCAACGTCGCCGATTCGGGCGAGGGCCAATGGACGATCGAGGCTGCGATGGAGGAGGCGGTGCCTGCCAACGTCCTGACCACCGCGCTGTTCGCACGCTATCGCAGCCGCGTCGAACATACCTTTGGCGAAAAGGTCTTGTCGGCGATGCGCTTCGGCTTCGGCGGCCATGTCGAGATGCCGCAATAATGGCGATCCGCCTGCTCGTGTCGGATCTCGACGGCACATTGGTCGACAAGGACAAGAACCTCACCGCCGCCACGATCGCCGCCGTCGACCGGCTGCGTGCGGCGGGGGTCGGCTTCACGGTGATCAGCGCACGCCCGATGTCGGGGATCCGTCCGCTGCTCAAACCGCTTGGGCTGGACGGCGACGTCGCGGCGTTCAACGGCGGGATCGTGTTCCGTCGCGACGGCACGATCGTCAGCCATGTCACCATTCCTCCGGAAATTGCACGCGGTGTCATGGACATGGCCGATGGCGTCGACACCTGGGTCTTCGCCGAGGACCAATGGTATGCCAGCAACGGCGACGGTCCGCATACGCAAAGCGAGCGGCGCAGCAGCGCGCAGGAGCCCTTGGTCGTCGCGTCATTCGACGATTTGCTCGATCATGCCGACAAGATCACCTTCGTCAGCGACGAGGAGCAAGCCCTCCACGCGCTCTACGAACGCGTCCATGCTCGCTACGGCACCGACGCGACCGTCGCGCAGTCGCAGACCTATTACCTCGACGTCACGGCGCTTACCGCGAACAAGGGCGACGGCATCGCCGCGCTCGCCAAGGCGCTGGACGTCGATCTCGCCGACACCGCGGCGATCGGCGATCAGGCCAACGACCTGCCGATGCTGGCGCGCGCCGGCCTGTCGATCGCGATGGGCAACGCGCCCGACGCGGTGAAGGCGAAGGCGCACGCCACCACTCGCGCGAACGATGAAGATGGCGTAGCGCACGCCATCGACACACTTATTCTGCGCACCGGAGATACCGAATGAAGAAGCTCGTCGCCTTCGACCTCGACGGCACGCTCGCGCTCAGCAAGCAACCGCTGAAGGACGATATGGGCGAGACGCTGGCCGATCTGCTGACGGTCGCCGATGTCGCGGTGATCTCGGGCGGCGACTGGCCGCAGTTCGAGAAGCAGGTCGCCAGCCGCCTGCCCGAACGCGCCGATCGTTCGCGGCTGTGGCTGATGCCGACCACCGGCACCAAGCTGTACGTCCACAAGGATGGCGCGTGGCAGACGGTCTATGCCGAGCTGTTCGACGACGCCGAGAAGCAGAAGATCATCACCGCCTTCGGTGAATCGCTCGAGGCGACCGGCTTCGTCCCCGAACAGACTTGGGGTGAGCGGATCGAGGATCGCGGCAGCCAGATCACCTTCTCCGCGCTCGGTCAGGAAGCACCGATCGAGGCCAAGGAACATTGGGATCCCGATTTCGCCAAGCGCAAGGTGATCCAGGCCGATCTGCGCCAGCGGCTGCCGGGGCTCGCGATCAACATGGGCGGCGCGACCTCGATCGACATTACTCGTGAAGGCGTCGACAAGGGTTATGGCCTGCGCAAGCTCGCCAAGGAGAGCGGGTTCGAGTTGTCCGAGATGCTCTTCATCGGCGACGCGATCTTCCCGGGCGGCAACGACTATCCCGCGCACGAGGCCGGGGTCGATTGCGTGCGGGTCCGCGATCCGCAGGAAACCATCAGCGTCGTCACCGCGATCGTCGCCTGCCAGAAGTAACCCGTGATCGACGTACCGGGGCTGTACGCCCGCTTCATCAACTGGATCGGCGATGGCACCGGTACCACCGACACGGTCCTGCACATCCATGCCGGCATGGCGGTGCTGATGATCGCGCGGATCGTCACGCGCCGCTCGCTCGGCACGTTCATCCCGCTATCGTTGGTGGTGGTGGCCGAGTTGGCGAACGAGGTCCTCGACCGGCTCCATTATCATAGCTGGCGGTGGTGGGACACGATTCCGGATGTCATCAACACTTTGTTCTGGCCGACTGTGATCTGCCTCGCGGTGAGGCTTCGCCCGATGCGTCCAGTCCGGCGGCGCTGACGCCAACCCGTCCATCGAAATCGCGTTAGGACGTTCGCCATCTAGATTTTGGCTGGCGAACGTTCGTCGTTCACCCGCACCTACCCTCTTTCGTTGCCTCGGACTTGATCCGGGATGACAGAAGAAACAGCTGAGTTGTGGACGCCATCAGCGCCAGCGCCATTGTACCGCTCAACCTCCATTGCCGACGTGGCTTTAGAGCACGACATGGTCCGCCACTGCCACATCGCGCAAGCATCGCTCCGCCACCCCAATCTGTTAGCGGCCCACAATGGGGCTGTCCTACATCACCATCGCGAACATAAAGGGAACGTTCTCGACGATGGAGGACGATACATGCCCGACAAGTTCCAGAACAACGCCGACAGCGCCAGCGCCCCCTCAAGCGCACCCTACGCCATCCAACCCGATGACACCGCCCCGCTTCCCAGCGTCCCGCGCGGCATCTATGTCGGCACCGGCGGCACGATCGTGCTTCGCGGTGTCGAGGGGACTGAAGATGTCACCTACCGCAACCTCCCCGACGCCAGCTATGTCGCGGTGCGCGCTTTATATGTCCGCGCGACCGGCACCACGGCCACCAATCTGATCGCGGAGGCCTGACATGACGCGGACTTCGGGATCAATCGGCGGCGCGGTGACCGCTGCCGCTCTCGCGCGCGTCGGCGCACCCGTACCGGCGGTGGAGACCGCCTCGGCCACCGCGCTGCTAAGCTGGGCGGCGGCGCGTGGGCGCGTGCGCACCGGATCGGCCGACGTCGCGCGTATCGCCTTCGTCGGCGACAGCAAGACGGTCGGCGCCGGCGCGGGAAGCGGCACCAACTTCACCGCCGGTGCCTTCGCGCGCTCGCGCCCGGCGCGGGTCGCGGCGTTGCTGGCGGCGGGTGGCTTGCCGGTGCGCGCCGACACGTTCTTCGGCTGCGCAGGGATGACCAGTATCGCCGATCTGCTCGCCTACGATCCGCGCCGCAGTGGCTTTTCGAGCTGGAGTGGCGGCGTCAATTCGCTGGGCGGCGCGACGATGAGCACCGGCAACACCAACCCGGCGCAGTTCCAGTCCGCTGGCGTCGTCGATCGCTGCTCGGTCTTCATCCGTAACGACAGCGACCGCCCGGCGTTCACGGTTATCAAGGGCAGCGAGAGCGTCACGCTGACCCCTTCGGGATCGACCGGCGGCTTCGCGAGACTGGAGGTGAGCTTCGCGACCCGCGATACCGCGCCGATCGTGATCGTGCGCAGCGGCACCACCGGCAATCTGCAGCTCGCCGGCCTGGTGGCATGGGACAGTTCGCGGCCGGGCATCGAGATCGCCAATTTCGGCGTCTTCGGCACGGTGACGGGCTTCTACACGGACATGACCCTCGGCTATTCGCCGGGTACGGCGCTGGCGAGCTATGCGCCCCACCTGACGATCATCAATTTCGGTACGAACGACTGCGCGCAGGCCGTGCCGATGGCGACGTGGCTCGCGAACATTCGCACGATCGTCCAGCAGGTGCGCTCGATCGGCAGCGTCATCCTAACGTGGCCGGCGGTCGGCGGAAGCACCCCGGCCGGAGGCGCCGACGCGACACGCAGCCTGTGGCGTGCGGCCTTGCGCGCGTTCGCGTTCGACAACGGCTGCCTGTTCATCGACGACGAGGCGCTGCTCGGCGGCCGCGCCGCCGCGCTGTCGAGCGGTGCCTTCGCCGACAGTCTCCATGAAACATCATGGGCCTATGACGTGGAGGCAGCGGCGATCGCGCGGGCGATCCTCTAGCACCCGCACCTGACACGGCCTCGCCGCTGCTGCGGCGGGGCCTCGGATGCTTGCGACCAGCTACAGCCCGCGTGCCGCCGTCGCGCAGGCGTCGCCGATGTTGCGGCCCGTGAGCCCGACAGCCGATCCTGACGTGCGAATATCGGCACGCGCGCGCGCGGTGACGGGCGGGTATCCGCACGCTTCCGGGCAGCGACCATCCATTACTTAGAATTAGTCGTTATCTTACAGCTGCTTAAGTGATTTCAGCCAAGCACTTCGCTGCGGCCACGATCCGCGATAGCCTCGCTGCCAAGACGTCCTTCGATGCGGACGCGAGGAGAGGTTATGCACAGCACCATCATTCCGCCTGAAGCCGAAGGCCCGCGCCGCCTTCACCACCATCTTTACGTCCAGGTGCTGGTCGCGATCGTCGTCGGCGCGATCGTCGGGCATTTCTATCCCGACATGGGCGCGGCACTGAAGCCGCTCGGCGATGGCTTCATCAAATTGGTCAAGATGGTGATCGCGCCGGTCATCTTCCTGACGCTGGTCAGTGGGATCGCCGGACTGAGCGAGCTGCGCGCGGTCGGTCGCGTCGCCGGCAAGGCGTTCGGATACTTCCTCTTCTTCTCGACGCTCGCGCTGATCGTCGGGTTGATCGTCGCCAATGTCGTTCGACCCGGCGCGGGGATGAACATCAATCCCGCGACGCTCGATACCGGCGCGGTCGCCGATTACGCCGCCAAGGCGCACGACACGACGCTCACCGGCTTCCTGCTCAACATCATCCCCGACACGCTCGTCTCCGCACTCACGCAGGGCAACATCCTGCAGGTGCTGCTGGTCGCGATCCTGTTCGGTGTCGCGATCAGCCTGGTCGGCAAGCCCGCCGCGCCGATCCTCGACATGATCGAGCGGCTCAACATCGTCGTGTTCCGCGTCGTCGCGATCCTGATGCGCGTCGCCCCGCTCGGCGCATTCGGCGCGATCGCCTTTACCGTCGGCAAGTACGGCGTCGGCAGCCTCGTCAACCTCGGCGGACTGGTCGCGACCTTCTATCTGACCTCGGCGCTGTTCGTCTTCGGGATCCTCGGCATCGTCGCGCGGCTGCACGGCTTCTCGATCCTGCGGCTGATCGGGTATCTGAAGGGCGAGCTGCTGCTGGTGCTCGGCACCTCCTCGTCGGAGCCGGCGCTGCCCGGATTGCTGACCAAGCTCGAGGCCGCCGGGTGCGACCGCGGCGTGGTCGGGCTGGTCGTTCCGACCGGCTATTCGTTCAACCTCGACGGCACCAACATCTACATGACGCTCGCGGCGCTGTTCATCGCGCAGGCGTGCAACGTCGACCTGACGATCGGCCAGCAATTGCTGCTGCTCGGCGTCGCGATGCTCTCGTCAAAGGGCGCGGCGGGCGTTACCGGGGCGGGGTTCATCACGCTGGCGGCGACGCTGTCGATCGTCCCGACCGTGCCCGTCGCGGGCATGGCGCTGATCCTCGGCGTCGATCGCTTCATGAGCGAATGTCGCAGCCTGACCAACTTCGTCGGCAATGCGGTCGCCGCGATCGTGGTTGCACGCTGGGAAGGCAAGCTCGACCGGCCGGCGCTCGACGCCGCACTCGCCGGACGTCCGATTGCCCTTACGGCGGCGCCGGAATTGATCGACTAAGCCAGACGGGTTGCCGCCGGTCGTTGGTGACCGGCGGCATTAAGCAACATGCATAAATCAATCTAACGTATACTTTCCACTATTTTTCCGCTATTTAGCTTTGTAGATAAAAGGACAGGCTTATTTGGTCTTTCCAGGGCGAGCGGCTGTATCCGGAGACACACAGTCAACTTCGACCATGGAATCAAGAGTTTGGCTGAAGCATTGGCGATCGAGAAGAACTTACAACGAATTTCATCTTCTGTTGTTGCACTGCCTCTTCCTGCTTGTAAAAGCCTATGGTGAGGGCGATGGCTTTCCGGCAAGGATCGCTATCGTCGTCGGGCATGCATAGGCGCATCAACAATGCGCCTGAGAGGGGATGGGTACCGTGCCGAATTATGCGGCCGCGCTGCAACACGTTGTTAATCCAGCTAACATTCGCCCGTCGACGCAACAATTCAGCCATATATCGATACTTGCTGCATTGTTGGCCGAATTTCACCGCAGCATGAGCATTCGAGGGCTCCGTTACTTCAGCGGCAACATCGACCGTTTCATGGTATTCTGCCTGTTGCTACGCACCAGCCTTTCGCAGCCCGAGCATAGCGGCACCATCTCGGTTCATTCCGCCGCGATGTCGCTGGGGCGCCCGTTCGAAACCGTGCAACGGCACATTTGCGCCTTGCTGGAAGATCGGGTGTGCGAACGCACGCGCAGCGGCGTCACGCTCTCGGAAGCGTTCTGGGCGCGCCACGACAATTGGCAGCAATTACGCTATGCGCATGACTGCTTCGTCCGCCTGATCGCCGATGGCGTGCCGCATGGCTTGTTCTCCGTCGGGGCGGTGCCGGCGACCACGTCGACGCGGCTCCCGCTGACCGACGGGATCTGCGCCGCGATCGACCTGTATCTGGCGCTTGCCGAGGCCAATCGCACGCTCTGCTCGGAATCGCTGGACCTCGCGATCTTCTCGGTCGTGCTGCACAGCAATTATCAGGCGCTCCAGGCCGATCGCGCGCTCGGCGGCTTCAGCGGTCCTGCGATCCTGCTGCCACGTCATGGCGTTCGCGTCGCACAAATTGCGCGAGTGCTGTCGACCCCAGACACCACGGTACGCCGCCGCGTCGCACCGCTCAGCGTCGAGGGCGGCCCCTATCGACGCACCACCGGCGGCTTGCTCGTGTCGCCCGACTATCTCCGCCAGCGCGATCAGCCGAGCAACAGCAACAGCGCCAAGCACGGATCGATTCGCCTCATCGTCCAGCGCGCGGTCGCCGCAGGCCTCTCGCTACGCGATCCGGTAAGGTCCTATTCGGACGGACGCCCGCCCACGCCGCGCATCGACTGACATCAGCCGCCGCGTGGCCGTTTCGGGACCAGCGACGACAGGATGCCGCGCACCGTTCGCACTTCTTGACTCGACCAGCCGGGCTTGGTCAGCAAGGTGCGCAGCATCCGCCGCGTCGTGGGCGTGCGATCGGGCGGGAAATAATAGCCGCCCTCGTCGAGCAGCAGGTCGAGCTGCGCGATCATTCCGTTCAGTTCGACCTGCGGCGCCGGTGGCTCGGCATCGACGCTCGGTGGGCTCGCCAGCGCCTGCCCCTTCGACCATTCATACGCGACGAGGATCACCGCCTGCGCCAGGTTGAGGCTGCCGAACTCGGGGTTGATCGGGACGGTGATGATCGTCCGCGCCACCGCGACATCGTCGGTTTCCAGACCGGCGCGCTCGGGCCCGAACAGGATCGCCGAGCGCCCTGGCGCCGCGTGGATCGCCTGCGCCGCCGCTGACGGAGTGACAACCGGCTTGGTCACGCCGCGCTTGCGCACGGTCGTCGCATAGACATAGGTGCAATCGGCAACCGCATCGGCGACCGTTTCGAACACCGCCGCGCGCTCCAGCACGATATCCGCCCCCGACGCCGCCGGGGCGGCCTGCGGATTGGGCCAGCCATCGCGAGGCGCGACCAGCCGCAGCTCGACTAGCCCGAAATTGAGCATCGCCCGCGCCGCCTTGCCGATATTCTCGCCCAATTGCGGGCGGACGAGGACGATGACCGGGGGCAGGGCAGAGGGCCTATCCGCGCTACGCTCGTCGTGAGGAGATGTCGAATCGCCGTCAGCCGCCGTGGCTAGAGTGCTATCACTCTCGCCCTCGATCATTCCGTCCTGAGAAGAGACTGAAACAGCGTCAGACGCCGTAGCTAGAACCCCCTCGCCCTCACCCTCAATCCGTTCGTCCTGAGGAGAGATTGAAACAGCGTCAGACGTCGGCGCGCCCTCACCTTCCTCCGTTCGGTTCGAGCCAGCGTCGAGCGCAGCCGAGACGCGCAGTCGAGAACGCGCCGCCGCAGTTATCGCCTGCCAATCTCCTGCGAACAGCGCCTCCTTCTTGGCGCGCGACCAGTCCTTCACCTGCCGCTCACGCTCTAGCGCCTCGATCCGCGTTGGAAAGTCCTGCACCCACATCAGATCCACCGGTCGACGGTCATGCGTGTAGCCTGGGATCGCTCCCGATTGATGCTGGGCGATCCTGCGTTCGAGATCGTCGGTGTGGCCAGTGTAATAACTGCCATCGGCGCAGCGCAGGATGTAAACGTAGAAGCTCATCGAAGCGCTATGTTCTCGACGGGCGCATCTCGGCAAGCTCGATGCTGCTCGAAACGAACGGAGCAAAGCAAAATCACCCCCGCCCGGCTTCCTCCACGCTCCCCGCGAATTCTTCGAAGTCACGCGCTTCGCTGAAGTCGCGATAAACGCTCGCGAACCGGATATAGGCGACCGAGTCGAGCCCCTTGAGCCCGTCCATCACCATCTCGCCGATCCGCTTGGCCGACACCTCGGCCTCACCGCTGGTCTCCAGCTGCCGCTGGATTCCGCTGACCAGCTTCTCCAGCCGCACTGGCTCGACCGGCCGCTTGCGCGCCGCGATCGAAATGGAGCGAAGCAACTTCTCGCGGTCGAACGGTTCGCGGCGGAGTTCGCTTTTCACCACCGTCAATTCGCGCAACTGGATACGCTCGAAGGTGGTGAAACGCGCCGCGCAGCCCTCGCACTGGCGCCGCCGTCGGATCGCCGCCCCATCGTCCGTGGGGCGGCTATCCTTCACCTGACTGGCGTCATGACCACAAAAGGGCAGCGCATTCAGCGCGTCACTTGTTCTTGGTGCCCTTGTGATAGGCGTAGGCCGCGCCCGCGATCGCGCCGAAGATCGGCCCGACCACCGGCAGCGGGATCGCGACGACCGCGCCCAGCGCGCTCCACTTCGCCATGCTCTTGCCCAGCCCCGGCGTGTCCTTCACCGTGCCACGCACTTCGTTCACCTTGCTGTCGAAATCAGCCACCGATCATTCTCCTTATTGATAGATCGGGAACCGAGCGCACAGCGCGCGAACACGTTCCCGCACGTTCGCCTCGACCGTGGCGTCGCCGCCCTCGCCCTTCTCGCGCAGGCCATCGAGCACGTCGGCGACCATGTTGCCGATCTCGCGGAACTCGGCGGTGCCGAACCCGCGCGTCGTGCCCGCGGGCGAGCCGACGCGGATGCCGCTGGTCTTGACCGGCGGAAGCGGATCGTTGGGGATGCCGTTCTTGTTGCAGGTGATGCCGGCGCGCTCCAGCGCCTCGTCCGCATCGCGGCCGGTGATGCCAAGCGGGGTGAGATCGACCAGCGCGAGATGCGTGTCGGTGCCGCCCGACACGAGGTCCGCGCCACGCTCCTTCAGCGTCGCGGCCAGCACCTTGGCATTCTCCACGACCGCGGCGGCATAGCTCTTGAAGTCCGGCCGCAGCGCCTCGCCGAACGCCACCGCCTTGGCAGCGACGACGTGCATCAGCGGTCCGCCCTGCAGGCCCGGGAACACCGCCGAGTTGATCTTCTTCGCGATCGCCTCGTCATCGGTCATCACCATCCCGCCACGCGGGCCGCGCAGCGTCTTGTGCGTAGTGGTGGTGACGACATGCGCATGGCCGAACGGCGTCGGATGGACGCCGCCCGCGACCAGCCCGGCGAAGTGCGCCATGTCGACCATGAAATACGCCCCGACCTTGTCCGCGATTGCACGGAAGCGCGCGAAATCGATGTGGCGCGGGTACGCTGAGCCGCCGGCGATGATGATCTTGGGCTGGGTTTCGGCTGCCTGCTTTTCGACCGCATCATAATCGATCAGATGTGTGTCCGGCGCGACACCATATTGCACCGCGTTGAACCATTTACCACTCATCGCGGCACGCGCGCCGTGCGTCAGGTGCCCGCCCGCATCAAGGCTGAGCCCCATGATCGTGTCGCCGGGCTTCACCAACGCCAGCATCACCGCCCCGTTCGCCTGCGCGCCCGAATGCGGCTGGACGTTGACGAAGCCGCAGTTGAACAACTGCTTGGCGCGGTCGATCGCGAGTTGCTCGACCTCGTCCGACGGATGGCAGCCCTGATAATAGCGCTTGCCGGGATAACCCTCGGCATATTTGTTCGTGAAGACGGAGCCTTGCGCCTCCAGCACGGCGCGACTGACGATATTTTCCGATGCGATCAGCTCGATCTGCGTCTGCTCGCGGGTCAGCTCGTGCTCGATGCCGGCGAACACCGCCGCATCGGCCTCGGCCAGGCCGCGGGTGAAGAAACCATCCGGCTGGATGTCGGAAA
Organism: Sphingomonas sp. LR60; assembly: GCF_036855935.1. NCBI lineage: Bacteria > Pseudomonadati > Pseudomonadota > Alphaproteobacteria > Sphingomonadales > Sphingomonadaceae > Sphingomonas > Sphingomonas sp. LR60. Next base: position 26,072 of record NZ_JASPFK010000001.1, on the reverse strand, counting down.
GCGAGGTCGGGTTGGTGCTCATGCGGGCTCCTTGAGCATGTCGACGCGCGCGGCATGGCGCCCGCCGAGGAAATCCGTGGAAAGAAAGGCACGTACACAGGCACGCGCCATCTCGCTGCCGATCAGCCGTGCGCCCATCGCGATCGCGTTGGCGTCATTGTGGCTGCGCGCCAGTTCGGCGGAGAGCGGCTCGTTGACGAGGGCGCAGCGTACCGCCGGGTTGCGATTGACCGCGATCATGATCCCGATCCCCGATCCGCAAAGCGCGATCCCGCGCTCCGCCTCGCCTGCCGCCAACGTATCGGCGAGCTTGCGGCCGTAAGCAGGATAATCGACGCTGGCGTCGCCGTGCGTGCCGAGATCGATCACCTCATGCCCCTCGCCCGTCATCCAGTCGCGCAATTCGTCCTTGAGCGGGACGGCGGCATGGTCGCAGGCGATGGCGATACGCAAGGATCGACTCCCTCACTGAAAGGATGGCCGCGCTCTAGCGATCCGCGCGCGCCAAAGCTACCCGGAACGCGGCACCCCCGCCGCAGGTTGACGCACAATGACGAAGCGCCTGATCCTCCTCGCCTTCCCGCTCACGCTCGCCGCCTGCGCGCAGCCGGCGCCCGATCCCGCGCCAAGCGCGACCCCATCTGAGCGCGTTGGTCCGGTTGCGGCCCCGCGTGACGAACTTGGCGGCGGGCAGATGCGCGACAATGCGGTCGAACCCGCCGCCACCGCCGCACTGGAGGAGCGTTATTTAGGCCGCTGGATCGGGGTCGAGGGGATGTACCTCAACGTCACACGGCGCGAGGAGGGCGGCGTGACGCTCGACATACAGTGGGACCTCGACCATCGCGGGACGTTCGAGGGGTCGGTGACGGCGGAAGGACTGCGCTTCCTGCGCAACGGCGTCGCGGAGACTGCGGTGCTCGGCAACGGCGAGCAGACCGAGCTCAAATGGCTGGCGGGGAAGAAGGACTGCCTGATCGTAAAGCCCGGCGAGGGATATTGCCGGGCTTGATCGTCCTCCCCGCGCGCGCTCCACCAACGTCATTCCCGCGCAGGCGGGAATCCAGAACCTCTGACGTTTCGCCTCCGTCGCTGGACTTGCGCGTCTGGATTTCCGCCTAGGCCGCAATGACGTAGCGGGCCGAGCGCGTTCACCCCCGCTCCGCAATCGCCGCTGCCAGCGCCAGCGTGCGGCGCGCCTCCTCCAGATGCAGCCGCTCGACCATCCGGCCATCGATCCGGATCGCACCTTCAACCTCACGGCCGGTGAAAGCCTCAGCCAGCACCCGCGCCGCTTCCACCTCCGCCACCGACGGTCCAAATGCCGCATTGGCGGGCGCGATCTGCGCGGGGTGGATCAGCGTCTTGCCGTCGAACCCCCAGTCTCGTCCCTGCCGGCATTCCGCCGCGATCGCGTCGATATCGTCGAGCGTGTTGATGACGCCATCGAGCGCCACCAGCCCCGCCGACCGCGCCGCCAGCACCACTTGGCCGAGGATCGGCCACAAGGGCGCGCGGTCCACACCGGGGCGGCAGCGCAGCTCGCGCGCGAGATCGTTGGGGCCGACCACCAGCGCCGCCAGCCCAACTACGGGCGCCGCCGCGACGATCTCGCGCAGCGCCAGCACGCCGTCGCACGATTCGATCATCGCCCAGAGCGCCGGGCCGTCACCGACCATCCCGCGCGCCACCCGCAAGGTCTCGGGCGAACCGACCTTGGGCAGCAACACCGCCGCCACGCCCGACCGGGCGAGCGCCGCCAGATCGTCCGCGCCCCACGTCGTGTCGGGCGCATTGGTGCGCACCACCAGCTCGCGCGCGCCGAACCCGCCACCCCGCACCGCCGCGACCGCCGCCGCCCGCGCCGCTTCCTTCTGCGCGGGAGCGACCGCGTCCTCCAAATCGAGGATCACCACATCGCACGGTAGCGTCCGCGCCTTCTCGAGGGCGCGCGCATTCGATGCGGGCAGGAACAGCGCGCTGCGCCGCGGCCGCACCGCGTCGTTCATGCCGCCGCACCGCCCGCGGACAGCGGCGCGAACCGCGCGACCTGACGCCCGATCATCCGCAATTGCTCGACCACCGCCGGGTCGCTCGCGCCGCCCTCGTCGTCGAAGCGCGTCACCTGCGTGTTGATCGCGGCGGCGAACGGCGTCGGCCAGCCGCGCAGCGCGTGGACGATCGAGCGCAGCGCCGCGATCGTCGACCCCGTCGCCTGCCAGCCATAAGCCGTCGCGATCAGCCCGACCGGCATGTCGGCGAGATATGGTCGCGAGTCGCGCGCGGTTTCCTCCAGCAGATCGAGCGCGTTCTTGACCACGCCCGAGATGCTGCCGTGATAGCCGGGGCTGGAGATGATCACCGCCGACGCCTGCCGCACCGCCTCGACGAACGCCTGCTCCTCCGGTGTGCGCGACGTCGCACGCGGATCGTACAGCGGCAACCGCGCCATGTCGGTACCGCCGAACATCTGCGTGCGGAAACCCTGCGCCGCGGCCTCGCCCAGCGCGATCTTCAACGCGCGCTCGGTCGACGACACGCCGCCGATCGTCCCGCCGATCCCCACCACCAGCGGCGCGGGTGCGCCTTTCGCATCATCCTGCATTTGGCTATCCTTGGTTCACGCGGGCGAGGCTTGCGACAACTGTTATATCAGCGTAAGACACCAACAGCCATGCGCCCCGACCCCTACGACACCGGCCGCGTCCGCTACAACCACGCACGCGGCGATACGCCCGGCGCTCCGCCGGAGCCGCTGCCGTCGTTCGGTGCGTGGCATGAGGACGCCCGCGACGCCGACGCTGCTCATCGAGCGCCGCACTTCGACGACGGCGGCGACCTGCCGCCGCCGCGCCGCCGGCGGATCGCGTGGGGCAAGTGGATCGTCCGCGGGCTTGCGGCGTCGATCGTGCTGTTCGTGCTTGCGGTCATCTGGCTGGCCGTCACCGCGCCGCTGTCGCGCTCGCTCAAGCCACCGACGCCGCCGTCGATCACGCTGACCGCCGCCGACGGCACGCCGATCGCGCGCCGCGGCGCGATCATCGGCACGCCGGTCGACGCCAAGACGTTACCCCCGCATGTCCGTGAGGCATTCCTCGCGATCGAGGACCGGCGCTTCTACTCGCATTGGGGGATCGACCCGCGCGGCATCGCGCGCGCCGCCTGGGCGAACCTCGGCTCGGGCGGGGTCCGGCAAGGCGGCTCGACGATCACGCAACAGCTGGCGAAGAACGCCTTCCTCGACTCGGACCGTACCGCCGCGCGCAAGCTGCGCGAGGCGATGATCGCCTTCTGGCTGGAGGCGTGGCTCAGCAAGGACGAGATTCTCTCGCGCTATTTGTCGAACGTCTATTTCGGCGACAACGTCTACGGCATCACCGCCGCGTCGAAACATTATTTCGGGCGCACCCCGCAGAAGCTGAACGTCGGACAGGCGGCGATGCTCGCCGGCCTGGTCAAGGCGCCGTCACGCCTCGCCCCCACCGGCAACCTCAAGGGCGCGCGGGCACGCCAGGCGGTGGTGGTCGGCGCGATGGTCGACGCCGGCTTCCTCACCAAAGCCGAAGCCGCGACGGTTCAGCCGCAGCGCGTCCTCGCCGCACGCGCCGACACGCTCCCGACCGGCACCTATTTCGCCGATTGGGTCCTCCCTACCGCGCGCGCGGTCGCAGGCGATTCCGGCACCGAGGCGACCGTCAAGACGACGCTCGATCGCGGGCTGCAATCGACCGCCGAGCGCGTCGTGCGGCAGGCGAGCCTGCGCGGGCTGCAGGCGGCGGTGGTGGCGATGCGCCCCGACGGCGAAGTCGTCGCGATGGTCGGCGGCCGCGATTACAAGACCAGTGCCTTCAACCGCGCGGCACAGGCCAAGCGCCAGCCGGGCTCGACCTTCAAGCTGTTCGTCTATCTCGCCGCATTGCGCGCCGGGCTGACCCCCGACGACGTCCGCGATGACTCGCCAGTCGAGATCGCCGGCTGGAAACCACGCAACGACGACGGCCGCTATCTCGGACCGATCACGCTGCGCCGCGCCTTTGCGCGCTCCTCGAACGTCGTCGCCGCACGGCTGACGCAGGAGGTCGGCGTACGCAACGTCATCAAGACCGCACGCGACCTGGGCATCACCACGCCAATCCCCAACGAGGCGACGATCGGGCTCGGCACCGCCGAAGTGTCGTTGCTCGAGCTGACCGGCGCCTATGCCGCGATCGCCAACGGCCGCTATCCGGTCACGCCGCGCGGGGTCGAGGGCAATCGCAACGCAAGCTGGTATGAGAAGATCGCCGGCCGCGACAGCGAGATGCCGGGCAAGGTCCGTGACGAGATGCGCTCGCTGCTCGGCTCGTCGATCCGCGGCACCGGGCGCGACGCCAACCTGCCCGTCGACGCCTTCGGCAAGACCGGCACCAGCCAAGGCGGGCGCGACGGCTGGTTCATCGGCTTCGCGGGCAATCTCGTCGTCGGGGTGTGGGTCGGCAAGGATGACAGTTCGCCCAATCCGGGCCTGCATGGCGGCGGTATTCCCGCACAGATCTGGCGGCAATTCATGATGTCGGCGCTGCACATCCCGGTCGTCGTCGCACCCGAAGCCGACGAGATGGGCGCGCCGCTCGACAATATGGAGGAAGCGGTCGACCGTTTCGGCCGCGTGATCGACGGCGCGCAACCATCGATCGAGGACGCGGTCGACCGGCTGCGCGAGCTGGGCATCGAAATGCCGCAGCCGCCCGAGCCGCGCCAGCGCGTCCCGGTCGAGCGGTATCCCGAGGATCGCGGACCGCCTCGCGGGGACGACGGCGGACCCGACGAAGACGATGATTATCGATATTAAGCTCACCTCTCCTTCGTCGCCGCCCCTAACTTGAGCCCGGACCCGCTTCTTCTTGGCACCCGAGGCGAGAAGAAGCGGGATCCCGGCTCGAGTCCGGGTTGACCCAGTCGGATCGGGTAAGGGGCGGCCTTGACCGAGCGACCCTCGCGCTTATTGTCCTACAAAAAGCGGGAGAAGAGCTGTTCCACGTCGATTGTTGATGGCCGCCGCCATGCCGCTTGCCGCGCTCGCTGCTCCTGTTTTCGCACAGGAGCGCCCCGTCACCGTGATGTTGCACCCGGCGGTCGATCGACCGTCGACCACCTTCGAGGGCTGGGGCACCGCGCTCGCCTGGTTCGCCGATGTCACCGGCGGCTGGCCCGATGCGGAGCGTGAACGGCTGGCCGACCTCTTCTACGGCAAGGACGGCCTTGGCTGGACGATCGCGCGCTACAATATCGGCGGCGGCAATCCCGCCGACACCAAGCCGTATCTGCGTCCTGGTGGTGCGGTGCCGGGCTTCTGGCGGCAGCTGGCGGGTGCGCAGGGACGCGACTGGTGGCGTGCCGACGATCCGGCAATGTGGGATTGGTCGCAGGATCAGCGCCAGCGCTGGTGGCTCGACGCGATCCGCGACCGCGTGAAGACGCCGATCTTCGAGGCTTTCTCCAATTCGCCTCCGTGGTTCATGACCGTCTCCGGTCGCGTCTCGGGAGCCGAAAACGCGGCCGACGACAATCTGCGTCCCGGCTTCGAGCAGCCGTTCGCCACCTATCTCGCGAGCAGCGTCTTCGAGTTGCAGAAGCGCCATCACATCACCTTCCGCACGCTCTCGCCCGTCAACGAGCCCAACACGAACTTCTGGTTCGCCGCCAACAAGCAGGAGGGTGCACATTGGAGCCCGACGCGACAGGCCGCGATGATCGACGCGACCGACGCCGCGCTCAAGGCTGCCGGTCTGAAGACGGTCGTGGCCGCGCCTGACGAGACGAATTCGGTGCTCTTCCTCGCCGATTGGGCAGCCTACCCTGCCGCGACGCGCGCCCGGATCGGCCAGGTCAACGTTCACAGCTATGGTGCCATGCACCAGACTGGCGTTCGCGATGCAGCGCGTGCCGCCAGCATCCGGCTGTGGATGAGCGAGAATGACGCGCCACTCGACAAGGACCCTGAGAATTTCACGGGCATGGACTCGCCGCTGGCAATGGGCGAGCATATCGTGCTCGACATCAAGCGGCTGGAACCCGCCGCCTGGGTCTTCTGGCAAGCGGTCGAGACGCTCAGCACCGTCGACGGCGCGAAAGGAAGCAACTGGGGGCTGGTGAAGGCCGATCTGCGCGGCCCGGCGACCGGGCCCCATGCGATCCACGTCACGCAGAAATATTGGGCGATGGCGCAGTTCAGCCGCTACATCCGCCCGGGTGACCGGCTGGTGCCCGTCGACGACCTCGACACGATTGGCGCGCTGTCGCCGGACAGGCGGCGGCTGACGTTGGTCCACGTCAATCCGGGTATCACGCCGCGCCAACTGACGGTCCCCGCCGGCTGGACGACGCAGATGGTGGTCACCGATGCGACACACCGCGCCGCTTGTGTGGCCGGGACGCTCGCCCCCGCGCGCGCGATCGTCACGCTCATTTTGCGCCGCGACGGCGCGAAGGATCTGCCATGTCCCGCCTGAACCTCTACCTCCGCCGCTGGGCGCCTGCGCTGCTACTGCTCGCCGCGCCGCTGATGCTCGCCGCCGACGAACCCGCGCGCTGGGATACACCGGGTGCGGGCAATCCGCTGCTGCCCGGCTATTTCGCCGATCCCTCGATCGTGCGCGACGGCAACCGCTGGTATATCTTCGCGACGATCGACCCGTGGGGCGACGATCGTCTCGGATTGTGGACGTCGGAGAACGGCCGGGATTGGCGCTTCTCAACCCCGAACTGGCCGACCAAGGCCGCGGCGACCAGCCCGACCTCGGGAAACTCGAAGGTCTGGGCGCCATCGGTGGTCCGCGCCGCGAATGGCCGCTGGTATATGTACGTGTCGGTCGGCAGCGAAGTATGGGTCGGCAGCGCCGCCTCCCCGGCCGGGCCGTGGCGGGACGCCAATGGCGGCAAGCCGCTGATCGCCCGCGACTTTGCGCCCGCCTATCACATGATCGACGCGGAAGCGTTCGTCGACGACGATGGTCAGGGCTATCTCTATTGGGGATCGGGGCTGAACTGGACCAACGGCCATTGCTTCGTCGTCAAGCTGAAGCCCGACATGGTCACCTTCGACGATGCCCCGCGCGACGTGACCCCCGAGAATTACTTCGAGGGCCCGTTCATGGTGAAGGCGAACGGCCGCTATTTGCTGACCTATAGCGACGGCAACACCACCAAGGACACGTACAAGGTCCGCTATGCGATCGGTGCGACGCCGTTCGGGCCGTTCCACGAGGCGCCGAACAGTCCGCTTCTCCAGACCGACGCCGCGCGCGACATCATCAGCCCCGGCCACCACGCGGTGTTCCGCTCGCAGGGACGGAGCTACATCCTCTACCACCGGCAGGCGCTGCCGTGGCCTCAACCGGGTGACTCGGTGCTGCGGCAGGTCGCGGTCGATCCGCTGACGATCGCCGCCGACGGTACGCTGACGCGGGTCCGTCCGACGCACGGCAGCCAGGTGGCAGATTTCGCCGCCGCGCGCGACCGCGGCCTGTCCTGGACGCCGGCCGGTGATCGAGCGGCGGCAAAGGCCGGTGACGACAATTACGCGACGCTGTGGCGCGGGCCCGGCGCGATCGTCGCCGATCTTGGCAGCGTCCGGCGCGTGCAGGGCAGCCGCGTGCGCCCCGAGTTCGCTACCCGCAGCTACAGCTACGGCGTCGAGGCATCGCGCGACGGCAAGAGCTGGACTCCGCTGCTCGCCCCCGCCGAGCAGCAGGGGTCACCGCTCATGCTCCGTCACCCCACCGTTGCACGCTACCTGCGGCTGACCGTCGCGACGCCGGGCGCTGCGCTCTGGGAATGGTCGATCGACGGCGAAAAGGCGCAACGCCGCTAACGTCTCCGCCAGTGCGAGCGTGGCGACGCTCGCACTGGCGCGCCCCGGCGGAGGCCGGGGCGTCGCCTTACTTCACCACCTGCACCAATCGCGCCGCATCCTGCCCGGTCGGCAACCGTCCCGACGCACTCAGCCGTCCGGCGGCATCGTCCCATGTCAGCGTCGCGCTACGCCCGCCCTTGGTGCGGTAATCATTGGTCGTGCCATCGTCGTCATACAGCGTGAAGCTGGTGCTGCGCCCCGGATAGACGCGGATCTGCTCCAGCGGCTGGTTGGTCGCGGTACTCGGCACCGCCGCGCCGAACGGCACGATCGATCCGGCCCGCACGAACAGCGGGATTTGATCGATCGGTGCCGCGGCAGTGATCGTCTGCCCGCCGGGATAGCGCCGGTTCGTCCAGTAATCATACCAGTCCGCCCCCGCCGGCAGATACACCTTGCGCTCGGTCATCCCCTGATCGGTCACCGGCGCGACGAGGAACGCCGGACCGAACATATATTGGTCGCCGATCGTCACCACGTTCGGATCGTTCGGGAAATCCATGAACAGCGCGCGCATGAACGGCGCGCCGGTCTTGTAGGTGCCGTAGCCCAGCGAATAGAGGTACGGCATCAAGGCGTAGCGCAGCTTCAGGAACTTCGCGAGCACCGGCTCGGCCGCCGCGCCATATTCCCAGATCGCGGTCGCGGGGCGCTGGCCGTGGATGCGCAACGTCGGGGTGAAGCTGTTATACGCGAACCAGCGCGCGAACAGCTCGGGATAATCGGTGTAGCTCGCGCCCATCGCCGTCGCCCCGGCGGGATCGAGCAGCACCGGGCGTTGCGCGGCCGGACCGTTCGGCCACTGCCACCCGCCGGTATCGCTGCTCCAATAGGCCATGCCGCTGGCGGTGAAGCCCAGACCGGCCGGCACCTGCCGCTTGAGCACTTCCCAGGTCGACTGCACGTCCGACGACCAGAACAGCGCACCGGTCCGCTGCACGCCCAGATAGGCAGCGCGCGACAGGATCAGGTTGCGCAGATCCGGCCGATCGCGCGCGGTCCCCTGCGCCACACCCCGGTGTGGACCAGCGGGAACAGGTTGTGAAAGCGGTCGCCGGTGCCGATCGAATAATGATAGCCATCGGGCACGAGGTCCGGCTCGGTTTCGTCGAGCCAGAACCAGTCGAAGCCCTGCGACCCGATATTGTCGCGCAGCTTCTCCCAGAACCACGCGCGCGCCTCCGGGTTGGTCGAATCGATCAGCGCCCCGGCACGATCGGAGCGCACCGCCAATCCGTCGACCGGCGTGCCGTCCTTGTGGTGGAGCAGCCATCCCTTCGCCGCCAGCATGTCGTAATAGCGCGACTCCTTCTCGAACCGCGGCCACACGCTGATGATCGAGCGCATTCCCTTGGCGTTGAGCGCGTCGTTCATCCCCTTGGGATCGGGGAAGAAGTTCCGATCAATGTCGAGCTGCCCCATCCGCGTCCAATAGAACCAGTCGAGCACCATCACGTCGAGCGGATAGCCACGCCGCCGATAGCCGTCGGCAACGTCGAGCAGCTCCTTCTGCGTCTCGTAGCGCGCCTTGGACTGGATCAGCCCGAACGCCGCCTTGGGCGGCAGCGGCGTGGTGCCGGTCAGCTTGGCATAACCCGCATAGAGCTGGTCGGTGGTCGCGCCGGAAATGACGAAGAACGACACGCGCTCGCCGACGTTCGACTGGAAATGCGTGGCGTTGTTGAGCCCCGCCGACACCGTAAGCGCCGAGGGATTGTCCCAGACGATCCCATAGCCCTTGTTCGTCACCATGAACGGTACGCACACCGTCTCGCCGGCCGGCGCGTCGTAATTGTGCCGGCAATCGATCGTTCGACCCTTGAGGTCGAGCGTCCCCTCCTGGTTCTGGCCAAGGCCATAAAAATGCTCGTCCGGCTGGACCGAGAAGCTCGCGCCGACCTTGAAGGTCTGTTCGCCGGTCACGGTGTGCGGCGCACGCTCCCACCCCTTCATCTCGGTCAAAGCGCGGCCGCCGCCGTCCGCGAAGCTGATCGACACCGGCGGCAGCGATGGCGCGAAATAGCGCTGCATCTGCGACGGTGCGCCCGGCCACGGCTGCGCCTTGACGGTGACGGTCATCGCGGAGGAGGCGAATACGTCGCCGCTCGCGTCGCTGCGATGCTGCCAGCCGGCGGCGTCGGCGCTGGCGTTCGGGCCATCGCCCGGCGGTGCATCGGCGAGCGCGCGATCCAGCGCGATCGTCACGCGCACGATGTTCGGTGCGTAGGGCTCGACGGCGACCAATGCGCCATTGCGATCGAGCGTGGCGAGCGGCGCAGCGGTCGCGGGAATGGCGGTGAGCGCCGCGGCCCCCAACAGTGCGGCACGCCACGCGCGCGTCGTCCCGATCCGATCCGCCTGCTCGATCATCACCCACTCCCCGTTGCGCTCAGCGTTCGTAGCGCTACCATTCCTTTGCGGCAGGATGATCCGCCGCACAAGTCAGCCTCGACCGAGGTGACGGGAGAGGACATGATCGGACGAACCATCTTTACCGCGGGGCTAATGCTCGCGACCACGACCGCCGCGACGGCGCAGCTTCCGCGATTGGAGAGCCGCAACGGTCGCCATGCGCTGATCGTCGATGGCGCGCCGTTCACGATCCTCGGCGGGCAGGTCAACAATTCGAGCAACTATGCGGAGGCACTGAAGACCACCTGGTCGGTGCTCGATCGCATTCACGCCAACACCGTCGAGGTGCCGATCGCCTGGCAACAGGTGGAGCCGCAGGAAGGTCGCTTCGACCTCTCCTTCCTCCAGCAACTGCTCGATCAGGCGCGCGCGCACGACAAGCGCGTCGTGCTGTTGTGGTTCGGGACGTGGAAGAACACTTCGCCCGGCTACACCCCCGATTGGGTCAAGCTCGACAATCGCCGTTTCCCGCGAATGAAGAAGCGCGATGGTAGCGATCACGGTGTGCTCAGCGCGCATGGCGCGGCGACGCTGGCGGCGGATCGCGCCGCCTTCGTCAAGGTCATGGAATATCTGCGCGACCATGATCCTCAGCACACCGTCATCATGGTCCAGCCAGAAAACGAAACCGGCAGCTACCGCAACCCGCGCGATTATTCCGCCGCCGCGAACGCCTTGTTCGCCAAGGCGATTCCCGCGCCGCTCGCCAAGCGGGTCGGCCGCAACGGCACCTGGACGCAGGTATTCGGCGCGCAGGCCGATCGCGCCTTCAACACATGGTACGTCGCCTCCTACGTCGATGCGATCGCCGCGGCGGGCAAGGCGATCAAGCCGCTGCCGATGTACGTCAATGCCGCGCTCGCTGGACCCTCGAACGTTCCCGATCCGGACGGCGTGGCGAGCGGTGGCCCGCAGCAGGACGTGCTCGACATCTGGAAGGCCGCCGCCCCGCACGTCGATTTCGCCGCGCCCGACATCTATGATCGCAAGAGCGCCAACGCGACCGCGTATCTCGATAAATATGCGCGCCCCGACAACGCTTTGATGGTGCCCGAGGTCGGCAACGCGCGCGACTTCCACCGCTATGTCTACGCCACGCTCGGTCGAGGTGGGATCGGCTATGCGCCGTTCGGAATGGATGACAGCGGCTATTTCAATTTCCCGCTCGGCGCCCGCGATCTGAGCGACGCGACGCTGGCGCCGCTGGCGCTCGCCTATGGAATGTTCGGGACGATCATGCGCGACTGGGCGCGGATCGCCTACGAACGCCCGACGTGGGGCGTCGCCAAGCCCGACGACAACACCGCGCAGTCGACGCGGATGGGAGCATGGACGATCAAGGCGTCGTGGGGCGAATGGCAGTTCGGGATGCGCGACTGGACGTGGCTCAAGGCCGATCCCGCCCCATGGGCGAACGAGCCGATCGGCGGGATGGCCGTGGCGCAACTCTCCCCCGACGAATTCCTGATCGTCGGCGACCATGTCCGCGTCCAGATCGAGGCGGCGGACAAGGCCCCCGGTGCGATGATGCTACGGGTCGAGGAAGGCGCCTTCGAAAAGGGGCGGTGGGTGACGTCACGGGTCCTGAACGGCGACCAGACCGACTATGGCATCAATCTGATCGACCGGCCGCAGGTGTTGAAGGTGACGATGGGGCGCTATCGCTGACGGCGACGCGCTTTCGTCATCCCGGACCGGCACCTGGCGCGCCCGCATCCTTCTCGGCTGAGATCGTGATGGCTGGGCGCGCCAAAGCGTTGCGCCAGCGCCCGCTATCCCCCGGATATTGACGTCTAATCCAAATCTGCCACTCTTGAACCGCCACTGATGATCGGGGGGATCAGCAGGTGACGAGTCGTCATGGCTTGCCAAGGCTCTGCCCCGGCGGTGCGGCCTCATGACTGAACGATACGCCGCTTTCATCAGCTACAGCCACGCCGACGCATCCGCCGCGCGCTGGCTGCATCGTCGTCTCGAAACGTTCCGGATGCCGCGTGCGCTCGTCGGCACGGCAAGCAGCTTCGGGCCGGTGCAGCGCAAACTCCTGCCCTCGTTCCGTGACCGGGACGAACTGGCGGCAAGCGGCGATCTCGGCACGGAATTGCGCGCCGCGCTGGCCGCCTCGCGCTTCCAGATCGTGCTGTGCAGCCCCAAAGCGGCGCAGTCGCGCTGGGTCAACGAAGAGATCCTCAGCTTCAAGCGGCTCCACGGCGAACATCGCACGCTGGCCCTGATCGTATCGGGCGAGCCCTATGCCGGCGACGAGCGCGAATGCTTCCCGCCCGCGTTGCGCTTTCAACTCGGCGCCGACCAGAACCTGTCCGCTACCCCCGCCGAGCCGATCGCTGCCGACATCCGGCCCGGCAAGGATGGTCGGCGGCTGGCGGCGCTCAAGCTGATCGCCGGTGTTGCGGGGGTGCCGCTCGACGCGCTGGCCCGCCGCGACGCCGCGCGCCGCCAACGCCGGCTGATGTGGATCACCGCCGCATCGCTCGTCGTGGCGGCGGTGACGGTCGGCCTCGCCATCTACGCCGAGGGACAGCGCCGCGTCGCCGTCCGCCAGCGCGAACTCGCCGACAAGAGCCTCGATTTCCTGATCGGCACCTTCCAGATCGCCAACCCGGCGACGGAGAATCCCCGCACGATCACTGCGCTGACCATCCTCGATCGCGCCAGTCACCGTGCGGCCAACGAGCTGGCCGACGAACCGGGCGTCAGCGCGCGCTTGCTGCGCGCGACCGGGGAGATCTACACGAACCTCGGCGTCGCTGAGGAGGCGGAGCGCGACCTCAACCTTGCCTTGGCGCGATTGCCGGCCAAGGGCGAGGAGCGCGCGCGGACGCTGCTCATGATGGCTCGAATCTATCGACAACGGGGTGATGCCGGCGCGAGCACACAGGCGATCGACGCTGCAAGCAAGAGTTACGACAGCAGGTCGCCGAACGCCGAGGAACTCGATGCCGAAACAACTGAAAGCCGAGGACGCGTAGCGACGCTTAAAGCACGCTATCAGGAAGCCGCAGGGCGTTTGGGCAAGGCCGCGCAATTATATGCCGCCCTTCCTGGCGATCATCGCGACGATACTGCTCGAGCGCTACTGAATCAGGGTGAAAACCTGCTGCAAGCCGAAAACGGCAGGCAGGCGGAAGTCGTCTTCTCGCGAGCGGCTCGCCTGTATCTTGAAAAATACGGCCGCAATCATGTCCGCACCGCCGATGCTATTCGTAATCAGGCACGTGCGGATCTCGAAGCCGGTCGAGTGACGTCTGCAAAGACGCGGATTGATGAAGCTCTGGCAATTTATCAGCGCATCCTCGATCCGCTTCATCCGCTTATCGGCACGGCACTCATCCTGGATGGACGCGTGCTCACGAGAGCAGGTGAGCCAGACGCGGCCATTCGCAGCTTCGCGCGGGCAATCGAACTCTACAGCAAAGTCTACGGCGCCAACAGCACGCGAGTCGCGGACGTACAATTTTACGCCGCGGAAGCCGAGCTCGCCGCCAATCACCCTGAAAAGGCCCTTGATCGGGTGGCGATCGTAAAGCCCATTTATGATCGCGAATATGGTCCCGACGATCCCGATCAGGCCGAACTTCTGACCTTGCGCGCAAGAATACTTACTGCCGCTGGGCGGGCCGCCGATGCCTCGAAGGATTGTCACGCGGCACTCGCGCTTCGCCTTCGCCTCAATTCAGCAGATCCGGCACTCGGGACACTGCGAAGACTGTGTCAAACCGGCATCTGAAGCTGCCGTCGAATAGCTGCTGCGCGATACAGGCGTGGTGAAGATGACCCACGAAAATGAGCCGGTACTGGGGCTTTTCTCCGTTATTAAAAAGGGTTAATGATCGGAAAACTGGGGGGTTTTATGGAAAAGCTGGTATCTCGATCCCTGTGCTCGATAACGGCCGCCGCGCTCGCAGCCGCTATTGCGACTCCGGCGTCCGCGGCCGACTTCGTCCCGGGCATTTCGATCCGCAGCGTCAGCGTCACCAATTTGTATTCTTATACCTTTGATGGTCAGCCACCATCCTCCACCACGGGTGGGAGCCAGGGGCGCATCCTGCAATCGGACCGGCGCCCCGATCCTTCATCGCAACTTGGCGTGGACTATACGGGTCAGGTGACGAAGGACAGCTTCTACTTTCTCCACAACGATTATTGCGTCGGCCAGTGTCAGATCACGTCCAGCACCAACATCCGCTTCGAGGTTTCAGTCGACGACGCTGGAAATCTGGAAGGTCTTCGCTTCGACTCGTTGATCACGCCGGGACATCTCGCACTCGTCGGCATCGGAAGCTACGAGAACACGGCGGCATCGTTCGACTTCACGGTGAGCAGAACCAACGTTTCGGCTGACGGAACCATCGGTAGACCGACCGAGCTGTATTCCGCGACCGGCAATTCCGACGTGTTCGGCTTGCGCGTCACGGCTGACGGGGTCACCGACCCCTTCACTGACACCCGCAAGGGCGATAACGGTGGTGCCGGTCAATATTATGACTGGAGCGCCACGCCGCTGGGGGTGGAGCTCGGAGGCATTTTCACGGGCCAGACCTTCTTCGTGGATTACACCGCGTCATATACGGTCAAGTCCTTCAACACGTGCGTCGACATCCTGAATTGCAATGCGGCGCAAGTTATCTTCGGCGATCCACGAAATACGGGTGGTGGCACCGAGAACGCCGCCCGCATGCTGTTCGCCAACGATCCTACGATCGATGGCGGTGTCCATGCGGTGATCACGCGCGACTATGAGGCGAGCCTCATTCCCTTCGCGTTCATGGCCTCGGGCAGCGATCGGACCATCGAAACGCCGCCGCCCAATGCCCCGATCACCTATGTCGGCAACTATATTCCCAGTCTGATCGACACCGCGGGCACATCCGGTGTTCCCGAACCCACGACATGGATGACCATGATCCTCGGCTTCGGCGTCATCGGCGGCGCGTTGCGGCGGCGCGGCGGTCGGCGGATTACGGCTTGAAAGCATTGCACGTCAGTGACTTGACCGGCATGTCCTCCGAAATAGCTCCGGTTGCGGTCGGGATCACCGGTCATCGCCCCGACCGACTGATCGATGTCGACCTCGCAAAGCTGCGCGAACAGCTTGCCGAGCTGATGTGCGCGCTCGAAAAGTCGGGGCCGAACAATAGCTTCCGTCTTGTCGGCAGCCTCGCCGAGGGCGCCGACATGCTCGCCGCCGACGCCGCACTCGCGACAGGATGGCAGCTCGATACGATCCTACCGTTCGCGCGGGAAGACTATGCGACGGACTTCGACGAAGCCGCCGCGCGGGAATTCCACCGCCGTCTGGATCTCTCCGCCAACATCCTCGAATTGCCGGGGAAACGCGACGAGCCCGGCGGCGAAGCCGCCGCTTACGAGCGCGCCGGTCGCGTGATGCTGACGCAAAGCGACATCCTGATCGCCATTTGGGACGGCGGTCCGCCACGCGGTCGCGGGGGCGCAGCGCAAATCGTCGCAGAGGCGGTCGCGCAGGCAGTCCCGGTGATCGTCCTGCGCCCCGACGGCTCGCGCGCGCCACTGTTGCTGTGGAGCGGGCTGAACGATCATGAGTCGGGGCTGGAGGCCGTGGATACCGTTGCGCGCGGGACGCTCGCCGACCTTCCACGCCTCATGACGCGGCTCTCTTCGGTTCCAATAGATGCTACAACTCAGCGGGTTAGCAGAGATGCGCCGCCGCTACTGGCGATCGCCTATCCGCTGCTGCTGGCCGTCACGGGTGTGCGGCGGATCCGCTTCGCCGACCTGCGGCGCCCCTGCCCGCCGACCCGCATCGTCGCCGCCCACCCAGCCAAGACGTTGCAGACCCGCATCGACGAACAGCTCTGGCCCCGCTTCGACACCGCCGACTGCAAGGCAAGTCTCGCCGCCCAGCTGTTCCGTAGCGCCTTCGTCAGCAGCTTTGCGCTCGCCGCCTTCTCGGTGACGCTCGCGTTGCTCGGACTGGTCGTCCCGACGGCGATAAAGCCGCTGCTTGCCGCAGGCGAATTCACCTCGATCGCGCTTATCCTCATCATCACACGCTGGGGCTCGCGCGCTGGCTGGCACGGGCGCTGGCTTGAGGCGCGGACGCTGGCAGAAGAGCTTCGCTGCCTCGCGGTGTCCGCTCCGCTCGGCGATCTTTTCTTGCGCGGCGTCCGCGCCGAGGAAGGCGCCGGCGCCGGGCGGCAGCGGCGCGACATCGCGCGCCGGATCGCCTTACCTTCGGGCAAGATCGACGCTCGCTACCTGGTCGAGGCGCATGCGAGCCTTATCGCACTGCTCGACGACCAGATCGGCTATGTCGAACGCGAAGCTGGGCGAATGCATCTGCTGGAACATCGCCTGCACCGGTTCGGTGGCCTGCTGTTCACGATTACCGCCCTGGTATGCGTTTGCGTGCTGGGCATCGAACTGGTCTGGACGTTCCTCCTGCATGAGCCAGGAGTCGAACATGCCCTGCCACTTGGCGTGACAGTCGTCAGCGCATCGCTGCCTGCGATCGGCGCGGCGGTGTACGGCATCCGCATGCAAGGCGATTTCGCTGGTGCCGCGGAGCGCAACGCCGCGCTGGCGACGCATCTGATCGCGTTGCGCCGGATCGCGCAGGATGAAGTGCCGGAATTCGACTCACTGCGCCGGCTGATCCGACGGACTGCCGAACTGCTGACCGCCGACGTGTCGCAGTGGAGCCGAGCGATACGGGCACGACCGCTGAGCCTCCCCGGCTAGACTCATCTGGGTGCGCTCGGCTTCGGGTCAGCGCTAAGCGGCCACCAATCGATCGAGTTTGATGCGAACCGCCTTGGTTCCCTCGTGATCGGCAACGTGGGCGAGGAAGTTCTCACCAACACCGCCTTCGTTGGCCGTATTTGCGCGCGTTACCAAGCCTTGAAAACTGGCCGAATCGGGCGGCGGTTTACGGTTGGACGACGATCTCATCGCCTTGCGGTCGCACATTCAAGCCGTAGGCGGAGTGAAGCAGATCCAGGAAGCCGGCGCTGTTGCCGATCTGGAACGTGCCGCCGATGCGGATGTCCGCCACCTTGGAATCGGCGATGCGGATCGGGCGGTCGGTGTAGCGATTGAAGTCGGCGACGGCATCGCCCAGCCGCTGGTTGTCGAACACCAGCAAGCCATCACGCCAACCGGTCATCGCGCTGACGCGTGCGGGCGCGGCGAGGGCGACCAAGGTGCCGTGCGATTGTGCGTAGGCGATGTCGCCTTGGCCGATGACGGCGGCGCGCGCGTCGGTGCCGGCAGTCGCGTCCTCGACGCGGACGCGGCCGGACAGCACGGCGACGGTCAACTTCTCGCCCTCGCGACGGACGGTGAAGCGCGTGCCCAACACGGTGACGGTGCGCGGCCCGGCATGGACCACGAACGGACGGTCGGGCCGGTGCGCGATGTCGAAATAGGCCTCGCCCTTGTCGAGCCAGACCTCGCGCGCGTCGCCGGCCGATGCGGTTCGCACGACCGTCGCGGTGTTCAGCTCGATCCGGCTGCCGTCGTGCAGCGCGATGGTCCGCTGGACGCCGACCGGCGTCTGAACCGCGATCTGCGGGACAGCCACGAGGCGCTCGTCGGGCGATCGCAAAGCATAGGTGCCGACGCCGATCGCCACGGCCAATGATGCGGCGATGGCGCTGCCCGCGCGGGGACCGATCGTCCTGAGGGCAGGCCAAATCCTGATGCGGCGAATGCGCGGTTCTCTGGTCTGGAAGCCCAGTGCGCCGACGCGATCGGCGGCGGCCCAGCCGTGCTGCAATCGCCAGAAGGCCGCCTTGTGCGCCAGCTGCTCGTCGAGCCAGGCGGCGAGTTCGGCCTCATCCTCGGCCGACCAGTCGCCGCCTTCCCGGCGGGCGACCCAGCGTGCCGCGGTTTCCTCGATCTGTGCTGCGCGGCTCATGGTCGACGCACCTTGACCGCCGTTAGGTGTTTAGTCCTGGCATTTGGTGGATCGGGTCGACGATGAACCGGTCTGGCTCTGACGTCCAGATCTTGGCGATGTATTCGTAGGGCGTGAGACCGCTGAGCGTCTTGAGCCGGCGGGCGAAGTTGTAGGCGGCCATGAAGTCGGCGAGGTGCGTGCGCAACTGGTCGTGGCTTTCGTAGTGGAAGCGTTTGACGGTCGCCTCTTTGATGGTGCGGTTCATTCGCTCGACCTGACCGTTGGTCCATGGATGGTTCGGTTTCGTGAGTCGGTGCTCGATGCCATTTGCGTCGCAGATCATGTCGAAGCGCATCTGGCGCGACCAGGCGGTGTTGCGATTACGCGGCTGCTCGGCGAACTGGATGCCATTATCGGTGAGGATCGTGTGAACGCGGTAAGGCACGGCTTTCAGCAGGTGTTCCAGGAACTCCCAGGCTGTCCGCCTGTCAGCCTTCTCAACCAGTTGGGTGACCGCGAACTTGCTGGTGCGGTCGATGCCGACGAAAAGGTACAGTTTGCCTTCGGCGGTCTGCACCTCGGCAATATCGATGTGGAAGAAGCCGATCGGGTAGCGCTTGAAGCGCTGCCGCTTCGGCTTGTCGCCTTCGATGTCCGGCAGGCGGGAGATGCCATGCCGCTGTAGGCATCGGTGCAGCGCTGACCGGGTCAGGTGCGGGATCGACGGCTGCAGAGCGTAGAGGCAGTCGTCGAGCGGCAGCAACGTGTGGCGCCGGAACGCCACAACCATTGCCTCCTCGGCTTCAGTCAGGGTCGTTGAACGAGGGGCCTTCGGCCCGGTCTTCAGGTCCTCGACCGTCGCCCTCTTACGCCACTTCGCGACCGTCTTCGGGTTGATCCCGAGTTCCCGGCTCAGCGTCGCGAGCGAAGCTTGCGATCGCTGTATTGCTGCTCGGACGGCGTGCGTGGTCGTGGCGCACCCATGACGTACCTGTCCCATACGGCTTCCTTCCATTCCAACGAAAGGATCGCACCATCAAACCGTGGGATCAAACACCTAGCAAAGCAAGCATGCCGACGCGTGCGTGGCAGCGTTCCTGCATGCGCGAGCCATTACGGCCGTTCGAACGTTGAAGATCCCTGAAGGGATCATGGTTCATGCATCACATCACTCGCGGCGTCGGCAAGCCGCTTCTGCTCATCCATGGTTTGGGTAGCAGCTGGCGTGCTTGGCAGTTGATCCTGGACGACCTGGCAGCAGAACGATCGGTGATCGCCATCGATCTCCCCGGCCACGGTGCAACAGCGGCCGAGCAGGACAGCGGTACGTTCGAAGGGTTGGTCGGCAGCGTCGAGCGCTACCTCGTGGCGAACGATCTTGTCGGTATCGATGTCGTGGGCAGCTCGATGGGCGCCCGGATCGTGCTGGAACTGGCTCGCCGGGGGAAGGCCGGCAACGTCGTCTCGCTTGATCCGGGTGGTTTTTGGCGGGGTTGGGAGCGTTCCTTCTTCCGCACCACGATTGGCCTCTCTGCGAAGCTGCTCCGCGTCCTGCGATCGCGTCTGCCGGTGATCAGCCGCAGTGCCGCGGCGCGCGCAGCGCTATTGGCTCAGCTCTCCGCAAAGCCTGCTGCGTTGCCACCTGAGCTGGTGTGCACTGAATTGACCGGCATCACGGATACGGCAACGTTCGATAGCCTTGTCGATGACCTTGCCACGGCCCCCCGCGCACTGACGACACGGGTAAAGGATCTGGAAGCCGAGGAACGGCGACTGGAGAAGATCATTGCTGCAACGCCAGCGTCGCCGGTCGTGCGCCTGCCGGCGAACTACGAGAGCCTGTACACGCGCGCTATTGCCGAGCTCGACACGCACCTCGCCTCCACCGACGGTGCGAGCGCCCGGCAGACCATCCGCCCGCTCATCGAGAAGATCGTGGTGCAGCCAGGCAGCGCGCGTGGTGGCAAGCGCCGCCCCATCCAGCTGTACGGTGACCTGTACCGGATGCTGGCGTTCGCGGAGGAAGCGTGCGCGCCAAACGCACAACAGGCCCGTCTCTATCGAGGCGGGGCTGTTGTGGTATGGATGGTTGCGGGGACAGGATTTGAACCTGTGACCTTCAGGTTATGAGCCTGACGAGCTACCGGGCTGCTCCACCCCGCGCCGAGGTGTAGGGAGAGTGAATGGGTTCTTTTTATGTGCGAGCTGCAATGCCTGGCGGCGACCTACTCTTCCATCGCTTGAGCGATAGTACCATTGGCGCAGAGGGGTTTCACGGCCGAGTTCGGGATGGGATCGGGTGGTTCACCGACGCTATGGCCACCAGGCAATGGAGCCTGCACATAAGTTCTTCCCGGTTTTGCGGCCGGGAGGATCTGGTTCAAAATCGATGCACTGATTTACTGGCTGGATGTCATCACCCGCATCCAACGCTGTTGTTGGGGGTGTGTGCTCTCAAGCGCGAATAGGACGATTAGTATCGGTTAGCTTCACGCGTTACCGCGCTTCCACATCCGATCTATCAAGGTCGTGGTCTCCGACCGTCCTGTGAAATCTTATCTCGAGGGAGGCTTCCCGCTTAGATGCTTTCAGCGGTTATCCCGTCCGTACATAGCTACCCTGCTGCGCCGTTGGCACGACGACAGGTACACCAGAGGTACGTTCAACCCGGTCCTCTCGTACTAGGGTCAACTCCTCTCAAATTTCGACGCCCACGGCAGATAGGGACCAAACTGTCTCGCGACGTTCTGAACCCAGCTCACGTACCACTTTAATTGGCGAACAGCCAAACCCTTGGGACCTGCTCCAGCCCCAGGATGTGATGAGCCGACATCGAGGTGCCAAACAACCCCGTCGATATGAGCTCTTGGGGGTTATCAGCCTGTTATCCCCGGCGTACCTTTTATCCGTTGAGCGATGGCCCTTCCACGAGGGACCACCGGATCACTATGACCGACTTTCGTCTCTGCTCGACTTGTCAGTCTCGCAGTCAGGCGGGCTTATGCCATTGCACTCTAACAGCCGGTTTCCAACCGGCCTGAGCCCACCTTCGCGCGCCTCCGTTACTCTTTAGGAGGCGACCGCCCCAGTCAAACTACCCGCCACAGAGGGTCCCTGTACCGGTTTCACGGTACGAGGTTAGACAATAGACAACAACAGGGTGGTATTTCACCTGTAGCTCCACACCGGCTGGCGCCAATGCTTCAAAGCCTCCCACCTATGCTACACAGTTCTTGTCCACTGCCACTCTGAAGCTGCAGTAAAGGTGCACGGGGTCTTTCCGTCTAACCGCGGGTACTCCGCATCTTCACGGAGAATTCAATTTCGCTGAGCATGTCCTGGAGACAGTGGGGAAGTCGTTACGCCATTCGTGCAGGTCGGAACTTACCCGACAAGGAATTTCGCTACCTTAGGACCGTTATAGTTACGGCCGCCGTTTACCTGGGCTTCATTTCAGAGCTTGCACCCCTCCACTTAACCTTCAGGCACCGGGCAGGCGTCAGGCCCTATACGTCGTCTTGAAGCCGACTTAGCAGAGCCCTGTGTTTTTGCTAAACAGTCGCTACCCCCTGGCCTGTGCCCCCCATGATGGCTTGCGCCTACATGGGGCCTCCTTCTTCCGAAGGTACGGAGGCAATTTGCCGAGTTCCTTCAGGACACTTCTCTCAAGCGCCTTGGTATACTCTACCTGACCACCTGTGTCGGTTTCGGGTACGGTCTATACGGTGGGGCTATTTCCCGGGACAGCTTCGAAGCCAGCTCAATCCGTTAAGAGCTGACAACACACGCCATCCGTCACACACCACCAGGCCCACGAATATTAACGTGGTTCCCATCGACTACCCCCTTCGGGCTCGTCTTAGGGGCCGGCTCACCCTGCGCGGATTAGCCTTGCGCAGGAACCCTTGGTCTTTCGGCGAGAGGGCATCTCACCCTCTTTATCGCTACTCATGTCTGCATTCGCACTTCCGATACCTCCACGACCCATTACCAGATCGCTTCGCAGGCTTACGGAACGCTCCGCTACCGCGTATCCTCAGATCAAGTCTGGGACACACCCTAAGCTTCGGTGCACGTCTTGAGCCCCGTTACATCTTCGCCGCAGGAACCCTTAGCTAGACCAGTGAGCTGTTACGCTTTCTTTAAAGGATGGCTGCTTCTAAGCCAACCTCCTGGTTGTTTTGGGATTCCCACATGCTTTCCCACTTAGACGTGACTTGGGGACCTTAGCTGTAGGTCAGGGCTGTTTCCCTTTTGACGACGGACCTTAGCACCCGCCGTCTGTCTCCCGGATATCACTCCTAGGTATTCGGAGTTTGGTTAGAGTTGGTAGATCTCGCGACCCCCGCATCCATCCAGTGCTCTACCCCCTAGGGTGTCCATCCGAGGCACTACCTCAATAGTTTTCGCGGAGAACCAGCTATTTCCCGGCTTGATTGGCCTTTCACCCCTAAGCACAACTCATCCGGTAACTTTTCAACGTTAATCGGTTCGGACCTCCAGTGTGTGTTACCACACCTTCATCCTGGTCATGCATAGATCGCCGGGTTTCGGGTCTAATACTTCAAACTATGTCGCCCTATTCAGACTCGCTTTCGCTGCGCCTACACCTATCGGCTTAAGCTCGCTTGAAACATTAAGTCACAGACCCATTATGCAAGAGGTACGCTGTCAGGCCTCAAGGACCCTCCAACTGCTTGTAGGCAATCCGTTTCAGGTACTGTTTCACTCCCCTCATCGGGGTGCTTTTCACCTTTCCCTCACGGTACTAGTTCGCTATCGGTCGCATACGAGTATTTAGGCTTGGAGGGTGGTCCCCCCATGTTCAGACAGGATTACACGTGTCCCGCCTTACTCGAGTCCTTGATCATCACTTTCGCATACGGGGCTGTCACCCGCTACGGCCGAACTTTCCAGTTCGTTCTGCTAGTTGAAATCAAGGCACTGGCCTGGTCCGCGTTCGCTCGCCACTACTAACGGAATCTCGGTTGATGTCTTTTCCTCCAGGTACTGAGATGTTTCAGTTCCCCGGGTTCGCTTCTCGAAACCTATGTATTCAGTATCGAGATACTCAAATTCCCAATTACCTGACCAAAGTCAGATAATCAGGATGAGTGGGTTTCCCCATTCGGAAATCTGCGGGTCAAAGGTTGCTCACACCTCACCGCAGCTTATCGCAGCGTGCCACGTCCTTCATCGCCTGTATGCGCCAAGGCATCCACGAATTGCCCTTACCTCACGCTTGAGAGCCCACACCACCAACAACAGCGCTGGATCAGCTGAGCCGCTTGCACGGCCCACCCAACCACTCGGCATAGCGCCGCTACGGTCAATCGGTGCGGGTGATTAATCTCAGCCAGATATTA